>NZ_JANJGQ010000015.1:0-107921 GCF_030847595.1 Pseudoalteromonas sp. 20-92
CAGAAAAAAGCTATGCGCAGTACAGCCTACCTTGAAAAGGTACTGAACGCATAGACTTTTTTCATGCTCTTGCCCTGTTTATTTATATGGTTTTGAGTGCTAAATAAGGGGCGTTCTACTGATGATTAAACCATTAATATCGGCGTAAACCCAATCGTTAGGTTCAATAGTGGTGCTAAGCATGGTAATAGCTTGGTTTTTATCACCAAAGCCGCGCTTTAAGGTACTACGTGGTGTAGAGCCTAGCGCCATTACAGGTAAGTTCATCGTGGCGAGTATTTCTATATCTCGGCAACAGCCATTTATTATTACGCCTTCCCAGCCATTATTTAGGGCACGCTCAGCCATAATGTCGCCTATAAATGCAAAGCGTTTGCTCGCAAACCCGTTTATAACCAATACTTTCCCTTCACCATTTTCATGCAATATATCGGCGGCAAAAGAGTTGTCTTCTGGGCAGGTAACGGTAACTACTTTGCCATAAAACGTGGTTTTTTTACCAAAGTGGTAAAGGCCGCTGTCTGCTACTTGCACGTTATCGCGATGATCGTCAAATAAATCGGGTGTAGTAAAGGGTGTCATGGGTTAAGTCTCACTTTGCTCAGGTATTTTAAGACCAATACCTTTTAAAATTATGTGGGCAATTGATTGCGTAATTTGTGCCACATCGGTTTCGTCGTACTCTAATTTGTTCATTACGAGTAAAACCTCAGCCTGAAAGTCGGCGTAATATTGCGTGGTAGACCAAATAGTAAAGAGCAAATGGTACGGGTCAACCTTATCCATTTTATCAGCGTCCATCCATGCTTGAAGTACATCAACCTTTTGTTTAACCCAAGGGCGGGTATTGGTTCTAAAGTAGTTTTGTAAATAGGGTGCACCGCGCAGTATTTCACTGGCAAATAAGCGAGATTGCATTGGCTGATTTACGGCCAGTATTACTTTGCTTTTAATATAGTTATAAAGCACGGTAGCTGGATCGTCGTTAATTGTGACGTTATCAAGCCCTAAGTTCCAATTAGCTATTATGCGGTCAATCACAGACTCGTATAGACCATCTTTACTTTTAAAGTAATACAAAATATTAGCTTTTGGCACCTGCGCTTCTTTAGCAACCATGCTCATACTTGCTCCGTCGTAACCTAATTGCGAAAACAATTGCTCGGCGGCATCTAAAATTAGTTTTTGGTTTTTCTCGCGTGTCACTTCTTTTTTATTTGGTTTTATTTGTGTGGTCATTATAGAGTTTGCGTGTTTAACGTATTGATTGATTGTAGCTTTACTGACCAAAAGGTCAATTACTAAAAAGGGTGAATGCTAAAAACAAACGAGAGGTTTAAGCTATTAACTTTAGGGTCTGTTGATCTTTGCGGATTAAAATTTGTTCAAACTAGGGGCTATTTAATCGCGGCGCGAGATTTGTAACCTAGTGGGCTAAGTAAAAACCGAGCAACAAAGAGTAAGTAGCCCCTAGGAAGAACCCTTTGGGCAGCGCCTGTTTGGCATTAATGCTACGTTATCGCCCATTAATGGGGAATAACCACACTATATAGACTCTGCCTTGCCTAAATACCAAACAGACTGCTGGAAATTTAACCTTGAAAGATCAACAGACCCTTATTGTTTAATTAAATAATTACTGTTAGCTTAGGCTCAAATTCATGAGTAGTACTTTAGGTTTAATATGGAGTTTTTAAGCAAAAATAAATACACGCTTTATGGAGTCGCGGCCATATTACTGTGGAGTTGCTTAGTTGCATTACTTCGGGATATTTCTGAGTTGTTTAGCCCCATAGGTGGTGCGGCGGCTATGTACTCTGTCAGTGCGATATTTTTAATTTTGGTTATGGGAGTGCCCAAGTTTAGTGGGTTTTCAAAACGTTACTTGGTAGTAGGTACTTTATTATTTGTAGCGTACGAAATTTGTTTGGCGCTTTCTATTGGTATGGCAAATAGTCGTCATCAGGCAATGGAAATGGCGGTTATTAATTATTTATGGCCCACACTGACTATATTGCTCTCTATTATGATTGGTCGTAAAAAAGTAAGTTACTGGGTTTACCCAAGCATGATCATTGCTTTTTTAGGCGTTGCTTGGTGTATTACGGGCGATCAAAAAATGTCACTCGATACGCTTGTTACTAACTTTGCTGATAATCCTGCTACTTACTTAATGGCATTAGCTGCAGCGTTTATATGGGCTATTTATTGCGTAGTGACGCAAAAGCTGAGTAATGGTAAAAATGCCATTACGTTATTTTTTGCTGTTACGGCAATGAGTTTGTGGGCGCAATATGGTCTTAGTAATGAAGCGCCATTAACGTTTTCACTCAGTTCAAGCATAACATTACTATTAGCTGGTGTAGTCGTGGGGAGCGGTTATGCACTGTGGAATCAAGCTATTATTGGCGGTAACTTAATGCTTTTGGGCACGCTTTCGTACTTTACACCGGTGTTTTCTACTATTATTTCGGCGTTGTATTTATCTATTACGCTGAGTGCTTCGTTTTGGCAAGGGGTTGTGCTGGTAACAGTGGGCTCGCTAATTTGCTACTTTGTAACGCGAGAAAAGCCACAAAGGTTAAGTGCTAAAGTCTAGAGTCTAGAGTCGTTGTTAGGGAAAAGCTTAAAGTTATGTTTTAGATAAACATAAAATAAGATCTCAGGTTAAATAATGTCGCGCACTTGTTGTTTAAATGACTTGCCAATTTTAACTGACACGCCTGATGCTAGTTGAACGCTTTCATTACTTAACGCAACAACTTTATTTTTGTTAATAACGTAAGATTTGTGGACTTGAATAAATGAAGTATCAAGTTCCTGCAATATGTATTTGAGAGTACAGCTTGCAAGTAATGCTTTTTCACCTTGCCATACTTTTACATAATTTCCATACGCTTCAAACATGTCTATGTCGCTCAATTGAATTTTATGTTTTTCACGATCGATTTTAAGCGTAATAGTCAGAGGTGCCTTGGGATTTAGCGTTATGTGTTTTCTTTTTTTCCGTACTTTATTGAGTGCTTGTTCAAGGCGTTGCGCAGAGACTGGTTTTAGTAGGTAGTCAGTTACGTCAAGTTCAAAACCGGCTAAAGCATATTCTTGATACGCACTAATAATAATCACTTGTGGTCGATTCGCGAGCACTTTTAGTAATGCAATGCCTGATAGTTCGGGCATGTTTATGTCCAAAAATAACAAATCAATAGATGATGTGGCTAAAGCACATAATGCATCTTTAGCGTTAAGGTATTGTCCGCTTATATTAATATCTTTATGGGCACTTAAATGATGCAGTATAACGTCATGCGCGAGCGGCTCGTCATCAACAATTATTGTGTTTAGCATGCAGCCAGCTCCAATTTAAGTGTGGTTTGCCAAAGATTTTTATTTTCATTAATAATTAATGTGTGCTTATTTGGATATAAAAGAGTCAGCCTACGGCGTAAATTGTTAAGTCCCACCCCATGCTCTGAATTGTTATTAGGTAGAATAGGGTTAGAGGAAAATAGCGTTAGTATGTTATCGGCCATGGTGATTTTAAACACAACCGTTACTTTTTGTGACGTGGGTTCTACACCATGCTTTATCGCGTTTTCTAAAATCATTATTAACAGTAGTGGCGAAATTAAATAGTGTTGTTGATATTCAGGCCATTGCACATCAAAGTTACAGCGCTCAGCACTTCGTAAACGCTGTAATGCAATAAAACCTTTTAAGTAATTGATTTCTTTTTCTAAACTCACCTGTGCTTTTTGACCTTCGTAAACACTGTAACGCAGTAAATTAGCTAATTGCATAACAAGATCTGGTGCATTATCTGCTTTTTTTAATGTCAGCGCGTAAAGGTTGTTTAATGTATTAAATAAAAAATGAGGGTTAATTTGCTGTTGAAGTAGCTTTAGCTCTGTTTTTGTTTGTTGCTGGGCAATGTTGCTAATTTGAACGTGTTGTTGCTGTCGTTCAAACGCTAAAATAATCGGTGTGCTTATAGCCAAAAACAAAAATACGAACTGATAATTTTCAGGGCTAAAAATATTATTATTACCGCCAGGTGTTAAGTTAGCAATGCCTGAGGGTAAATCGTTAATAGGTAACAGTAGCAAGCACGATGTTAATACAGGTGTAAGTGCAACGAGGCTTATTAAACTTGCAAACAAAAACATCAGTACACCATGATAGGTTAATACATAGCGTATTAATAAATATCTATTTAATAAATACACACCATATACTAATCCGGCACAAACAGTAATTTGCCAAAGGTAACCCAAAAAAGTATCAAACTGTGTGAATACTTTATAAACGTCAATAACAGGCTCAATAGGCTGGTTTAACATAGGATCAGTGTGCGTATTGAGTATGCTTGATGTAACTATTGTCCAACCTAAAAGTACTATAAACACGACTGTATCAAGTGAAAAAAAGGATTTAAGCCATTTATTACTCAACACATTGTTATTTTTATTAGTGCGTTTAGTAATAAGCCATATACCACTTGCAGATGCGCACAGTGTCCAACATTGTGCATCAAGGTATTGCCATTGCGAAAAGTTAAGAAGCTGGTTATTAAATACTAGCAAGAGAGATGGATAGGCTAAAAAGCCTAACAGCCAAACTATGATTGCGGGTGTAAGTAATAAACGATATGCAAACGCATGGGCAATAAAAAAGGGAATACACTGTAAAAAAAGTTGAATATTAATAGCCAGATATTGGCTCGTTGAATCCATATGTGATGACAAAAAGCGTATATGAGAGTCGAGCATAATAGCAGCTATTAGCGGTAAAAAAATTATTAGCTGGGTAATGCTAAAGCGTTGCCATATTGGTGTATTGGCTTGCTGCATATGTGACTCCGTTTTTATTATAGTTTCTGAGCAGATACGCTTAGATAAAATTGTCTTTTTATTTTAAACATTACCTTTGCACAATTCACTACGCTGAGCGCGCTATATTATCCATAAAATTGTTTCAATCATAATTTATTTTTAAAATAATTATTTATTTCATAGGGTTAGTAACCGTTTTAAGCATACTAGGCCGTTTATTTAAATGATGAAAGGTCATATTTAAATGACCAACGTTACTTTTTTATGTTCATCATTTATTTCAATACGTTAACCATTGTTTTCTCGCTTGTATTGACTTGCTTTCTTAAGCTGGTGCTATACCAATTAAGGATGAAACTAATGCTTACACTGAAAAATATCAACAAAAAATACGCAGATGGTACGCAGGCTTTGAATGATGTGACGATCACTCTACCCGCCGGTATGGTCGGTCTACTTGGCCCAAATGGGGCGGGTAAATCAACACTTATGCGCACACTCGCGTGTTTACAAAATGCCGACTCCGGGCATATTAATTTTAATGGCCTTGATGTGATTAGCCAACCAGATGCGCTTAGATCGCAGCTAGGTTATTTACCACAATATTTTGGCGTGTATCCCAATATGAGTTGTCGGGCGTTACTTGAGCATATTGCCGTATTAAAAGGCATAGATGGTAATGCACGCAAAAACCAAATTAATAGCTTACTTGAACTAACCAATTTGACTCAGTTTGCTAATAAAAAGGTCGTTAATTTTTCGGGAGGAATGAAGCAGCGTTTTGGCGTGGCTCAGGCTTTGTTAGGTAACCCAAAACTAATTATTATGGATGAGCCCACTGCTGGGCTTGATCCTGTGGAGCGAGAAAGTTTAAACAATTTACTCGTTAGTATTAGTCAAAATAGGTTGGTATTGTTATCGACCCATATTGTTGAAGATGTAGAAAATTTATGTCACTACGTGGCCATTATAGATCAAGGAGCACTCATACAAAGCGGTGACGTAAAAGAGTTACTAGTTCATTTAGAAGGTAAGATTTGGCAGCTCGAAAGTTTACCTACGGGCATACCGAATCAGCATGTATTAAGTAAGAGCCATCGCTATGGTAGATCGTCATTTCGTGTCTATGCAGACACAGCGCCTGCACAAAATGCAATAAACTCGCCCGCTACGCTTCAAGACAAGTACTTTTTTGCACTCAATGAAGGAAGTCACACATGTTAATTTTTAATGAGTGGCGATATGCAGTGCGCCAACCACTTGTTTGGCTGAGCATTATTATTCCTTTAATATTTTCGGTTATGTTGTCCTCTGGGCTTGCAGCAGTTGAAGTTAATTCGTTAAAACAATTTAAGTTAAATATTACAATGCTACAAATGATGCAGTTACCTGTGCTTGTAGGAGTATTGGCGCCCGTTATATTTTTACGAGATCAGCACGCGTCTATGCAGGAGCTTATTTATGCTACGCAAACTAGCCTATTTAAGCGCAGTTTAGCAAGAGTATGTTTACTGATTTGCTTGGTTTTTATTATTAGTTTAATCAGTGTTTTAGTAATGATATACATGCATGTAAGGCAATTTGGCTATATACCAAATATGGTTTCTTTTACTGTATTTAATAGCTTTTTAGTGTTGTTACCAAATAGCTGCTTTTTAGTTGTTGTTGCCTTTTTTGTTTGCCATAAATCAACTACTTCATTACCCAATTATGTTGTTTTTGCGGTGTTGTGGATAGGCTACATAATGCTTGCAAGTATTACCGGAAATCCATTACTTGCTGGAAGTAGTATTATAAGCAATCGCTTTTATACATTATTTGTTTGGCTTGACCCTTTTGCATACACAGCCGTAATAAACAGTTTAACCAATTCATTAGGAGCTTCATTTGCTATTAATCGCGTTGTTGTGAGTATGCTTACTGTTGGTATTTTTTATATTACTTTTAGTAAAAATAAAAAAAATACATTATTAAAGAGTGAAAATGGTAAAAATACTAACGAATGCATTCGTTACAACACGTTAGAACCCGCTGAATATAAAACAGCGAAAGTCACAAAAAAACCATTCTTGATGATGGCCAGTTTATACAAAATTACGCTGGTTAATTTGGTTTCACACCCTGTTACTTTACTGATTATTTTTGTTTGGCCGGTGATGGTTTTTAATAGTGTTGCCTCGTCGTCTGGTTATGTTGAACCAATGAGTGTTATGAGCACCACAAGCCTTGATGCGATTAGTTATTATGCATTTGATATGCAATTGTTGTTTGGCACTTTATTAATGGCTTTGTGGAGCTGGCAAGTAAGCTGTTTCGCTAAATACTATAATATAGCTGAGCTGATCGCTGCCACACCGCTCAAAACATATTACTTTTTAAACAGTCAGTTATTGGTCCTAGGCACTATGATATTGGTTTTTTTAACAATGAGCTTATTAGGGGCAAGTGCAGCTCAATGGTTTTTACACAGTGCATATCAATTTGAAGTACATTTAACCATTTTATTTTTGATGGCAATTGTGCTTGCCATTATTGCGTGTGTATTTTTGTGTGTATTTAATTTGTGTCGTTCGCAGCTTATTGCGGGTTTGCTAATTGCTGTTATTTTACTGATCAAATTTACACCGATAATGACTTATCTTGGCCTCACGCATACATTGTGGAGTGTTGGTTGGACGCCTTTGCAGGCACCTGATAACTTTTGGGGTTATCGTGCAAGTATCAGTAGTTATTGGCCTTATATATCAGTTTGGTTAGTGGCGTGTATAAGTTTAGTTATAATTACGGGGATTTTTAATCACCGAGGTGCCGGGTTGAGCCAAAGAGTAATGGGGGTTAAACATTTTTGGTTACTTATACCTTTACTTATTACTGTGGCACTATTTACTCAATTACATTTAAGACTGGTTGAGGAGAAGCCTTTAACCAACTCGCATAAACGCGAGGCATTTAAAGCACAATACGAAAAAGCATTCTCACAATGGCGCAATGTAGCACAGCCAAACATTGTGCACATTGATGCTAATGTAGACTTTTATCCGCATCAGCAGCAAGCTCATTTTTCCTTAATATATACCTTAAAAAACACCCATCAAGCCCCTATTAAAGAGATATTGGTTGGGCGCTCTGGTTTTTATAAATGGGCCGATATTGAAATTGATGGCGCGCAAAGGGCTAAAAGCTTTCCCTTGCTTAATCAAGCTGTGTTTAAGTTTGAGAATGAAATGCAGCCAGGAGAAATTCGTAAACTAGTTACGCGGTTTGATGTTCATCAAGCTAAGCTTTGGCCAGTAAGAGGCCATCAGATAATAACCCCTGAATTTAGCTATATACGATCAGTGCCTTTATTGCCGACTGTTGGCTATCAAGATAATTATGAATTAACCGATCCTATACTTCGTCAGCAACACGCACTTAAAGTGAAGTCGGTGATTAGACCCACGAAGCTATTTGCTAAAACGGCGGAAGCAAGTACTCATTACCAGTGGCTTACTATGTCGAGTAAATTGAGTACAACAAGTGGTTATCAGGTTATAACCCAAGGAGAGGAAATATCACGTACCAGTAAAGATGACCGCGAAATATTTCATTTTGAGACTCGTACACCCATAAATGCAATCCCAGCTTGGGTGACGGTGCCTTATTCCCCTGTTACCAAGCAGCAAAATGGCGTGATGTTAAACGTGTTTGCTAAAGATAAAAACGAGCCAGCACGAGCGGAGTCTATAGCTGTAAACCTAAGCGCAATGGGCGATACAATAAAATGGCTTAATAATATAAGCCCTTATAGAGCAAAACAATTGAATTTAATAGGCTCGCCTAGTGTGGGTGCTACAGGTTATGCATTGCCGCAACTTATACTAATTGAAGACAGTGTTGGTTTTAGAGCAAAGCCAAGCGCTAATACAGGCTTTGATCAACGCTATCGCCGTGCAGTTCACGAAACCGCGCATCAATGGTTTGGCCATGATATTGGTAATGGGGTATTTTCAGATAGCGCTTTTTTAGTGGAGTCTATGGCAAAGTATATTGAGCTTGTTGTTATAGAGCAGCGTTATGGGAAAGCAACAATGCAAGCGCTGGTTGAGTATGAAACAACACGCTATGAGCAAAGTATGCTGATGAACATAAATGAGCGATCAGCCTTAGTTGATGCTACACAAAGCTTTGACCAATATTCGCGAGCAACCATTGTCTTTGCTAAGCTACGCGCTGCTATTGGGGATGAACCCATTATTAATGCGCTCAAGTTGGTTTGGAAAAATCATGGTTATCCAAACAGTCCCGCCAATTCTATGGATTTTATACGAGCATTAAAACATGAAGCTGGAAAAGAACAAGAAAGCTTAATAAACACACTGTTTTTAGAGTAAGTACGTTTAATTTGAACATATATTTAGTAAATCAAAAGCCCTATTATTTTAGGGCTTTTTGTTGCGTGCAGATTATTTTGCATTATTTACCTGCGCTAGTAACTCTATAACTTTTTGTTGACCAAATGTTTGTGCAAACTGCTCGGCTGTTTGACCGGCTTTGTTTTGATGCGCGTTATCGCAATCAAGTGATACGAGCGTTTTAGCGATACTAAATTCACCTCTAAAAATAGCGGCCATTAGCGCTGTGTTGCCACGGTTATCTTCTAAACAGGCATTGGCGCCTAAGTGCAAAAGCGTGTTAACCGTGTTTTTATTGCCATGATAAGTGGCAATCATTAACGCGGTGTAACCTTTATTGTTGTAGCTGTCGATAGGAATACCGGCATCTACAAATTGCTCTATTACAGCTGTGTCGTTAGTGCGTGCTGCGGCAAAGTAATAAGCAAATAAGCTTTGGTATTGAGTTTTTGCAGAATGTTGGTTTTCAACTTGCGTACTGGGTGTTTGTGTATCTGATGTATTTTGAGCGTAAACGCTACTGGTAAAGCTCAGTAGTAGAGCGACTATAATTAATAAATTACGCATAACAATTGTCTCTTATAAAAGAGGAAGGGGTTTATTCCTTCCTCATGGTTGTGGTTTAAATAGCTATTTAGTTGGGACTAATTGCTTTTAACTAGTTGCTTATAAGTTAGCTGCTAGTTGTTTAACCATTTTAATATCGCCTTTTACAGCTTTAGTTAAGCGTGTACCGTACTCACTATCAGCTTTGTAAAAGTGGCTAAGCATTTTGTGCTTAACACTGCTGTTTTGCACTTTGCCTAAATCGCCTGCTAGGTTATTAATTAGGTTTGTACGTTCTTGCTTGCTAAAACCACGGTATATAACACCTGCTTGCGCGAAGTTTTGCTGCTTTTTAATCGCGGCTTGTTGTACAAAGCCTTTTAGCTCTGTGTTACTTCTACGTGCAATTGGGTTTTCAGCTACGTTTTCTTGGCTTGGCTGGTAGTTTACATTGCTTGTAGTGTTACCAATATTCATTGCGCCGTCCTGGTTGTAGTTAACCACTTCAACTTTTGCACGGTTAATTGGCAATTGCTGGTGGTTAGCACCTAGGCGGTACATTTGTGTATCAGCGTAAGAAAACATACGACCTTGTAATAAACGGTCTTCTGATGGCTCAATACCTGGAATAATGTTTGCCGGTGCCATTGCTACTTGTTCCGTAGATTGGAAGAAGTTAGTTGGCATGCGGTTTAGGGTCATTGTTCCTACTTTAGTTTCTTTAATGTCTAACCACATTTTTGTTGCATCTAATGGGTTGTAATCAAAATCATCAAGCTGCGACGGATCAAGCGTTTTAATGTATAGATCCCACTTAGGGAAGTTGCCTTTACCAATTTCGCTGTAAAGGTCGCGTGTTAAGTGTTGGAAGTCTTGGCTTTGCACTTTAGCTACTTCTTTTGCGTCAAGGTTATCAATACCTTGTTGGCTTACCCAATGAAACTTAACGTATTTAACATCGCCCGATTTGTTAATCATTTTGTATGCATGTACACCCCAACCGTCCATTTTACGAAGACTTGCTGGTGTACCGTAGTCGCTGTAAACCCACGTTAGCATTTGTGTAGAACCTGGTTCATGCGAGAAAAAATCAAAAAAGCGATTAGGATCTTGAATGTTATCAACCGGAGATGGTTTTAAAGAGTGAACCATGTCTGGAAATTTAATCGCATCGCGAATAAAGAACACCGGTAAGTTGTTACCTACTAAATCCCAGTTACCTTGGTCTGTGTAAAACTTAGTTGCAAAGCCACGTGGGTCGCGCAGTGTTTCTGGGCTGCCTTTTGAGTGAATTACTGAGGAAAAACGAACAAATACGTCTGTTTCTTTACCAGCTTGTGCAAACGGTGCTGCAATTGTTAAATTGTCTAGCTCTTTTGATGCTACAAACACACCGTGTGCGCCAGTACCACGAGCATGTACAACACGCTCCGGAATACGCTCACGTGCAAAGCGTTGCAGCTTTTGAATTAGTTGCACGTCTTCTAGTAATACACTGCCACGTTCGCCAGCAGTCATTGAATTTTGGTTGTCGCCAACAGCCGCGCCGTTATCTTTAGTAAGAGTTGTTGCTGCGCTTGCCGGTAATGCTATTGCAAGTGCCAGTGCAGTGAGTGTTAATTTTGTTTTGTTTATTTGAGTATTCATTGTCGACCTCATCTATTTAAAAGTGCCGGCAGTGGTGCTGGCTGTTAATCTGTTAACGATAGTATTAATTTTATTAACTTCGGTAAAACTGATTAATTAGATTGATGTGATTTGTAAAACAGATGAAATGAATTTGCAGATACACTTTTTACATTAATGTAATTTTTTTACTACGACCTTAGTCGCAATATGCTTTTATAAAATTTATTAAATACAAAGGTTTTTAGTTTTATCTGGCGGTATTTTCACCACGTTGGTGCGTTTTATACTTACAGTGTGTTGACATATTCGCGCAATAAAGGGAATATGCTCAATGCGTGGGCTTATGCCCGCAATTGGGTTGTACTAAAAAGTTGCACAATATTAATCGCGCTTAACTCGTTATGCTTAAATTAGCTAAACCAAACAGTTTGAATAAGGTGACAAGATGAATACTAATATTGAGCTAGTGATATTTGATTGTGATGGCGTTGTTATTGATAGCGAAATTTTAAGCGCACACGTACTCATTAATATGCTTGTTGAAAAAGGCGTTGAGATTGACCGCGCTTATGTACAGCAACACTTTTTAGGCTGCAACTTTAAAACAGTAAGCCAAAAAATAGCGGATGCATTTAATGTCACTCTTCCTGAAAGCTTTGAAGGTGACTACCGCGAGGCACTGTTAAACGAATTTGAAACCGGACTAATCACGACTGACGGTATAAAAGACGTACTTAACAATTTAGCTGTGCCTATTTGTATAGCTACTAGCAGCAGCCCAGCACGCACCGCAAAAGCGTTGAGCGTAGTGAGTTTAAGTAAGTACTTTAGCGATACGGTTTTTACCAGCAGCGAAGTTAAGCGTGGCAAACCAGCCCCCGATTTATTTTTACATGCAGCTAAACAAATGGGTGTAAAGCCAGAGCATTGCTTAGTAATTGAAGACAGTAAAGCCGGCGTAAACGCAGGAATTGACGCCAATATGCAAGTACTGCATTACAGCGGTGGGCAACATATGCAAGGCTCTGTTAATCATGTACACGGTGCTTACCCAAATGTTGACCATTTAACGCATTGGCAAGATTTTTTTAGTGCATACCCTGAACTTAAAAAGCAGTAAACACGCAGCTTTTTAAATACACAAAGTTTTAAACGCGATTTGCTCGCCTTACTCACTGACAGGCAAGCAAACGCAAAATATAAATGTAGATGGTTTTGCTTTACTAAAAATAAAACAAAACATGGCAAAACATCATGCGTTTATAAGCCAAATTATAAAAGGCAAAGTATTTAGGTACTATACCAATCTGCTTGAATATGGGGTTTATTTAACGATAAGAAAATTGCACTGTAACTAGGCAAAAATTTTTATATCTAGTTGTTCTAAATATAAAATTTTTAACGACGTTATGGGGTAATTTAACTCGTTAAATTATTCAAATAGTTATGCAGATTGGTATCAAATATTTTGCTGTTAACAATAGGAAATACCATGGCAACGAGTCCACACACACAAACATTTAAAGATGTAAACGAAGAGCAACTTCCTGTTGCTAATAATAAGCTTCACGGCTGGAAGCATTTTGCAGGGCTATACGCTGGCGAACATGTTGCGGCTACTGAATTTGTTATTGGTGCAACGTTTGTTGCATTAGGCGCTTCAACCATCGATATTCTACTTGGTTTATTAATAGGTAACCTGTTAGCAATGTGTTCTTGGTGGCTAATTACTGCACCCATTGCAGTAGAAACCCGCTTAAGTTTATATAACTACTTAAACAAAATTGCTGGTAACTCAATGACTAAGCTCTATAACTGGGCTAACGTGGTTATTTTTAGTGTTATATCGGCCGCGATGATCACGGTATCCTCCACCGCCGTGCGGTTTTTGTTTGATATACCTGCGCAACTTGATTGGTATCCAAATAGCTTTTGGTTTGTAGCCATTGTTTTAGCTGTTGGCTCTATTGTTGTATTTGTTGCTATGTATGGTTTTTCTACGGTTGCTGACTTTTCAAAGCTGTGTGCGCCGTGGCTATTTGTTATATTTATTGCAGGCTCGTTCGCGTTATTCCCTGAGCTTTCAAATCACGTATTAGGTTCCACCTCTTTAAGTAGCTTTAGCAACTTTATGACCATAGGCGACTCCTCCATATGGACAGGCACCAACGCCGATGGTGAAAAGGGCATTGGCCTATTAGAAGTGATTGGCTTTGCATGGGCTGCTAACTCAATTACTCACTTTGGTTTAATCGACATGGCTATTTTTAGATTTGCTAAACGCAAAAGCTATGGCTTGTTTTCTGGTGTGGGTATGTTTTTTGGTCATTACTTAGCGTGGATCTCTGCCGGTATTATGGGCGCAGGCGTTGCGGTATTACTTAAAACAACTATTTCATCGCTTGATCCGGGCGATGTTGCATACCATGCATTAGGTTGGACTGGCTTTGTTATTGTAATTATTGCCGGTTGGACTACAGCTAACGCAAACCTTTACCGTGCAGGCCTTGCAGCACAATCTATATTTGTTAATCAATCACGTGAACGCACCACCGCTATTGTAGGTGTTGTAACCGTAATTATTGCGTGTTTCCCGTTTGTATTTTCTCAAATGCTTCCGCTACTTACCTATGCAGGCTTATTAGTTGTACCTGTAGGCGGCATTGTGTTTGCTGAGCATGTGTTATTTCCTAAAATTGGCCTAACACGTTACTGGGCTAAATATAAAAATATTACCCGCAGCGTACCGGCTATAGCATCTTGGGCGTTAGCGCTTGTGTTCGGCTTTGGCTTAAACGCAATTGATGTAATGTCGTTTTACTACTTGTTTATTCCTACATGGATTTTCACCATTGTTATTTATACGCTTTTAGCTAAAAAATACGGCGCTGGTGACGATTACACACAAGAGATTGCAGCAGAAGAGCAAGAGCAATGTGATATTAAAGAATATCAAGCAGCTGAGGCTAAAGACATTCCAAAGCCAGTAATTGACAGCTCTGTATTTACAAAAGTACTTAACGCGGTTTCTACGGTTTCACTGGTTATTATTTTTATATTTGCCAGCCAAGTGATGTTTTTCAGTGAAACTATGAATATGTACAGCGCTAATAAATCGCAATTCGAAATAGCCTGTTTTATTTGTACTGTTATTTATTTTGTTACTGCGTACTGGTCGTTAAAACGCCATAAAGTACTCAATACAGCATCGTAATTTATATTTTATCTTTGTTTAGTAAGGTCGCACCATGACGCAACATCAACACACTGACGCTCTAGTTACAGGGCTAAACCAACAAAGCTTGGCTCAATTACCAAGCCATGTTGATACACCAACCTACGACCGTAGCGCAGTTAAAGCCGGTATTGTACATATTGGTGTGGGCGGTTTTCATCGTGCTCACCAAGCAGTGTATGTTAACGAGCTTTTAAAAACTCCGGGCTCTGAGCAATGGGGTATATGTGGTGTTGGCCTTTTAGAGGGTAACCGTGGTCTGCGTGATATTTTAAAGCAGCAAGATTACCTTTACACGCTTACTGTTAGACACCCAGACGGTACGATAGATAACAAAGTAATTGGCTCAATGATCGACTTTTTGTTTGCTCCAGAGGACAAACAAGCGGTAATTAATAAGCTAGCGCACAGCGATACTAAAATTGTGTCGCTTACTATTACCGAAGGCGGTTACAACTTTAACCCTGCAACGGGCGAGTGTGACACCAGTAATCCAGATATTATTAACGACATTAATAACCCAAACGACCCAATTACAGCGTTTGGCTACATTACTGCTGCGTTAAAATTGCGTAAAGAGCAAGGCCTAGGCGCGTTTACAGTACAGTCGTGCGATAACATTCAGCACAACGGTAACGTAACACGCAAAATGCTTTTAGCCTTTGCTACAGAGCAAGACAAAAACCTAAGTGAGTGGATTGAGCAAAACGTATCGTTTCCAAATGCGATGGTTGACCGTATTACACCGGTATCTAAAAAGAGTGATATTGATTACGTGGTTGATGCATATGGTGTTAGCGACGAGTGGCCAATTACCTGTGAGTCGTTTACACAATGGGTAATAGAGGACACATTTAGTGATGGTCGTCCAAGTTGGGATGTTGTTGGTGCTCAGTTTGTTACTGATGTAACGCCTTATGAAACCATGAAAATACGTTTACTTAATGCAGGGCATTCTGTACTTGGTTTATTAGGTTCAATCCATGGCTATGGCACTATTGACGAAACGGTATCGGATGAATTATTTGCCACATACCTACGTGCTTTTATGGATAAAGAAGTAACGCCAAATCTTGAACCACTTGAAGGTATTGACCTTGAAAGCTACAAAGATACGTTAATAGAGCGTTTTGCTAATCCTAATATTAAAGACAGCCTAGCGCGTATCTGTAGTGAAAGCTCAGCTAAACTGCCTAAGTTTTTAATTGCCACTATTAACGAGAACCTAGTACAAGGTCGAGATGTATCACTGGCAACGCTTGTTATTGCTACTTGGTGTTTATACAGCGATAAAGGTTTAAGTGAAAACGGCGAGCAACTTGAAGTTCAAGATGCGATGCACAAAGAGCTTAATTCTTACGCGCAAGAGACTCAAACTAGCCCGATTGCATTTTTAAAGTTAACGAGCTTGTTTGGTAAGCTTGAGCATAACGAAACGTTTACTGCTGAATATAAAAAGTCGATTGCTGCGCTGTATGCACCTAATAGTAAAGTTAAAGCCATTATGAAAAACGTACTTGAGCAAAAGAGTAACTAATTATGAGCATTTTAATTAATCATAAATCAGGCGAAAACGTAAGTGTTAGCTGTTTTGGCGAAGTGCTGTGGGACTGTTTTGATTCAGGTAAACGCTTAGGTGGCGCGCCACTTAACATGTGTGTACGTATTAACTCACTAGGCATTAAAGCCGACATGATAAGTGCAGTAGGTAACGACGAGTTAGGCGCTGAGCTACTAGGCGAAATTACTAGCAAAGGCGTAAGCTGCGAATACATTGCTATTAATAGTGACAAAAAAACTAGCACGGTTGAGGTAACGCTCGACAGTGGTGGCTCTGCAAGTTATGAAATAGTGGCAGACACTGCGTGGGATAATATAGCGCTTACTGATGAGTTACTTAGTAAAGTTAAAAGTAGCGATGTATTTGTATTTGGCAGCCTAATTGGGCGAAGCGAAGCGTCTTTAGCAACATTAAATCAACTCGTTGATGTAGCAAACTTTAAAGTATTTGACGTAAATCTACGTGCACCGCATTACAAGCTAGAAACACTTGTAGATTTAATGAATAAAGCAGACTTTATTAAATTAAACGATGAAGAGCTATACGAAATAGCAAAAGCGATGGGTTGTAAGTTTCATTCGCTTGAACAAAATTTAGCGTTTATAGCACAGCAAACAAATACCGATTACTTATGTGTAACCAAAGGCAGCCACGGTGCTTTATTAACAATCAAAGGCGAGAATTTTTATAATTCAGGTTATTTAATTAGCGTAATTGACACTGTTGGCGCAGGGGACTCGTTTTTAGGTTCGTTAATTTATCAGCTTTGTAGCAACGACGACGCGCAATATGCCGTTGACTTTGCATGTGCCGTTGGAGCAATGGTCGCCGAAAGTTCTGGCGCAACACCTACTTTAACGCATCAACAAATTAGTGAGTTTATGAACCCACTTTAAAAAACATTGTGTGTGAAAGCGGTTATAACGTAAAAGTTTAACCGCTTTTTTTGTGCCCAAAATAAGACGCGTGTAATAAATATTCAATGTGGAACGTTAAGTGTGCAGGTTGCGTAAATAGTGGCTTATATCGATTATTGTATTAGCTAAACGTCTTATTGTTTGAGGGTTGAAGCTTTGTTATTGTTCGTCGATTATTCACGGATTGAAAAGGCGGGGCGACACACAATGCGCTCTATAATACAAATACAAAAAGAGAAACGTGCTTTATGATCATCTTTTTTATCTGCCTCACTATTTTAATACTGGGCTATAAGTTTTACAGCCCATTTGTTGAAAAACAAGCCGGTTTGGATTCAACTGCTGACACACCACAAAAACGCTTTAGCGAAGGTGTGGATTACGTCGCTATTCACCCTGTAAGAGCATTTTTAATTCAGTTTTTAAACATTGCTGGCGTAGGCCCAATATTTGGCCCAATTTTAGGTGCTTTATACGGACCAGTTGCACTAGTATGGATTGTACTTGGTAATGTTTTAGGTGGCGCTGTACACGACTTCTTCTCAGGTGTAATGAGTATAAAAGAAGACGGTAAAAGCCTACCAGAAATCGCAGGCCATTATTACAACGTCGTATTTAAAGGCTTTATGCTTGTATTTACTGCCATGCTACTGTTTTTTGTAGGTGTAGTATTTATTATGAGCCCTGCAGGTTTGCTAAGTAACCTTGATTTTTTTGAAGGTACAATACTGGCAAATAATACCTTTTGGGTACTTGCTATTTTAGCGTATTACTTTTTAGCGACCTTGCTACCAATTGATAAAATTATCACTAAGTTTTACCCAATTTTTGGTGCTCTTATGATTGTAATGACAGTGGCAATTGCTGTTTCATTATTAATTAATGCTCCTCATTTACCTGTTCCAAGTGACTTTTTGGCTTATTTTGAAGCCGACCACGCTCACGACTTTTTAGAGCCAAACCCAGATGGATTACCAACGTGGCCGTTATTATTTATTACTATTACGTGTGGTGCTATTAGTGGTTTTCACTCTACTCAAGCACCAATTATTGCCCGTTGTTTAACAAATGAAAAATACGTACGCCCAGTATATTATGGCGCTATGATGTGTGAAGGTATTGTAGGTTGTGTATGGGCACTTGCTGGTATTGCAGCGTTCCCAGAGGGTTACGCTGGCTTAAAAGCATTGCTTGATCAAGGTGGTCCAGGCTTAGTAGTAAACCATGTAGCTAACAGTTACTTAGGTGTATTTGGCGGTATAATGGCAATTATTGCAGTAGCCGTATTCCCAATTACTTCTGGTGATACAGCGTTCCGCTCATTACGTTTAACTGTTGTTGATGCGTTTAATATTCCGCAAAGCATACGTAACAGATTACTAGTGGCCGTTCCTATACTGACAATTGCGTACTTTATGACGAAGCTCGATTTCTCATTAATTTGGCGCTACTTTGCATTTTCAAACATGCTGCTTTCTACAAGCGTATTATGGCTTGCCACTAAGTACTTGTTTGACCGTGGCACATTCCATTGGATTGCCAGTGTTCCTGCTGTTATAGCAACAGCGGTAACGGTTTCTTATATTGGTACTGCCGCAATTGGTCTTAACTTATCAAGTGATTTAGGTAAACCTATTGGCGCAGCAGTCGCTGTGATAGGTTTAATTGTTTTAGCAATTGTGCACTCTAAGCATAAAGTTAAACCAACAGCGGTTTAATAATCACATAAGTTATTTAAAGCATTAAAAAAGCGAGCTATTGATAATGAATAGCTCGCTTTTTTTGTGTACTAAATTTAGGTATTACTGAGTTGCAAGTTCAAAGTAACTATTATCGTCGAGCGTTTTGCTTATCATCATAGCGCCCTCAAGCAAGCTCACTGTTTGAATAGCCGCTTTAGTAGGGTTGAGTTCACCATTAGCTAAGTGCGCAGCGCTAAGCCATGTTAGGTTTTGATTAAAAAAGCGTTTTACTTCAAGGCGTACTTTATCTGGAAGGCTATCGCTTTCGGCTCCTAGCAACCCGCATAAACACATTTTTTTATCGGTTACTAATGCACGTCTAAAAAGCTGTATGTACACGTCAATAGGATTTTTACCGCTTGCTTTAAGCTCGCTTGGCTCGCCTAACGCAGCTAAAAAAGAATCAGTATATTGATGAGCAAGCTCTGCACCTAAATCGGCCTTAGTCGGAAAGTGATAGTGTACACTGGCGCTTTTAATGCCGACTTCGCTGGCGAGCTCTCTAAAACTAAAATTACTGTACCCGCCAAGGCGCACCTTGTTTTCAGCTGCTTTTAATAAAGCTTCTTTTTTACTCATTTTTAATATTTTCCTATCTGCAGTAATACCAATTTTATTAAAACATGATCATTCTATCGCATTAAACAACTCACTAACTGCGTTAAAAATTATTCATATAGAACAACTAGATGTCATAATTTTCGCCTTGTTATTGCGCTATTTTCTTAGCGCAATAATAGATCACTTATTTAATGCAATTGGTATAGTAAAATTATCGACCAGTAGGTAGTTATTTACAAGCGTTTTTACTTCTAAGCAACCCCCTAATTTTATTATGAATTAAGTTAAATCCTATAAATCAAAAAAATTTAAACGTTGACTTAAATTTAGTTTAATATTATAAATTACCTATCGGTAGGTAGGTTGTTGCCATTAATTCACTTTTAAACAATAAAGATAGAGATTGCTATGAAAATTTATGATGTAGAAAACTTTCCAAATCCACTTCGTGTTCGTATCGCTTTAGCTGAAAAAAATGCCACTGCAAATGTTGAGTTTGTACCTGTTGATTTATTAAATGGTGAGCACAGAACAGAAGCCTTTTTAGCTAAAAACCCATTAGCAGGTGTGCCCATATTAGAGCTAGATGACGGCACGTTTATATCAGAAAGTACCGCTATTACTGAGTATATTGATACCGCATTTGAAGGCCCATCTTTAATGGGTGAAACCGCAAAAGAGCGTGCAGTAATTAACATGATGCAAAAGCGTGCAGAATCTATGGTGCTTGACGCTGTGGCAACTTACTTTCATCATGCAACTGATGGCTTAGGTCCTGAGCTTGAAACATATCAAAATGTGGCTTGGGGTGAAAAACAAGGCGAAAAAGCGCGCCAAGGGTTTAGCTATTTTAATGATGTACTAGCGCAATCGGCGTTTGTTGCTGGTGAGCAGTTTAGTATTGCTGATATTACATTGTATGCTGGGCTGGTATTTGCTGGATTTGCACAAATAGCAATCCCGAATGAGCTTACCCATTTAGTTGCATGGCAAGAAAAAGTAGCAAAACGCCCAAGTGTTGCGGCTTAATTAGGTTATTAGTTTAAAATTTAAGTGAAGTTACGCTTAGGAGCCAAATATGAAAATTGCTGCCGATTTTAGTAAACGAGTTGTCGTACATAGCGAAACGCTCCCGTGGGTTGCATCGCCAATGGCGGGTGTTGATAGACGAGCGCTCGATAGAGTGGGCGACGAAGTTGCTCGCGCAACGACCATTGTTCGTTATGCACCTGGCAGTGAATTTTCGCCGCATGTACATACAGGCGGTGAAGAGTTTGTTGTGCTTGAAGGGGTATTTCAAGATGAGCATGGTGACTTTGCGGCAGGTTCTTATATCCGTAATCCACCGCAATCAAAGCACAAACCGGGGTCTGAAAATGGCTGCGTTATATTTGTAAAGTTATGGCAGTTTCAGCCAGATGACCGAACGCACGTGCGTTTGCAAACGGACTTGGTGCAAAGTACGGTGCATCCTAGTTTTAAAAATGTAGCCGTAACCCCTTTATACAAAGACGATTTTGAAGAGGTAAGCTTGTTGCACTTTGAGCCCAATGCCTGCATGGTTATAAGCGCAAAAGGTGGAGCTGAGCTGCTAGTACTTGAAGGCTCATTTGATGAGCAAGCCGATACTTTTGTAAAAAACAGTTGGTTAAGAGTGCCTATCAATAGCTCCGTTAACGTTAAAGCGGGAAGTAATGGTGCAAAAGTATGGCTTAAAACGGGTCATTTAACTGATGTAGAAAACCAGATATCTCGCGTACAAAATGCGTAATTGAGTCGTTTATTTGAGACTATTTATTGATCTAGTTCAGGACTAATTAATTTTAGAAGGTGTACTTTTACCACTCAGCCTATTTAAGGAGAGCAGTAATGGTACACACAACACATGGTTTATCTATTGGTCTTGAACGTGCAGGAAGAGAGTTTTTTTTAAAACTCAAAGCCGTTGGTACGCTTACTCACGACGATTACAAGATAATTACCCCAATGATAAACTCAGCTCTTGGCGAAGTTAAGCACCCAGTCGTGAACGCCTTAATAGATGGTAGCGAACTTGAAGGTTGGGAATTACGCGCAGCGTGGGATGACTTAAAATTAGGTGTTAAGCACTCTAAAGAATTTAAAAAAGTAGCTATTTACGGTAATAAAGAGTGGCAAGCTCGAATGGCAAAAATAGGTAACTGGTTTATATCGGGTGAGGTTCAATACTTTGAAAATGCTACCGCAGCAATAGATTGGTTAGACGAATAATAAATCCCTTCTCCAAAAAATAGCGCTTACAAAGCGCTATTTCAACTCTTAAATAAAGAACTTATAGCGAACGTTTAATAGTTTTCGCTTATTGTTAAGTATCAATTTTATCAAAATACGTTACTAAGCTATCAATAAATGAACGAAGTGCAAGTGACTGATGTTTCCTGGAGCGGTAAATACCGTATATGCTCAAAGTTTGTGGTTTAAGGTGTGGTAGTAAATGTATTAACTTTCCATTATTTATATATTTCTGCGCAGCAAACTTAGGTTGTAGAGTTATTCCTTGATTATTAAGAGCAGCTTTTAACAGTAAGCTCGAATCATTAGCACTGAAGTTACCAGCAATCGCTACAGATACGGGTTTTTCAGGGTGTGAAAAATGCCACATACTTTTTTCAAACCGTGAATAGTTTAAACAGTTATGGCGACTCAAATCATCCGTAGTTATAGGCTTAGAGTTTTTTTCTAAATATTCTGGGCTTGCACATAATACTGAATGGCATTTCCCAAGTGGGCGAGCAATTATATTAGGATCTAAGTCATTGGTAATTCTAATTGCTAAATCTATTCGCTCTTCTACCAAATTTGTAACGTGATTACTAATTTGTACATCAATACTGACTTCGGGATGAGCGTGTAAGAATTGTTGCAACATATCTGGTAGTACATCATGTGCTAAAAAAGGCGAGCACGACAACCTAATTTGCCCGTTTAATTTGTTATTACTTTCTATCGGCGCACTAATATTTTGGGCGATGGCAATGAGCTCTCGGCTATGATTAAGTACTTTTTCACCCTCTGCCGTGAGTGTTATTTTTCTTGTTGACCTATGGAGTAGTTGGGTATTTGCCCACTTTTCCATTTGATTCAAATACCGTGTAACCATAGATCTAGACATATCTAAAGCACGGGCAGCACCGGCTAGACTTTTCTGCTCTACAATTTTTATAAATACATCAGCTGCAATAATTCTATCCATTCACTTTGCCTATATGTTCGATTTATGCAACAGATAGTTGCATTCTGCCTAGTTTTTAATTCTTAAATTGCAACATACAATAGCCTCATCTTAACGAAATAACAAACAGGCTACTGAGAATGAAAAAAGTTAAACACGTATTAGCAGCAACAGCTTTATTAGCAAGCACATTAATGCAACCGGTATTAGCGCAAAGTGAATTAGTTGTGGATGTATATAACCCACAAGACAAAAGTATTTTTGCTGTCTCATCAAGCATTATAAGTGGTAATAACGAAGTGTTATTAGTGGATGCCCAATTTCAGCGTAATGATGCACAAGCATTGGTTGAAAAAATAAAAGCGAGCGGTAAAACATTAACAGCTGTTTATATTAGTCACAGCGACCCTGATTTTTACTTTGGTTTAGATGTAATTAAAGCTGCTTTTCCAAAAGCAAAGTTATTAGCAACTAAATCAACAGTAGAGAATATTAAACGCTCAATGCAAGGAAAGTTAAATTATTGGGGGCCTATTTTAAAGAGCAACGCACCTAAAGAACTTATTTTGCCAGAAGTAATACTATCAAATACCCTAACTATAGATGGGAAAGAAATTATTATTAAAAATTTACAGCATGATCCAAAGCATACTTACCTTTGGATCCCTTCTATAAAAACAGTGCTGGGTGGGGTTGTAGTATTTGATCAAATGCATGTGTGGTTGGCTGATTCGAGCACTGCCGCAGAGCGTCAAACTTGGCAGTCAACATTAGATAACATTGAGAATTTAAAACCACAGACTGTTATTCCAGGTCACTTTTTACAGGGCAGTAAACAAGACCTTTCTGGTGTGTCATTCATGAAAGGGTACTTAAATAAAGCGGATAGCGCTGCAAAAAATGCAAAAAACTCAACTGAATTTGTAGAGATCATGACTCAAGCTTACCCTGATTTAGGTGCAAGAAGCATTTTAGAGTTGGGCTCAAAAGTGGTTATGGGTGAGATGCAATGGCACTAAGTGCCCTTGCGTTAAGCGATTTTTAGATAGGAAATATTTAATGAAAAACGCAACGTTACATATAATTGTTGACCCTTTATGTGGTTGGACTTACGGCAGCGTGCCCTTGATCACCGCTGCTGAAAATATTGATGGTTTAATTGTAAAAGTACACAGTGGAGGAATGCTAACAGGTGATAATGTCAAACCTGTGACTCCTGCATGGCGTGAATTTGCACTTAAAAACGACAGTGTCATAGCGAAGAAAACCGGTCAGGTATTTGGTAGTAACTATACTGATGGGCTTTTAAAAACCAACGATATTATACTCAACTCGGCTCCGGCTATTACCGCTATATTGGCAGCGCAAGAGCTTGGTATATCAGGTGGGAAAATGCTTAATAGTATTCAACATGCTTATTATGCTCAGGGTAAAAACATTATGCAGCTGCATGTACTGACTGATATTGCATTGGAGCTGGGTTTAAACAAGGCCTTATTTGAAACCCACTTTAATGCGCTAGAAGGCGATGCAACAGATCAACATATAGCACAAAGCCGCGGCTTATTACACGATATTCATGGGCAAGGTTTTCCTAGTACAGCATTTGAATTTGACACAGGTAAGTGGCAAAAAGCTGATATAGCCCATTATTATGGAAAAACTGAGCAGTGGGTTACCTACTTACAGCAATCAGTTGCGCTAGTATAGTGTGATGAAACTTCTAAATAATAAAGCTGTTTATATTACAGCTTTATTGAGCTTCCTTTTTATAGTGCAAGGGTGTGTGAAAATGAGCAACATAGACATAATTAAAAGTACGTATGAAGGCACAACATCACAAGAGAATGGGCAAAATTTAGTTGCTCATGCAAGTGATACTATTACTTGGAAAGAGGCTGATGGTTTTGCCTATGCTGGTACTTACCATGGTATGAATGATATTACTGAACATGTTTTTCAAAAGCTTGCAAGCGAGTGGTATAACTATACGTTTACGCCACAAAACTACTTATCCCAAGATGATACTGTTGTAGTGTATGGCACGTATTCTGGTACTTATATTAAAACGGGTAAAAAAATGCAAGCTAGGGTCGCGCATATTTGGCAGCTTAAAAATCAAAAAATAACGCACTTTGAACAAATAGTGGATAGTAAAATGGTGTTTGATGCTATGCAGTAACTACGCGTTACTGCATATTTGAACTTAAAAAACATTAGGTCTATTAAATTACATCAGCCAACACCGGTAATGCCGGAAATGCCCCTTTAGCTAAACACGCTTTAGAGCCACATTTTAGGCCAAAGTTGAGTGCGCGTTTTACTATTTTCTCATCATTTATTTTAGCAGTAAGTAATACATCTTCATTGTTATGGTTTAGATAATATAAAACACCAGCAATAAAAGCATCGCCTGCGCTTGTTGTATCAACAGCTGTAATAATTGGTGCCGATTCACTTAGCGTGAACTCATTATGATAAACTGTCGCAGGCTCAGGACCATCTGTTAAAAATACTACGCTAACACCAACATCTAAAAGTGATTGTAAATAATCCTCGGGTAGCTGCTTTGTTTGTTCTGCTAAAAAGTTTAACTCATCACGAGAGAGTTTAACTATGTCGCAATACTCATAGCAAGCACGTACATTTGCTTCAATATCATCTATGCTTTGCCATAAGCTGTAGCGTAAATTTACATCAAAGCTTACTAATTTATTGTTACTTTTAGCAAGCTGCAAAGCGCTAAATGTAGTTTGCGCAATTGCGTTATTGGTAAGCGTGTTTGAACAAAAGTGTAGGGTACTTAGTTTTTCCCATTGAATTTGCGCCAAGTGATCACTCGTTAAAAGCAAATCGGCCGTATTTTGGCGATAAAAATTAAAACTGCGCTCGCCTGTATCATCAAGGCTAACTATTACCATTGCAGTTTGCGAGCCCATAACTGTAAATAAGTAGTCAGTGCTTACATTGTATTGTGTAAGTGCTTTAGCAAGTTGCTTGGCAAAGTAGTCATCGCCCATACCACCACAAAAAGCAGCTTTACCACCTAACTTTGCATAGCCTACGGCTACATTAGCAGGTGCGCCGCCTGCGATAGGTAAATAAGCACTGTTTTGAGAGTCTTGCGGCAGCATATCAATAAGTAGTTCGCCGAGGCTAAGTAGTTGGGTCATATTGTAAATCCTAAAAAACCTAGCAAGGCTAGGTTAAAGTCAGTGGGAGAATTACTAAATAACCTGAACTCTGGATAATAAATCTATCTCGAGCAGCTATTTTCAGCGCTAACTGCGTTGAATTTATTTGTAATAGGCTAGCTATTGACGCGTAAATTCGCCTTGTTTTCACAGAAAATATCTGGCTAGAGAAAATAAATTTAAATATCACCATGATTCAATACGTTAGTAAATATCTTAACCAGAGTTCAGGTTAAATAAGTTTAGTTAGTTATAAAGCGCTGAAACAAAAAATCGTTTCAGCGCTTACACACTAGAACTCTATTAGTTAAACGCGTATTTAAGCGTTAAAGATGTTGTACGGCCATTAATAGCACGAGCACGGATAATATTGTTTTCAGGTACTGAACCTTCCTCCGCTTCTGTAATACCTACTGTATCGAAGAGGTTATTTACATTAAGGGCAATGTTAAGGTTTTCAGATAAGTCATAACTTACAAAGCCATTTACTTGTGTGTAACCGTCAAGTTTAAGGTCGTTATTATCTTGTGCATATGCATCGGTAGTACCAATAAAGCTAAGGCCAGCAGAGCCTTGCTCATAGTTATAACGTGCCATTAATGAATAAATTAAATCAGCTTGACGACGCGGTGTATTACCTACTACCTCAGGAGCAAGTGCGTCTTTGGCTATTTCTGCGTCGGTCCAGGTTAAATTACCACGGAAATCCCATGCATCAATAAAGTAAGTAGATTCTATTTCGATCCCTTTTGCTTCGTATTCACGGTCAAAAAATGTTTGTGATGTTGCTTCAAAGTTTTGCTCTTCAGTTTCGGCAAAAAACGCAGTAGCAAACACTGATAATGAATCAAAGCGCTTTTTAACACCAAACTCAAATTGGTTCACTTCATCAACTGCGTCTTCTTTTGCAACAGAGCCGTCGGCGCGTACTTTACCAAATAAAAGTCGGTCGGCGTTTGCTCGCCCGCCCTTACTTATACGTGCAAACGTGGCAAGGCTTGGGTCAATTTGGTAATTAGCACCAATTGAATAAGACGAATAGTTCCAGTCATAGTTTACTGGACTTGCGTTTGCAGTATCAATTCCAGCAACATTTTGTTCCGGCACAGAGATCACACCGTCGCGGTTCATATCTACTGTTGAAGTCACTGCACCTGCGTATGTTCCGCGAGCTTCACCGCTATCGTAGCGAGCACTTGCATCAATACTGACATCACCTAGCTTAGTCGAAAATGCTACGTAAGGGGCGCGAGTATCGTATTCTGTATCGTAATCACGTTGACAACAGTTACCAAATGCACTGTAAGCGTATAAACCGTTTTCAGATAACTCAGTGCCATCGGCACCTGTTACATTTAATAATGCAGCATTGTCACCCTTGAGCTCCATTACGTAAGAGTTCCATAACCACGACATAGCAATGTTTTGCGTAGATGCATAGTAACCAAATGTAAGGCTGGTATCATCGTCGAACGATTTAGTTAATTTAAAGTCATTAACTATAGAGCCGAAGTCATTCATTGTGACATCAAATGTCACCATCTTCATTGCTAAACCATCGTTAAACGCTTCACCGGTGTTCGCGTTACTCAAGGTTGCACCTGCGCCACCAATGCTTTCAGCTATTGATGTTGCACTACCGACTTGTTCTGTGAAAGGTGAATTAAAGTTACCGCTAATTGATGACTTACGGAAACGGTTTTCAATACGCCAATCGTTATCTAGATCAAATACAGCTTCAAAACCAACAGAGTCAACCTTTGGATTCATACCATCACGGATATCGCCGCTGCTAATTTGGTTTTCACCATTTAAGCGTACTGTTTTAGTAAATAACGCTGAGTGAGGGGTGTCTGACTGCGCATCAAAGCCAGCAATAGAGTCACCATTTGAGTACATTGGCATAGGAAGGTAGCCAACACTCTTATCGTCTAAGTGTTTGTAATAAAGGCGAACGTAGCCATTTTCAAAATCTTTTGTAAGGTTAGCTTTAATTTGGCCACCTTTATTAGACGTGTAACCTGTTTCGCGCGGGCCTTCGCCTTGTCGAACAAAACCACCAACATGAAAACGCACGCTATCGGTTAAGTAAGTGCCGTATTCAAAGTCTGTACGAACGCTGTCGTAATCTAAGCCTAGTGTTGTAGACACACTGCCAGATTCGTTTTCGCCATTTTTAGAGATAAAGTTAATAATGCCACCAGGTGCATTACTTGCTGCAGTAGATGCTGAGCCACCACGAATCGATTCAATTGTTTGCACCGTATTATCTAATCGCATAAAAATATCAGAATTACCAAAAGCGATGTCACCGTATTGCATTACAGGTAACCCATCTTCTTGTAATTGTAGAAATTTAGCACCGCCTGATGCTACAGGTAAACCACGAACAGCAATATTTGCATTACCTTCACCACCGGTAGATTCTGCACGAATACCCGGAATAATTCTAAACGCTTCTGCTGTTGAGCGAGGGGTAGACACTTGAACTTGTTCAAGTGATACGCTACTTACTGATACACTAGAAGCCATGATTGTTGTTCGACGTGGTACGCCGGTTACAACAATTGTTTCAAGACCTTTGTTTTGTGACGCTTCTGGTTTTGCTTGATCTGTTTCTTGTGCGTGAACGCCTTGGCTTACGGCAAGTGCTAAAGCACTGATTAAATATAAAGGTGTATTGTGTGTTGTCATGTGAACGCCTCGTTGTGTTGAGCCCGATGGGTTTGTTATTTTTACTTAATCGATTAAGTAAAAATAACAAATATTTTACAATAAGCAAATTATTTTATTATTAATTTGTTATTTATTTACCCATCTGTTGTTTTTTATAGTGTTTTTTATTGTATTAAAATACAAATTTACTCTGTAATTGGGTTACTTTCTGTTAAAGCACTTGCTGATGGGTCACGGCTATAATTAAATAACATAGCTAAAAACAGAATAACTGCAAAGCCTGTTGCTAAGTAAAATCCATAGCGTACATGGCCAAAGTAGTCGCTGATCATACCCATAAACAATGGGGCTAAGGCAGCTGATAAAGCAGTAAAAAAGAGTATAACGCCTGCTACAGCACCGTGTTGCTGCACTGCAAAACACGATATACCTTTGGAATTTAAAGTTGGGTAAACCATTGACATAAATAAACCCGAAAGCGGTAATAACACGACAGCCCAATCAACGCCTCCAAATAACGTACCTACATAGCACAATGCAATGCCAAAGCTTAAATAAGCCATAACACCTTGCCAGCTATAACGGTTTAATAACCATACCGCGATAAAGCGGCCTGCTGCACGTAGTACAAAAAATATGGTTAGTGCATAGGTTGCAAGGAGTGGCCAAGAACCAGTGTAGTCTTTTAAAAGCGTAGGCATCCATACGTATATAGCAACTTCAGTAGCTACATAAAGTGCGATAGCTAGCGAAAAACCAAGGGCATACGGATTTTTAATCATTTTCATGGTGGTTGCCAAAGAGGCTGGCTTTTCAGTTGTTTTAACAACGCTAGGGTAGTCGGCACGCCAAGCTAAAAAAGCAAGGACTAAACACATAACGCCTGCAATAATATACAGGTATGTCCAACTTACGTTTTGCACGAGTAATATTCCAACCAGCGCAGGTCCTACAATGGCACCAATGCCAAAGAAACCCTCAACCTTATTCATTGTTTTAGTGTGGTCCTCGTTACTATGTGAAATATCACCAAGTAAGGCAAGTGCACCAGTTTTAAATAAACCAATCGCTAATCCTATACAGCAAAGGAGTACTAAAAAGAATGCAAAGCTGGTGCTAAAGGCGAATAAAAAACAACTCGCTGAAAATATTAATAAACCTAGCATAATAGTTTTTTTACGCCCAAGGCTATCGGCTAAAAAGCCTAAAAACAATCCACTAAAGGCAATGAGTGCCATAGGCGCGTAATGAAATGCACTGGCTTGGGTCATACTCAGCCCAAACTCAGTAATGAGTTCAGGGATGATCATACCTACTGCGTCAGAGGTCATGGCAAACATAAAAAACATCATGTATGTAAGCCAACGTATTTGTTGCAACGGATCGTTGCTTACGTGTGTGTGTGATTTTGTCATGTATTTTTCCTCGTTAAATGCTCTGTTAACACCCAGTAAGTCAATCAGTTACTTATTGTAGTATCATGTGAGCCACGATTTTTGTATGTAAAATTTTTAAAAATTACTTGTAAATTCTTACTCGCTAGTTAAAGATATATCTTAATCGATTAAGTTTCAACATGGTATTCACACAATGATGAAGAATAAAGTTCAATTGATCACATACGCTGATCGAATCACTGGCCAAAATATAGGCGCGCTAACCACACTTTTAAACGGCCCTTTAAAAGGCGTATTTGGTGGTGTGCACTTATTGCCATTTTACAACCCTATTGATGGCAGCGATGCTGGCTTTGACCCTATTGATCATAGTGAAGTTGATTCTAGAATAGGCACTTGGGAAGACATACAAGTATTAGGCAAAGATCTCGACTTAATGGCAGACCTAATTGTTAACCATGTATCGGCGCAGTCTTTTCAGTTTCAAGATGTATTAGCGAAAGGTAAGCAGTCAGAATTTTGGGATTTGTTTTTAACCAAAGAAGATGTTTTTCCCGATGGTATGAGCGAAGCTGAGCAAAAAGCAATTTACCGCCCGCGTCCTGGTAGTTGCTTTACCCCAATGAAGTGTGGCGACGGTAAAACGTATGATTTTTGGACCACATTTACCGACAATCAAATCGATATAAATGTAAAAGTAGCAGCCGGTGTTGCGTATTTAAATAACGTACTTACTAAATTTTCGGCTAACAATGTAAATATTATTCGTTTAGATGCGGCGGGTTACGCCATTAAGCAAGCTGGCACTAACTGCTTTATGCTTGATGAAACGTTTGGCTACCTAGATAACTTATCTAAGCAGGCAAACGATTTAGGCATGGAAACCATTGCAGAAATACATAGCCATTATCAAACTCAGGTAGAAGTGGCAAAACGCGTAAATATGGTTTACGACTTTGCGTTACCACCGCTTATTTTACACAGCTTATTTAACAACGATGTAGATGCACTGCTAAAATGGTTACAAATTTCGCCACGTAACTGCTTAACTGTACTTGATACACACGACGGTATTGGCATTATTGACGCAGGTCCAATGGGCGACAAACCAGGGCTATTAAATGCACAGCAGATTGATAACCTAGTCGAAACAATGCACGCCAACAGCAACAACCAAAGCCGCCAAGCTACGGGCGCTGCGGCGAGTAATGTCGACTTATATCAAGTTAACTGTACGTACTACAACGCATTAGGCGCTAAAGACTTTGATTACTTACTGTCGCGTGCAATTCAATTTTTTGCTCCAGGTGTACCACAAGTGTATTACGGCGGCCTATTTGCTTGCGAAAACGACATGGAATTACTGACAAATACAAATGTTGGCCGTGATATTAACCGCCCATATTTAGATGCAAATATAATCGACAAAGCCTTAAATAAGCCTGTAGTAAAAGGTTTAATTGAATTAATTAAAATTCGCAATACACACCCCGCATTTGCAGGTGAGTTTAGTGCGCAAGGTGAAGGCAGTATGTGTTGTTTATCGTGGCAACTAGATGAGCAAACTATTTCACTCACTGTTGATTTTAAATTACGCCATGCACTTATTACACAAGTAAATGGTGATGAAGAAACAACGATTAACTTAAATTCATTTTTAGCTTAATATTATAAAAGTAATTTACAAACGTCATGTAAAGCAAAAGCCAAGCTTAAGTAGCTTGGCTTTTTAACACATAAAACTATTACAAGGTTTGTAAGCTAACTACTCGCACCAATCTCTAATTCGTAACTGACTTCCTTAGTTTTTTCTTCTTTAGAAATAAATAATTCAGCGGCTATAACGCCTTTTTCTTGGCTGTTTTGATGAATGGTGGTTAGGCGAGGTACAAACCGGGCTGCTTCATCAATACCATCAAAGCCCACAATACGCAGTTCTTCACCTATTTTTATGCCTTGTTTTATTGCTTCTCGCATTGTGGCAAGGGCAATTAAATCACTCATACAAATAATAACGTTAGGGCGAGGGGAGGCGCTTAAAACCTCCTTAGCAGCAATGCTTGCAAAACGCTCGCTACTTTCAGGAATGTTCCAAATACGATCGTCAGCTACCGTAATATTTGCCTCGTTTAAAGCGCGTTGATAACCACGTAAACGTTGATGCGAAATAGATTGTCCGGTTTCAAATTCGTGATGCTCATACACGCGGCATAATACGTTTTCATCAAGTAATCTAAGCCCTAATATAGCCACTTTATCGTTTTGATTATGTAGTACGTGTTTAGCAATTTCGTAACTTGCTTGCTCGTTATTAATATTTACAGAGGCATTGCGAGCAATATCAAAATCAATAGTCACTACATGTTTAGACACTGTTTTTAACTGCTCAACTAACGCGTTATTACGAGGGCGGCCATAACAAATAAAGCCATCTACAAAGTCGACTACGTTGTTAAGGTTATCGCTATTACCTGAAAACAATAAAACATTAATGCCGTTTTTTTCAAGCACCGAGGTAACACCGCGCATAAAGCTGCTCGCAACGGGGTCAGATACCATGTATTCCACACTATCGGGTAGCACTAAAGCAACAATATTAAATGTGCCATTACGCAACGATTGCGCGGCCTTATTAGGGCCATAATAACCAAGCTCTTTACATGCATTAAGTATGGCTTCACGGCGTTTGGCAGAGAGTTGATCTGGGCGATTAAACGCGTTAGAAACCGTCGCATTAGACACGCCTAATTCTTTAGCGATACTTTTTAGGGTCCAGCGGATTGGTTTGCTCATTAATTACTCTTAGCCATTAAACAGGGTATTAATAAATTAACATATTCAGCGAGTTAGCAAAGTAAAAAATGAGATTTTAGGGCTAATGTCGGCACTCTTTAGGGGCAATGCCAAAGGTTTGTTTAAATAAACGGCTAAAATGACTCGCACTATTAAATCCAACATCAAAACAAACTTTACTAATTGCATGACCTTGTAGCAATTGAGTGCGCGCTTTTTTTAGTCTTAGCTGTTGTTGCCAAAGGGCTGGGCTAGTACCAAATGTGAGTTTAAATTGCTGATAAAACTTACTGCGGCTCATGCAGGCTATTTTGCATAAGGTATTTATGTCGAGCGTTTCATTTAAATGTTCTTCAATATAAAGCAGAGCATCACTAACGTTTGTTTTAAGGTGTGGTTTATCGCAGTTAGCCAGTAATAACTCACGGCTTTGTTGTTGTAATAAACGGGTGATCAATTCATTTAACGACAAGTCAATCAAGTAATGGCGTTGGGCACCTTGTTCGCTAAATAAATGCACCATACGCTCTAATAATTGCTGCGTTTGAATATTGTGTTGGGTGTGCACTAACTGCGGTACATATTCAAACAAGCTATCGTGTGCAAAGTTTTGCTGCATGTTTAGTGCATTAGCCACGCTCGTTATTTTGTCGGTGCTAATTTCAATGGCTAAACAGGTAGTTGGAGTGCTCATTGATGCTTGTGGAAAATCAATTAATACGCCTTGCTCTGGCGCTAATACAAACGACTCGTGTGGTAAAAATGCTTTATGGTATTTGCTGCTTTCTACGTGCATTACCTTTTTGCCGCTAAGCATTGCACAAAACAGTAACTCGTTTGAGTGCAGTGCCACCTTTTGCGCACTTTGATACGTGTCGTAAATACTCAGCTCACTGTTATCGGCCGCAAACGTGACTTTATTTTCAATTAATACATCAAGCTGTTGGCGTTTTTTGTTTAACTGAGATGTGTGCATATCAATCCTTTAGGTTTTTATTAATGTGGACTCACAGACAATTTTTGTGGACAGCTAATCAAGTTTTTAGGCGCTTGTTAGTTTAATGTCGATTAAATATAAAGCATTTTGATTTATATAAATGTTCGACCTTTAGCTAACAACAATAAAGAGAGCACACACATGATATATGCAAATCCAGGCAGCGACGGCGCACTTTTAAACTTTAAACAACAATACGGTAATTACATTGGCGGAGAGTGGGTAAAGCCAGTGAATGGCCAATACTTTGATAATATAAGCCCAGTAAACGGTAAAGTGTTTTGCCAAATACCGCGCTCAGATAAAGACGACATAGAGCTGGCACTCGACAAAGCACATGCAGTGCGAGCGCAGTGGGGCACAACGTCGGTGACCGACCGAAGTAACATACTGCTAAAAATAGCCGATCGAATTGAGCAAAACCTAGAGTTACTTGCCGTAGCCGAAACATGGGATAACGGTAAAGCAATTCGTGAAACACTCGCTGCTGACATTCCGCTAGCGGCTGATCACTTTCGCTACTTTGCAGGGTGCCTGCGATCGCAAGACGGCACAATAGGCGAAATAGACGAAACCACCGTTGCATATCATTTTCACGAACCACTCGGTGTTGTTGGGCAAATTATTCCGTGGAACTTCCCTATTTTAATGGCTGCCTGGAAACTCGCGCCAGCACTTGCTGCAGGTAACTGCGTAATTTTAAAACCGGCTGAGCAAACCCCAGCTTCTATTTTAGTATTAATGGAAATTATTGGCGATTTACTCCCTGCAGGCGTATTAAATATAGTAAACGGCTTTGGTAAAGAAGCAGGCGAAGCACTGGCCACAAGCAAGCGTATCGCTAAAATTGCATTTACAGGTTCAACGCCTGTGGGCTCACATATTTTGAAATGCGCTGCTGAAAATATTATTCCCTCTACGGTCGAGCTTGGCGGTAAATCGCCTAATATATTTTTTAATGATGTAATGGAAAAAGACGACGCGTTTTTATCCAAAGCAATAGAAGGCGCCGTACTTGCTTACTTTAACCAAGGCGAGGTGTGTACGTGCCCATCAAGGCTTTTTATTCAAGAAGATATTTACGAGCAGTTTATTGAACGAATACTCGAACGTACCTTAAAAATTAAACGCGGAAACCCACTTGATAGCGAAACCATGGTTGGCGCACAAGCTTCAAAAGCGCAATTTGATAAAATACTGAGCTACATTGAAATAGGTAAAAAAGAAGGCGCCGAAGTACTCACTGGCGGTAATGTAGAGCAACTAAGTGGCGATTTAAACGGTGGTTACTACATACAACCTACGCTACTTAAAGGCACAAATGACATGCGTGTGTTCCAAGAAGAAATTTTTGGCCCTGTTATTTCTATGTCGACCTTTAAAGATGAAGCCGAAGCACTCGAGCTTGCCAACAGCTCTGAGTTTGGTTTAGGCGCCGGTGTATGGAGCAGAAACATGAACCGTGCTTATCGTATGGGTCGTAAAATAGAAGCAGGGCGAGTGTGGACCAACTGCTATCACATGTACCCAGCACATGCTGCGTTTGGTGGTTATAAAAAATCAGGAATAGGGCGCGAAACGCACAAACTGGCACTTGATCACTACCAACAAACGAAAAATTTATTAGTGAGCTACAGCGAAGATCCGCTCGGCTTCTTTTAATAAAACAGTTCAAACTTGTACACAACAACCATTAAATAATGAGGGCGCTGCATATTTGTAGCGCTTTTTCATTTTAAGGGGTCCATTGCACCACTTACTGCTTGTTGTAATACATAAATAGGATACTAATTGAATTAAAATGTTGAAACTTCAGGGCTTTAAATAATTCATTAACTGCGTTAAAAAAGTGATTTAATAATATGTACTTTTTATAAATTGCTGCTGTATGTATCGACAACAATTTATGTTTTGTCTGATATTACTGATCTGCACCATTTTGGTGTATTACAGCATTAATAGAAATCTACTTATAGTTAACTAATTGTTTACAGATGGTTATTTGCTGGCTAAGATAAACGCATTGTAATATATGGACATTTGTCGGTTTATAAAGCGACAAATGTCGTAGACAAAATTGTTAGCTGTCTAGGAAACTATGGAAGCAATATTCAAGAAAACTGAAGGTGATTATCTCGAAGCCACATTAATAATAGATGGCCAAGAAATTATAGCTATGGACGAATTTGGTGGTAGCGAACTTAAATCTGGGGATACTGTTGATATTGAACTATCTGTAGGGCTCGCGTACGAAGATGAAGAGCAAAACTCTATGCTAAACAGCAATATAGATGGCACAAAAAGATTAGAGCATCAACGAGGTTGGTCATATCGAGCATTTGGGGTTGTAACCAGCATAGAAAATGAAACATTAATAGATGTTGGTTTATGTGAATTGGCTGCACCATTTGAAACTACAATCACAGGTGAGGGTATCGCTTTTACCATAACTAGGCTTGATGCGTATGCAGCTAACAAGTAAAGGCAGTCGGAAAACCAAAAGCTACGTTTCACTGCGCTTTTGTTTTCCGCTGCTTTAGGCGTTATGTAGCACGCATAAAAGGACGTTTAGTGGAAGACTGGGAAGTTTATAAAATATCAATCGAGGGGCAAAAGTTAATGCTTAATGGTATTAATATTTGGGCTCACGATTGGAAGTACCTTGATTTAAAGCCTTTCAAAGCTCCACATCCTGCTCACCCAAGCCAGATGCATAAATATAAAATATGGTGTATCGAGGTAGGTAGCAAAAAAGCAGTTTTTGCTGCCTCAGAATTAAGTAATATGGTGTGGGGGTTCTACACCCCGAAAGTAGCTACATAACAACACGCCCTGAGGTGGACAGCAAGCGCTAAAGCTCACTTTCCACCGCAAATTTTAACAGCGGTGATCCCTTACTTTTCAATGCCGTTAAGTAAGTTGATTCATCGTAGGGCGTATGTGTCTTCCAGCACCTAAATAGGATTCGTATCCACTTAAATGCCAATGATCTGATGATGGTATTATGGGGTTTTCCTTTGGCTTCTTGCTGCCGATAATATGCTTTTGCCCAAAATGAATAGCGCACAGATAATCCTGCCCATCTACAGGCTCGGTATATTTTAAGGATAAAAAATTGAGTCTTGGAAGGTGGGATGACGCAATACTCAAAAGCCTCTTATTTGTGGGAATAGGTATTGCTATCTGGGCTTTATTTACTGGTTTAGCACTATCATCAGTAAACGACCTTTTAGGGTTGGTTGTTACATTTTTACTATATGTGGGTGTTTATCTGTTTATTTCTATCGTAGGTTGGTTAGTAATTGGGTTTCCACTTCATTTTTTAATAAGCAAATACACAAATCGTTCCTATTTATATTATGCTGCTATACCAATGGCGTTTGTTCTACCGTCCTTGTTTTGTAAAGGTTCATTGTTGTTTGGTCTCGCAGCACTATTTCAAGCCTTAATATTTCGTTTTTACGTTTACAAAAAAATATACCAAACGCATCAAACCTGATTCCGCAAGCAGGCCGGTTTTTTGCAAAACACGGCGCAAAAAAGCGTCCAACCTGCTCCGCTGTTTATGTGGGCGTTATAACCCTTTTTAGTGGGGTGGCCGTGTTTAGAGGATTAGGTCAATGGAAAAACTCATTGAAGCCTGCTCACCAAGTTTACTCTCAAACGGGCTAATAACAGCTGGCTATTGTTCGTGCTTCACACATTTCAGCCAACGTTCTTTAGCCGTTTAATGTAAGCATTAGACGATTATCTATTCCATCACTCATAAGGATTACTATGTTAATAGGTCGTGTTTCTGAATTGACTGGAGCAACTCGAAAAGCTATTCGGTACTATGAGTCAATTGGTTTGATAACGCTTCCAAATAGAAAAGGTAGCTACCGTATTTATAGTAATCATGATGTTATGGTTATAAGTATGATTTGTCGTGCTAAAACCCTTGGGTTTAGCCTCGGTGAAATCAAGGATATAGTGTCTAAAAAAACGGAGGAAAAGAAACTTCCTATTGATTTGATTCACCTACTTATAGATAAAAAAATATCACTTTTAAAACGAGAGATTGACGAGATTTTGCTGAAAAATGAGAATTTGAAGCAATTTAAAATAGATTTAGTTAAAGAATTCACTTGACCTTCCCCTCAAGGGAAAGGCTTACAGTTAACTGATAATTAACTCATAGGATGATTTATAGTGAAAAAGCTGAATTTAGAAAACACAAATATATTAATTACGGGCGCATCTTCAGGCATCGGGAAAGAGTTTGCTAAACAACTCGCTAGCAAAGGAGCTAATTTAATCCTAACAGCCAGAACGCATAGCGATCTAATAAGTTTAGCGCAAGAGTTAGAGCGTGAACATAGGAACATTTGGATTAAAACTATTCCCGCCGATTTAAGTGAACTAAATGGCCCTAAAAAATTATTTGAACAAATAAATGATTTAGGCTTGTCAGTTGATTATTTGATTAATAATGCTGGTTTTGGAAAATTTTGTGAGTTTTCTGGTGAGAGTTTTGAAACTTATCATAAAATGTTGATGTTAAATGTTAATGCATTAGTTGAACTTACTCATTTATGTTTGCCTGCAATGGTAAATAAAAATAGCGGCGGAATTATTAATGTAGCATCTATTGGTTCTTTTCAACCTTTACCATACCAGACTGTTTATGGTGCATCTAAAGCTTTTGTATTAAGTTTTTCAGAGGCTCTTACCGGAGAATTATTAGATAAGAATATTCGCGTCATGGCCTTGTGCCCCGGTACTACAGAGTCTCGTTTTATGGAAAATGCTAATGCTGATACATCCAATATGAACTTGGCTCCTGCAAGCAAGGTAGTTAAATCTGCGCTCGCGGCTTACGAAAAAAATAGAATGTATACAGTATCGGGTAAGATTAATTACGTAGTCTCTTTAATACCTCGATTATTTTCACGTAAAAGGACAGTCAAAATAGTTGTTAGCATGTTTAAGGACAATGTACTGGGAAAAAGCTTAGTTTAAGGTTCATATAAGGACATGCCTTGAGGTGGACAGCAAGCACTAAAACTCACTTTCCACCGCAAATTTTAATAGTGGTGAACCCTTGCTTTTCAATACAGTTAAGTAAGTTGATTTATCGTAGGGCGTATGTGTTTTTAAACACCTAAACAGTATTCGTATCCACTTAAATGCTAATGTTCTGATGATGCTATTATGGGGTTTTCCTTTACTTCTTGCTGCCAACTATCGTGGCTAAGTAACGATGCTTTAGCGCAAAATGAATAACGCACAGATTATTACTTTGTAAAGACGCTCAATTGTTCTTCAAGCCAAAGCATAAATGCACTTACGCGCTTGGGTAGGTGGTGCCTATTTGGGTACAAAATATTGATTGGTAGGTCGGGCATCGCGTATTGAGGCAAAACTTGTATAAGTTCGCCAGATTCAAGGTATTTACTTATACCGTGAATAGGTGATTGAATAAGCCCGAAACCACTCAGTACTGCGCTTAAATATGCCTCTGAGGAGTTAACAGTAAGCTGGCTTTTCATCGTTATTGATTGCAATTGATTATTGCTATCTAAATATTCGAAACCCGGATCAGGGATACCAAGTGTTTGACTGTAGCGAACAATGTAATGATTTTTTAAATCGTTAAGAGTTTTAGGTAAACCATGATTTTTTACATAATAACGGCTTACGCAATTTAAAACTTTAAAGCTGCCCAAACGTCGTGCAATTAACGATGAGTCGGTAAGTTCGCCCACTCTTACTACGCAATCAAATCCTTCTTTAATGACATCTACTCGTCTATCGGAGCTGCCAAGTTCTATTTCAAGATTTGGGTGCATTTTTAAAAACGAACTTAAGTTTGGAATGATGGTATCTCGACTAACAGCTTGTGGCATATCTACACGTATTCGGCCTGTTAAACCTTTATCCTCACTTACAAATAAATTTTTTAAATCGTCAGCGTCGCTGATAATTCCTAGTGCACGTTGATAAAATAGCTCACCGTCTGAAGTCATATTTACAGTGCGTGTAGTACGGTGTAATAAACGCGTATTTAATGTACTTTCAAGCATGGTTACTGCTTGCGATACACTTGACTTAGGAAGATTTAAGCTTGTTGCTGCTTTAGAAAAACTACTGAGTTGCGCTACTTTAATAAAAATACGTATTGCGTTTAGGTCTTTCATAACACTGTTTATTGTTCGTTTATTTTGAACAGTGTAACTCTTTTCAGCCTGTTTATCTTTGTTGCTTGAAAAAATATACTGGCTTGGAAGTTATTTAACTCCCCGCTTTTATTTTCAACAGGATATAACAATGAACAAACGAATTGCAGTGATCACCGGTGGTAATCGTGGGCTTGGTAAAAGCACGGTGCTTTGCCTTGCAAAGCAAAATATCGATTGCATTTTTACTTACCGTCGTCATGAAAAAGAAGCAAAAGAGGTTGTAAAGCAAGTACAGGAGCTAGGCTCTAAAGCGGTTGCATTGCAATTAGATGTAAGTGATATGCTCGGCTTTGAGGATTTTGCACAACAACTACAAAATGTCCTGCAGACTCATTGGCAACAAAGTGAGTTTGATTACTTAATTAATAATGCAGGGGTGGGGCTTACTAGCAGTTTTGCAGACACAAGTGAATCAACTTTTGATACGTTAATAAATATTAACTTAAGGGGAGTATTTTTTGTTACCCAAACATTGTTACCCTTTATAAAAAACGGTGGTCGTATTATTAATTTATCAAGTGGTTTAACGCGTTTTTCATTACCCGGTCATATTACTTATGCAATGACCAAAGGTGCAATAGAAGTAATGACAAGGTATTTAGCTCAAGAACTTGCACCTAAAAATATTACGGTAAATGTTGTAGCCCCTGGTGCAATTGAAACCGACTTTGGTAATGGTGTCGTTCGTGATAACGATGAAGTAAATGCGTTTATTACATCACAAACGGCAATGGGCAGAGTTGGTGTAACAGACGATATAGGACCTATGATTGCTAACTTATTAGCGGAAGAAAACCGTTGGATGACAGGCCAACGACTTGAGGTATCGGGCGGTATGTATATGTAATCATACCAAGCGGCATGAATCTTTGAGTAATTTAGTGAATTAAACTTCACTATAACGTCGTCTAAATTTTTATTTAGAACAACTAGGTACAAAAATTTTTGCCTAGTTATAGCGTAATTTTCTTAACGTTAAATAGTCCCCATATATAAACAGATTGGTATCACTTATTAAAAAATTATAACTTTAGACAATAAAAAACCGCTCAGTGAGCGGTTTTTTTGCATTTTTTACTAAAGGAAATTTAGTTAGAACGTGTAACGTGCACCAATTGAGTAACGAGGACCGTATTGATTAGCAAATAAGAACTGCTCTTCGTAACGTCCGTAGCCTTCTTCGGTTGCATTGTTTAAGTTTATGCCATCAAAAAATACCGTTACGTTTTCGTTTACATCGTAGTTAACGCTCATATCCCATTGGCCATACGCTTTAGCATATTGCGGAGGCGCATCAGCTGAACCTTGCGCTTGGCCTACACCAATTAGGTATGAGTCGCGCCATGCGTAAGTAATTTTCACTGATAGGCCGTCTTTTTCGTAAAAACCTTGAAAGTTAGCTGAGTCACTTAAGCCTGTAAGTGGTGCTTGTTGATCAAGGCTTTCGCTATCAAATTCAACGTCGCCATCTACAAATGTTGCGTTAACACCTACACCAAAACCAGTTTCGCCAATTAAGTGCTGAACAGCTACTTCAAAACCATCTACCGATTTACTGTCGGTGTTTTGTGGTTGGCTAATATTCCATGTAATTAGCGGATCGTCGCTGTTTGGCTCAATAACGCCATTTGCATTGCCGTAACCGCTGGCAATCATTTGTGCAAAAATAGCGTCGGTTGTTGCTTGCTCTCCACGTGATTCAATATCGCTTACGGCTTGTAAGTAACGAGGGCCGTTTAAAACATCGTACAAGCCATCAATAGTGGTTTGCGTAATGGTGGTTTGAATAAAGTTATCAACATCTTTTTTAAAGTAACCAACAGACGCGTAGCTGCCTTCTGCGTAGTAATACTCAAGTGATAAATCAAGGTTTGTTGATTCAAACGGCAATAAGTTTGTATTACCTTGACTACCTGTGCGAGAACCTGGTTTTGGGCTGCCTGTTAAGCTGCGGCCACCGGCTAAATTACCTAGTGGTGCACGCGACATTGTTTTACCCCAAGATACGCGGGCTACTACGTCTTCAGTTAAATCAACACTTACGTCGATTGAAGGCAGTAAAACATCGTAATCACCTTGTTGCTCTAAGAAGTTATCATCGCCGCCAGCAGCGTATTGCATGATCCACTCAGAAGCGCTGATCCAATTAACTTGATCTTCAACGCGTTGACGTACAGTACTGGTTACGTCTGTTTGCTCATAACGTAGGCCTGCATTGACTTTTACGTAGTAGTTACTTACGTCAAATTCCCAGCTTGATTGAACATAAAAGCTATTAGTGATTTCTTCTACGTAGCTTTCGCTGTCAATACCATCCAGATAGGCATTAGCTGCGTATGCATCTGAGCCTGTTACATCTGCTGTTAAATAAGCAATTTGGCGTGCAACAGCTTCATCAAAGTCATACGTGTAGTAGTAATTAGGTTGTAAGTCGCTACCGCCGCCAGCAAATTGATCTAAAAGACCCGATGTATCGTGACGGGTAAACATGCTATCTGGGAATATTTCTGTATACGACGGGTTAAAACCAGGGCCACCTACTAAACCACTCCACGCGGTGTAACCACCGGTGTTTTGCTCAGTACGTGATGCGCCAAATTTAACTTTAACTAAACCAATGTCGTAGCTTTCGTTATACCACGTAGTATGTAGTTGTAACTGTTCAATGTTTGACTCACCCGGTGAGTGAGTAAACTGACTAAAGTTTGAGTCAATTTCGCCTGGTGTTAGTTCGCTTGTGCCGTTTAACCAGTTAACTTGAGCACTTGGAATATCGCCTGTGCGGTAATCGTAAATTTTATTAGCAAGCTGATCTGAGCCCAAAATCACTTGGCCGGTACTGCCTAGCCCGTCATCGGCGCCGTTGTCAGTCTCATTTTTAGAGTCGTGGTAATCAAGCTCTACGTGCCATGTGTCGTTAATTTCCCAATCAAGATTTAAACCAAGTGAGCGTGCTTTTACTTCTGTAGTACCTTTATTGGCTGTGAATGACGCATCGTTACCGCTAATATCAGCATAAACAGCTGTACCATTTTCATCTAGTTCGTAGCCATTAATATTGCTACCAAAGTCGTTCCAAATACCCCAACCAATACTCTGAGAACCTGTTACAGCTTTACTTGCGGTGTAATCAAGTGTTGCTACAAAGCCATCTACCGGTGCGTATTGAAAAGTAACTTGCCCATTTGTACGTTCACGTTCTACATCTTCAATAGAGTAGTTCATGTCTTTAGGGAAGTAGTAGTTACCAGCAGGGTCTGTGCGGTTATCAACGACGTTGCTGCTATCTAATTCAGGTAAGTCTACGTTTGCCTGCCAGCCTTGAATATTGGCACTTTGTTTTTGAAAGTCACGCTCTTGGTGCGAAAATGAAAAACCAAAACCAAAAGTGTCATCTACAAAAGTATTGCTATAAACCGTAGAAAACTCTGGTGTTACGTTATCACCAGCTTCGTTTGACGAGTCGTGGTTTGCTTTAACGGTTGCTGAAAAGTTTTGACCCGGCTTTTGAAAAGGGCGTGCAGTAGAAATATTTACCGTTGCACCTAAACCACCGCTTGGCACGTCTGCACGTGCTGTTTTAAATACTTCAAGCGCACTTACGCCTTCAGAGGCGATGTTTTCAAGGTTATACGAACGTGTATAACCTGTGCCCGGCATTTGGCGACCATTTAAGGTAATTAAGTTAAACTCAGGACCAAAACCACGTACTGTAATTTGACTACCTTCACCGTTTGCACGACTTACCGATACACCGGTAATACGTTGTAATGATTCTGCTAAATTGGTATCTGGGAATTTACCCATTTCTTCAGATGAAATGGCATCTACAATGCCAGAAGAGTCGCGTTTCATATCCATAGAACGAATAAGTGAACCACGAATACCTTTTACTTCAATAACTTCTACATCAGATGAAACGCTTGTTTCTGCTTCTGCCGCAATAGCTGTGTTTAATGTGCTTGCAGCAATGATGAGAGACACAGAAGCCGCAAGTTGGCTCTTTTTAAAATTAAATGTGTTCATAATAGCTCTGCTTTATAAAATGTTGTTGTGTAGCAATAGGCGCTAAGCGCCTATTGGTGTGTGTTTTATGGATTTGCAATAATCACGTTGTCTATACGGTAAAGCGCGCCATCGCCCATGTCCCAGCTAGGAAAAACCATAATTACGTTTAATGCGCTAATGTCTAAGCCTGCATCAAACAATTGCTGAAGAGGGAAGGTGTATGTTTGCCATTCGCCCGTTACAGGTGCCTGGCCTTCAACACTGCTTGATAAAGCAAGCTCTACGGCACTCGATGTACCAATTGATTCAATTTTAAATAGCCATTGTGCGTCAATATCTGAAGGGGCTGATACAACTTTCATATCAAATCGAACTACACCATTTTCAAGTATTGCAGAGGCATCAAACGATACGTCTTCATCAGCAATAAAGCCCATTACTGTAGCAGTAGAACCAATGCTAAATTGCGCTACTGCGCCATGCGCGTCATCATCGGTTTCTGTTGTTGGTGTAGAGCCACCACAACAATCCCAAATACTCCACTGCTCGGCCGCTGCATCTTTAAATAAAGTAAGCTCACCCGTTGCAGCTGGCGCTGCATTTGGATTATAAATTTTAACGTTATCTACACGGTAAACAGAGCCTTCACCTGCACCCCACGCTGGGAAAATCATTAATACATCTATAGTACTTACATCTAAGCCAGCAGCTGCAAGATCAGAAAGTTTAAATGTATATGTTTGCCACTCGCCAGTAACTGGTGCTACGCCTTCAACACTTGCCGTTAATTCAAGCTCTACTGCAGAATCGCCGCCATTCGACTCAACTTTAAATAACCACGGTGTAGCTGGATCGCTAGGAGTAGAGGTTACTTTTAAATCAAATTGAATAACGCCTTCATCTAAAATGCTACTAGCGTCAAACGATTCGCCTGCGCCACCTGACGATGTGCGGCTATTAAAGCCCATCACAGTAGGCTCTGCACCAATGCTAAACTCTGCAGTTAGACCATGTTCTTCATCATCCATAGCTTCAACAGGGGTTGAGCCACCACAACAATCCCACATTGGCCATGCTAGATTTTGCTCATCAGTAAAAATAGTAAGTTCAGGTGATACGCCTAAGTTATCTTGAGTAATCTCAACATCGTCAATTAAATAAACTGCGCCTTCACCTGCGCCCCATGCTGGAAACACCATGATCACATCAATTGCACTGATATCTAAATCTGCAGCTTCTAAATCTTTTAGTAAAAATGTATAAGTTTGCCATTGGCCAACAACAGGGCTTACGCCTTCAACACTGTCTGTAATCGGCATTTCTACTGCGCTAGAACCTTCATTACTTTCAAGTTTTACAAGCCAAGCTGCATCAGGAGTGCCTGGTGCATTTGTTACTTTCATTTTAAAACGAACGTAACCTTCATCCAACATTGGAGATGCATCAAACGGGCTGGCTTTTCCTGCTTCGTTAGTAATGAAAATCTCACGGCTAATAAAGCCCATTACAGTGGGTTCTGCACCTACTACAAATTCAACTACATCACCTTGGGTTTCATCTGCAACAATAGCGGGAGTAGAACCACCACAACAATCCCATGCAGGCCAATTTGGATTAAATGACTCACCAAAAATAGTCAGTGGTGTTGCAATGCCTGTCGAAGGTGGGCTAGGAATCGGTGCATCGCCTTCAAGCAAAGCATCGTCTAAGCTATTGTAACCTGGGCGAATAGTTTCACAGCCTTTACCTGTTTCAGGGTTTGATGCACATTGATAAACACGTACGTAATCAATAGCAAAGGTTTGGCCGTTTTCAAATGCGCTAGCATCTATACCTAGATCATTAACGTTTTCAGGCCAGTCGCCGCCTACTGCTAGGTTTAGCAATAAGTGAAAGTCTTTATCAAATGGTGCGCTATCCCAGTGAGTTTCAAGCTCGCCAGAACCTTGCTCAAAATATTCAGCAAACCAGCCACGGTGTTTTAGACCTACAGCCTCACCACTTGCATTAGTACGAACTTCTGATTGACGCTGAGTTGCATAAAGGTAACCGTCTACGTACCAACGAATTTCACCTTCTTGCCATTCAACAGCATACGTATGGAAATCATCTGCCGGATTAGTATCTTCAGGGAATTTAAATTCTTTGCCCGTAGAGCTGTTATCTGGCCACGCGCGTCCGTAATGAAGTGTGCCGTGAATACTAGATTCTATTCCGCCGTCTTCATCTGGTGTTTTAAGGTTTACTGATTCTAAAACATCTATTTCACCAGAACGAGGCCAAGTGCCGTAAACTTCATCAGTTGGCAGCATCCAAAATGCTGGCCAGCTACCTTGTCCTGATGGAAGTTTGGCGCGCACTTCAAAGCGACCATACGTAAAGTCAGCGTTGTAACGCGTATTTAAGCGCGCTGAAGTGTAAGGTTTTTCTGCACCTTCTTCAGCGGGTAGGGCAACAATGTTTAACACACCGTCTGCAATAAATGCATTTTGCTCGCTGTCGGTGTAACACTGTTTCTCGTTGTTACCACCGCCATTGCAGTTTAATTCATAGTTCCATTTGTTTGTATCAATGGCTGAGCCTTCAAACTCGTCGCTCCAAACCATTTGCCAATCTGATACTGGCTCAGAGGCATCTACATTTTCAAAATTTGATTTAGTGGCAGAGTCACCACCACAGCCAGCTAACGTAACTAAAGAGATAGCGGCAAGTAAACGTGTAATGTGCGTTGTTTCAATGTTCATAACTGAACCCCGGTTTCAACAGATTATTGTCAGATTAATTGTTTTTTGAGCTTTGTTTTTCATGCTGTAAGCGCTTACATTTTAGATTGTGTTTTGTAAGCGCTTACAAATGATATTGTGGAGTGACGAATTGGTCAACTTATTTGTCTAATTTATTTACAATTAGTTTACGGTAAGGCCTATGCAAAAAATCTAATTAACTTGAACTGAGATTAATGAATATCATTGTTGGTTAACCCAAGGCCCACTATAAACCTTGTTTTTATCGCTATAACACTGCAAAGCTTTTCTTTTTACTGTACTGGGCTCTTCCCTAGACAATACTCTTGTTATAGACAGCGCTTGCAGAGCTAAAGTTGTATTGTTCAGAGCTTGTTTGCTAGAAGCGCCAACCCACATTATTGTTTCCTCATTCCCTTGAATAAGCACTTCAATACGTTGTGGTTGGCCCTCAAAATCGGCGCGTTGAATAAGGTAGTCTTTGTTTTTAGTAATACTTCCTACACTGGTGATATTAAATAGTGGAGTTTGAGTAGGGTTTAGTATGTAAATTATGACCTGATGGTGCTGAATTTGTAAAACAACTGACTGGGAAATTTTATTTTCTAATGTTAGGTGATACCAACCTCTATTAATAAGGCCAAGATAGTGTTGGTATTTTTCAACTATATATCGTTTTCCGCCTGTAACAATATGTCGAATAGGTAGATTCGGGCTAGGAGATTCTATTGCCGTGCTGAGTAAAAAACACTCTATTTGTCCACCGTTACCACTGGTAATCGACAGCGAAATTGTCGATGTATCGTTACCTGAAACTAAAATTAGTGATGCATCGCCTTGTTTGTTTTCTGAGCCTGGAATTGTCATTTTTTTTGGCGCTTGCTGATTACTCCAATTTACATCTAGGAAAACGTTTCTGTCATTTTTGGACGTATTGTATATAAGTACACAGTAAATACGTTTAGGAAATAAAGAAGTACAGGTTATAGTTTGTCCTTCACAGAGCTCTACTCTCTCTCCTATACTCCAGCTATTTGAATTTTCTGGGTTACTTATTGCCTTGCTATAAAAAGAGGGAATGAGGGTAGATGTAAATAAGCTTAAGGAAAGTTTAATAAACTTTCTTCGCGCTTTAAGTTTTTGATTACTTTGTAATGGTTCAGGAGAAGATGTTTTAAATTTCATATTATTCATCGACTCCTGTTACATTAAAGCTAACTTAAATGTACTGAGCAACTATGGTTGAGTCAGACGAATTTTGCTGACTATCAGCATTCATCCATACTTTTTGCTGACCATTACCTTGGCCTTGGTAAGTGATCGTTTGTGGTTGCCCTTGTGGTTTAACAACTTCATAGCTTGAACCTTCAGCTACAGTACCTGTAGGTACGATTATATTACTTGGGTCGCCCACAGGGTTATTTATAAATACTTTTGCATGGTTCTCTGAAAACTGAACAGAGATAAATTGAGTTTGTGGACTATTGAGCGTCAACTGATACCAACGTGACTCCGGTACTGCGTAGTATCTAGCGCGTTTATTAAATTGTTGCAGCTCACCATTGAATGGTAATTGCATGTTTTCGATGCCTGATGTATTGGTTGGCATACCAACACTACCGATCCATGCATCAATTTTTGCGCCACTTTGATGGCTCACAATCGACACATTAGCGGTTTGTGTATCGTTTCCTGAAATAAGGGCTAAAGCCGCTAGACCATTATTTCCTGTTGTTCCTGGGACATTGACAGTCTTAGGGGGGTGGCCGTTACCTATATTTACGGACACTGGGATATTTTGGTCTTCCCCTGAAGCATTATATAAAAATACAGCGTAAAGCTGTCCTGCCTTTAGGTTTTCGCACTGCGCTGTATCGCCACCTGTAAGTTGAATAGAACGTCCGTCATTCCAAGTAATTGTACTCATAGCTCTTATCTCCAATATAATAAATTAAAGTTCTAAGTACCAAAGTGAGCAATCGTTGCTCAATACATCAGGTTCGATAAGAGTAGTTATATTTAGCAATAATAATTATTACACTTTATTACGCTCGTTTTAGAAGGTTAAATTTTAATATTTTATAGCCCTAATAAAATATGTGTGTTGCCATTATTTGCCTTTTTATTCAATAATACGTTTAGTAAAGTCATTTTAATTCGATTGTAGGGTGCGATCGTTTATGTGTTGATTATTAAGTAGAGCTCACTTATTTTTAAATGGCATGATCAATAAACCCCAAAGCGAGGCATTTTGCTTTTGGCTTGGGTATTCTTTTAAGCCAATATTTATATCTGCGTCGGCTTTTTTTGCTTTATCTTTGTAGCTACCAAATAATTTATCCCACCAAATTACACTAAAACCATAGTTTGAGTTGGTTTCACTAACCACTTGGCTATGGTGAATTCGATGCAAAATTTGCGTCATTAATATTAAACGCAGTGGTTTTTCAATGGCATTAGGTAGGCGTATATTTGCATGATTAAATAGTGCTAAACCATTAAGTGCTATTTCAAAAATAAGTACCGCAATAGCAGGTACGCCAAGAGCTGTTACTGCAATGAGTTTTATAAGTATGCTCAGTACAATTTCGATAGGGTGAAAGCGCAAGCCCGTACTTGTATCAACATGTGCATCGGCATGATGTACGCGATGTAAGCGCCATAAAATAGGCACTTGATGAAATAATCTATGCTGCCAATAAATTAATATATCGAGTAAAAGTATGCTCAATATAATAATTAAACTGCTTGGTAGGGCTATTTGATTAAATAAGCCAATGCCGTGCTCTTGATTGTAAAGTGCCACGGCGGTTAACCCAATAGGGACTACTAAGCGCGCAATAACTGATGAAGCAAACACTAACCCAAAATTAGCAAACCAACGTGTACTGCTTTTAATAGGTGCTTGGCGAGCAGGCTTTTGCCATTCAAGCAGCATCATTATAATTAAAATGCTAAAAAAACAGCCGAGTCGCCACCATACTTCATTAGTCATTTATTACCTCAGAATTTGCACTGCTAGGCACGTTTTCAGCTGCTTTGTTAGCATCGGCTTCTTGTTGCTTAAGCGTGTGATAACCGCCATGTATACGGGTAAAAATAGTTATGCCACACGCAATAGCAAAAATGCTCGCCATAACTGCAAAGTGCTGCGGCCAAATACAAAATGCAATAAATAGCGCTATTGTTTCAGTGCCTTCGGTTAAGCCGTTTAAGTAGTAAAAGCTTTTGTATTTAAATTGCGGTTTTTCGAGTTTAAATTTTTCGGCGGCAATCGCAAAAGCTAAAAAGCTTGAGCCCGTACCAATAAAAGTGGCAAGTAATAACGATCCCGCTATTGCGTTTTGCTCAGGGTTTGCCAAAATAAAGCCAAGCGGAATAGCCGCGTAAAATAAAAAGTCGAGTGTGATATCTAAAAAGCCACCCGCGCTTGAACTTTGGTTTGCATAGCGTGCTAATGCGCCATCAAGTCCATCTAAAATTCGATTTAAAGCAATGGCAACTAATGCCCCGTACCACATTTCAAACGCCAGTAATGGCACGGCTAATAAGCCAACTAAAAAGCCTACCACGGTTAGCTGATCGGCGGTTATGCCGCGTTTATGCATAAGCATAACCACAGGTGTTAAAAGTGGCTTAATTACAGGGGTGATAAATTTGTCTAGCATGTTTATTGCCTTATGCGTATTAAAGCCACGAATTAAAGTGTGCTATTTAAAGTTATGAGTTTGCCATTTGCAGCGTCGGCGTCGCTATGGTCATGAGTTACCATAATTGCAGGTAGCTTATGATCGCGTATTTGGCTAAACACGAGTTCGCGTGTATCAACACGCAGTTGGGTGTCGAGTTTGCTAAAGGGTTCGTCGAGTAAAATGGCTTTAGGTTCGCTCAGCAGCATACGTAATAGTGCAACACGGGCTTGTTGCCCGCCCGATAAGTTATCGGGGTGACGATTACCCATGTCTTTAAGACCGACTTGCTCAAGTGCGTGTGCTATTTTTTCAAGGCGTTGTTTTTTATTACCTTTGGGCATTGCAAAGGCAATGTTACCAGCAACAGTTAAATGAGAAAATAATAAAGCGTCTTGATAAAGCACTCCAATATGGCGCAAGTGTGGAGGGGTATTATCGATATTTTGACCATTAAGCCACACCTCTCCATTGGCCTTAAAGCTACTTGGTAAAGTACCCGTAAGCCAATTTAATAAGCTTGATTTACCACTGCCCGATGGGCCCATAATAGTCAGAATTTCACCGCCATTAACTTGCTCGTTTAAGCTAAGTAGCAGCTCATTTTGGCGATAAAGCTGACAATTTTTAATCTGTAACGATGACTGCATTAAAAAACCTTAACCCTGATAGTGTTAAACATGGGTGCTTTAAATATGTGCACTTTTAAACTTGCGTACTTTAAACACGTGCACTTTTGAAAAAATATTTAGGTAAACCCCATGCCAGTATAAATCCAATAAGTGGCAACGCCATTTGCATAATAGCGTACACGGCACTGGTGCGTCTGCTTGCGCCATTGGCAAGCGTAACAGCTTCGGTTGTTATTGTGGCTATGCGCCCGCCGCCAGCTAAAAGCGTGGGGAGGTATTGTCCAAAACTAATTGCTAAGCCCAGTGCGGCTGCAATTAAAATAGGGGCAAACAACTGAGGTAGTTTTACTTTAAAAAACACCTTGCATGGCGCTGCGCCTAGGCTTGCTGCAACATGAGCAAAACGAGGATCTAAGCGCCTATAACTGCTCGCAAGTGACAAAAACACATAAGGCAACACAAACAGTAAATGCGTAAGTACCACATTAAAAAATGCGGCTTGGTTATTTACCAATTGTTGTATCCATACTAGCCCAAACAAAAAGGCAATACTGGGTACTAATAACGGTAAGTAAATAATTAAACTGGTAAAACGAGAAATAGGTTTGTCACTCAACTGCTCTGATTCTAAACACAATAGAGTAAGAATAATGGCAAATAATGTGGTTACTAAACCGATTGCTAGGGTATTAAAAAGCGGGCTGCTCATTTGCATTAGCGCACTTTTAAAATGCAGTAGTGTAAATTGCTCAGGCATTGCATCTGGAAAGCGCCAAAAGCCTGCAACCGACCACATAACTAAACCAATAAGTGACAACATTATAAAGCTAATTACTAATATGGTGAGTACGACCGTTATTTTTTGCCAATAAAATCCGCCGTATTCGCGCACTCCATTAGTGAGGGAGTCGCTAAATAGCACTTTTACGGCCTTTTCTGCGCCAAGCCAAAGGGCTAATAACCCACCTGTAACAGCCAGTTGTAATAAAGCGCCCGCTGAGGCTTTAATGCGCAGGTTTAAATCAACATCGTTAAACCAATGCATTATTGCAACGGCTAACGTGGGTGGTGTATTTGGGCCTAAAATGAGTGGCATTTCTACACTTGCGCTTGCATAGGCAAGCACTGCTAAAAGGGGTAAGCGCAGCAGCGGATAAAGACTTGGCAGTATTACTTTAAAAAAGGCGGTCATTGGGCAATAACCCAAGTTAAGCGCAACCTTATGTTGCTGGCGTAATTTTTTGCCAAGCTCAGGTTGAGCAAGTACGCCCAGTGCCATTAATAATAAAAAGGGAAGCTCTTTTAGTGTTAAGCCTAAAATAATACTAATACCGAACGAATCATAAGGAAACATGCCGTTTGGCGCAAGTTCCCAACCGCTTAACCAAGGCGACGCTAAGCGTGAAATCATACCTGAAGGGGCAATTAAAAACCCTACTGCAATAGCCGCGGCGGCATGAGGTATCACTAATATAGGGCTCAATAAACGCTGAATTCGGTTAAGCCACGGGCTATTAAAAAACGCAGCTAAAATCATTAAGGTAATGATAAATGCAAGCAGAGTACTTATTAAGCCCGTTGCAACGCTTAAGGTAACCATTTGGGTAAGGCCAGATGTTTGCCAAAGGGCATTAAAACCTTGCAAGCTAAACGTTGTTTGCTCAAGTACGGGCGCATAACCAAAGGCAGGCAGCAATACGCTAATTAAGCCACCAAGTACGGGTAGTATAAGTAAAGCGAGTAAGAATCGCGGGCTAAATTTTACAATGCGCGTAAACATATCGGTGCTGCACTGCGTTGTTGCTTTGGTATTTACTGGTACACTTTTTGAAATAACGCTCATTGGCTTACTCCATAACGGGTTTGCCAACCTTGCATAATGGCGTTTACCCAGCTTGGATGAGGTTCGCTCAATGTGCGTTTAATACTGTTTAAAGGCAGTGCACTTGGATGCGGTTTAGCCGTTTTAAATAAGGCCTGCTGATTGGGCGTTAACGTTGATTGAATAAGTACGCTTTTATCGCCCCATATATGCGCTTTTTGTTTTTGGGCTTGCGCCTCAGGGCTGAGTAAAAAATTAGCCACTAATTGCGCACTTTGCTGGTGGCTTGCATTGTAAGGAATTGCCACGAAATGGGTATTACTTAAACTGCCATCACTCATTGCGTAACTGCGAATGCTGTTTGGTAAATCATAGCGTTTTACAGCTGCTGGTACTTCAGGTGCTGAAAAAGTAAATGCGAGACTTAATTCTGTATCGTCCACAAGGCGGCGCATTTGAGCACCACTTTGCATAAAATGAGTGCCACCACGCCAAAGCGTTGGGTGTAGTTTATCTAAAAAGTCCCACAGTGGGTTTAACACTTGCGCTGTGTTTTTAGTTGTAGCTGGTTGGTTTAGCTGCGCTTTAATATTTTCGCTGCTTTGCTGATGCAGTACAACTAAGGCGTATTTTAAAAAGCTCATACCTAAAAAGTCAGGCGGCTTTGGGTAGCTAAAGCGACCAAGGTTTTGCGCGCTCCAGTTTAATAATTCGTTTAATGTCGTCGGCAATTTATTGTTTGCCTTACCATTTATTGCAATGCTGTCGTAATAAAACGTAAGTGACGCTTGCCCCCATGGCGCTTCCATCCCATTGGTAGGTAAACCAAAATCAAAGGTTACAGCAGGGTTATTAGCAGCATCGGTTAATGCAAAGTAGGGGAGTTTACTCGCCCATTTTTTTAAAAGAAGAGAATGCTCACTCATGGTGGCAAAGTTAGCCCCGTTGATCCACATTAAATCTACGCTGCCTTGGCTGTTGTTGTTTGCTGATTTTTCGGCGAGTACACGGCTTACCGCTTCGCTGGTGTCGCTTAGTTTTACATGCACTAAGTTAATGTTGTACTTAGTTTTAACTTGCTGCGCAGCCCATTGAATATACGCATTTATTTGTGCGTCGCCGCCCCATGCATAAAAGTATACATCTTGATTACTACCAAGTGCTTGAACTTGTTGCCATCGAGATTGCTGCTGTGTGTGTATTACCAAATCACTTTTATTATTTGCAGTAATAACGGTATTAGCAAACACAGTGCTCGAAAAAGCAGCTGAATTTGCGATTGTACAAACGTAAAACGCGACACAGCAAAAGCTGTATCGCGCCTGTGTTTGCCAAAACTTAATGGCGAACATTTAAATCCCAGTTGTAGTCTAAAAATTTAACTTCCATGTCATCATTTTTAAGTGCTTTTTGCTGAGCTGGTATCAGTTTAAGTGCATCGCTGTATTGCAAGAAAAACTGCTGTAGCGTGTTTGCACCTCGAAAGCCTTTTTCAAAGTCATCGCCGTACCACTTAAATATTGAAGAGAGGCTTAGCGTATTTTCTTGGGCCATATTACGTGTCATATCTGATAAAAAACGCACCGTTTGCTCTTGCAATTGGCCCTCTAAATCAGTGGCTGTATACGCTTCTTCTCGAAGTGCAGGGCAACCAATACTCGCGCAATTTACTGCAAAGTGAATGCGTGGGTCGTTGTATTTCCCGCTGCCACGTATTAAACCATGCTCTATATCATCAAGGCTGCGAGTTTTGCCAAGTAAAGGAATAAACTCTTTACTCCACGGTGAGCTAAAAAAACTCCCTAACTCTTTGATTGATTTAAGATCTGGATACTTAGTCAATATAAGTTCAACAGTCCATGCGTTATATGCATTGATTAAAAAAGCGAGCTGCTTAGGTTTTTCCCATGCGTCGAATTCGCTTTGCGTTACAGCCGTTAACGAATCTAAATACGTTTTTAGCTGTGCATGCTCACGTTTTATGGCAGCGTAATCAACCTCAGTACTGTGATTATGGTTAATAGCGACAACATGCTTATTTAACAATGCATTCCAGCTATCGTGCATGCTCTGGGCTTGGGCCGAAAATGACCCTGCAAACGATGTTACAACTAAAGCCGAACCAAGTAGTAATACTTTTAAAGGTGTTTTAAACATAATTAACCTCGACGCCAAGTGTGGTATTTTTCAAGCAAGTTAAGCACTTTTTCAGGTGCATGAGCGCGTTTCCACTCACCTGCTGCGTATTTATTACCTTCAGCCCAAGTAGGGTAGCTGTGGATAGTACCGAGTATTTTGTTAAGGCCTAAACCGTGTTTCATTGCCAGTACAAACTCAGCAATTAAATCGCCAGCGTGTTCAGATACAACAGTAACGCCCAATATTTTGTCTTTGCCTTTTGGTGTAATCACTTTAATAAAGCCTTTTGTAGCGCTGTCGGTAATTGCACGGTCTAGCTCTTCAAATTCAAAGCGAGTAATTTCGTAATCTATGCCTTTGTCTTTTGCGTCTTGTTCGTTTAAACCAACACGTGCTACTTCTGGGTCAATAAACGTAGTCCACGGAATAACACGGTAATCTACTTTAAACTTTTTAAGGTGACCAAATAAGCCATTTACCGCAGCGTACCAACCCTGATGGGCTGCCACATGTGTAAATTGGTATGGACCTACAATATCACCCGCTGCAAAAATATTTGGATACAGTGTTTCTAGATATTCGTTAGTTACTACTGTGCGGTTTGTTTCAATGCCAAGCTCTTCAAGGCCATAACCTTTAAGGCGTGCACTTCGGCCAACAGCACATAATAGCTCGTCGTATTCAATCTCGATTTCTTGGTCATTATGTTTAACAATAATGAATTTTTTACCATCGCGAGCTTCACAACGTAATGCCTGATGCGATGTTAAAATATTAACGCCGCTTTCGGTTAACGCTTCGTGAGCAAAAGTAGACACTTCAAGATCTTCTTTGATCATGATGCGCTCCGCCATTTCAATTTGCGTAACACTTGAACCTAAACGTGCAAAGCTTTGTGCTAATTCGCTACCAATTGGGCCACCACCAAGTACTACAAGTTTTTTAGGGGCTTCATCTAGCTCTGCAAATTTATTCCACAATGTATCGCTTGTTACATAGCCTGTTTCTTCAATACCAGGTAGTGGCGGTACAAATGGGCGTGCGCCAGTTGCAATAACAATGGTGCGTGCAGTTAATGTTTGCGTGCCGCCATCGTTAAGTTTAATTTCTACAGTCCATGGGTCGATTAATTTACCGTAACCTTTTACTACATCTACGCCTAGATTGGTGTAACGCTCAACACTGTCGTGTGGTGCTACATCTGCAATTACTTTATGTACACGTGCCATTACTTTTTTGAACGAAAACTGTGGAGTTGTGTTTTCTAAGCCATAGTTTTCACCGTGGCGAATTTGCTCTGCAATTTTAGCGCTTTTAATAACGGCTTTACTTGGAACGCAACCGTAGTTTAAACAGTCGCCGCCCATTTCGCCCGCTTCAATAAGGGTTACTTTTGCTTTAACAGCGGCAGCAATATAACCTGTTACTAAACCACCTGCGCCTGCGCCAATAACAATCATGTTACGGTCGAATTTTTTAGGTTTAGTGTAGTTTTTGTATACGCGACGTTTTTTAAACACGTTTAAAATTCCTTTAGCAATGAATGGAAAAATACCCAATAAAGCGAATGATAAGATTAAGTTGAATGATAAAATTCCAGATAAGCTCTCTATTTGCGCCAGTTGCGTACCTGCATTAACAAATACAAACGTACCGGCTAGCATACCTGCTTGGCTTACCCAGTAATAAGTCCATGACTTTATTGAAGTAACACCCATTAGTAGGTTTATTAAAAAGAACGGAAACACCGGCACTAAACGAAGAGTAAATAAGTAAAATCCACCTTCTTTTTCAACGCCAGCATCAATTGCGGCTAAGCGCTCAGGAAAACGTTGTTTAATAGTGTCGCGTAGTAAGTAACGCGATACTAAAAAAGCAAGTGTTGCGCCAATAGTTGAGGCAAAAGATGCAACTAATAAACCCTCTACCAAGCCAAACAATGCACCTGCGGCAAGTGTTAAAATAGCGGCGCCCGGTAACGAGAGAGCAGTTACTACTACGTACAGTAAAAAGAACCCACCAATAACGAGTAACGGTGACTGCTCTTTGTAATCGCTAAACTGATCCATCGATCCTTTTAAGCCATCAAGCGTAAGTAATTGGTGTAAGTCAAAATGAAAGAACAGGCCGACGGCGGCCGCTGCAATCAATAATAGAAATATTTTTTTAATCATGTTCTCTCTCTTAAAAACTATGCGTAAGGGTTAACTTGGCGTTTATTGGCAACTCAGGAAAAGCTAAAGTTGCACCAAAGTAACCGCCTTCAAATACGGGGCGCCAGTTTTTTTGATTTGTGACGTTATTTACATCTAAACGTAATTTAGTACTAGGCGTAAAAGCATAGCTAGTATTTACGTTTAATGTGTACTGATCACGAATTTTTACCGTCGCTAAAAAGTCCAATGGGTAACTCTTTGTATATAGACCTGAAAAACCCGTTTGCCATTTCGAATTAATTGAATAATTTCCGTTAAAACTGAACGATTGCTCAGGAATTCCTTGAACTTGGCGATTAGAGCGTGCAAATGGTGTAAAGCTTGGGGCACCAACACCGGTGCCTGCGATAATATCTGGACGAGAGTTGTCAAATGCATCTGCTACTTGTGCTGAATCTTGACTGCTTGCAGAATTGTCGTAACGTGCATCAATATAACTGTAGCCGGCACTTAACCAATAAGGGTAGGCATCGTAAAACACTTGGCCTTCAAACCCTTGTGTACGAATACCGGTATTGCTTCCATCGCGGTTACGTAAACTACGACGTTGGCTAAACAAAGCACCATCGGCGTACCAATTGCTGTCGGTTGGTGCGTATTTTAAACCAAACTCAACAAGGGTGTTTTCGGTAGCAAAATTTTGTGCACTGATTGTGTTGTCGCCACCCAGTGATGTACCGCCAGCCATGCTGTTTGATGTAGCTTCGTTATAACTTGCTGCACCGTAAGTGGTGTAATCATTATTTAGTTTGTAATTAAAGCTAACTTGACCCGATTGCAGCGTGTCATTAATGCTATCACTTGCTGCAACTTGACCTTGTGGTGCGATTGGGTCGTGCGCATCTACATCATAATAATCAACACGATAACCTACGCTTGTATGAAACTTATCTGTCCAATCAGAATCTTGCTGAATAGCAAAACCTGTTTGCCATGAACGCGAATCGGTAGTGTCTGATAAGTTAAAGTCGCCGCTGCCATCGTTATTAATATCGTACTGACCACCAGGGGATACAAATACACCTGGGCTAATTTCAATTAAACGCGCTTGCTGTGCATCAGTTAAAGGAATGCGGCGATTTGAAATTGGGCCAGTTAAATCAATAGGCAAGTCGGCTTCGGTAGTAAATTGGCTATAGCCTAATACGCGATTATAGCGCACATCAAATGCAAAAATTGTTTGCTGTTCATTGCTCCATTGGTAAGTCAATTCGGTACGATTTTGCGCGGTATCGGCACCGTCTATAATTTCAACAAAGCTGTTTTGTGCAATTTCTTCGCGTTGTAAGTGCTGAAAATACGTAATATTTTTTATTGATGCATTGCTGGAAAGTTCACGCTTATAAATGCTGTGTAGTAAGTAAGTAGTGGCTTCGTTTTGATTATCAGGATCGGTAAGTACCGTACTACGGTCTATTTTTACTTGCCCAGTAGGTGAAACAATAGAACCAGCCGCTGGTATTGTACTGCCATTTGCTTGTACGCCTTGGCCAGTAATGTATAAGCCATGATCTATGAGTGCTTGTGTTGGGCGGTTAATACCTGCGTTATCGGTAAATTCAACTTGGTACAACTCAAAGTTAAGATCCCAGCTGCTCTTGTCATCAGGTAATACCCGAAGGGCAGCAAATAGGCTGTCACTTTTAGTACCTGAAAAATCATAGTAACTGCCGTTATCTATGTGCTCAGCGCTCACTCTAAAGCCAACTTTGTCTTTTACAATCGGTGCGCTGTAATCGACCAAAACGCGGTATTGATCCCACCGGCCCGCGGATAAACTTGCTTTGCCTTTGCTTTCATCGGTAGATGCTTTTTTAGAATGTAGATTCACAAAGCCGCCGTTACGTTGACTTGAGCCAAATAGAACCGGCGGTGCGCCTTTTACAACATCAATTTGTTCTACTGCGTTGAACGATAACGGCACCCCAAAACCATTATTGCCAGCTTGGCGGCGTGTACTATCTTGAAAAAGCTCACCCAATTGTCCGCGAATTGTTGGCAAACTTGGTGCACCAAAGCCACTCGCTGAATAGGTATTAGGGCTTACTGCTAATACATCTTGTAGCGTAGTAATATTAAGTTGCTCTATTAACTCACTTGAAATTGGTGTTACCGAGCGGGCTATATCTTGTAGTGCTAAGTTATCACCAAACGGGCCATCTACAGTGGTATCTTTAACTGAAAGACCTTGAGATTTAGTAATTTGGCCCGCCACTTCAATGTGCTCTATTGCATCATTTTTTGTTATTTTTAATTCTTCAGCTGCAAATGAGTTAAGTGGTGTATTTAATATGGCGGCTAAGGATAAAGCCAAGTATGCGTGTTTCAAACGTTTTCTCTCTACGGTTATATGTTGATGGCGATAAAGACCGAAAGGTTTAAAAATAACTTTCAGTAAACCTTCGATTCTTTTTGTTTATAGAACATTATAAAAACAGTTGCTTTTTAGGGGCTGTAATTAAGTAATGTTGTTTCATTAGTAGATGAAACATCAATAGAGCAATTGTATGATATTCCCTGTAAATTATTGCTTTTAATCGGCTTTTTATTGTAGTCTACTTTCGGGTAGTTAACCTTTTATTATGTATTAACTTTCATATAATAAATCTGCATATTTCAAATAATCCACGCTTTATTTTCTAAAAGTAAAATAAGCAAAAATAATTACGCTGTGTTGAAATAAAAACTAACTAATACGGTCTTGATTACTTCAAGGTTTATTTATACATTTTTGAGGGAATTTTATGACAGGTTCAGTGAGTTCAGACGTACAAAAGCGTCTGCAGTGGTCTCTTTTATCGCTTCGTTTGGGCGTTTTTATTGTAATGATCATGTGGACATTCGATAAATTCGTAAATCCAGGCCATAGCGCACGTATTTTCGAGCACTTTTATGGGATCAGCGGTTCATCAGACATGGTTGCTTATGTTATCGGTGCTCTGCAACTTGTATTAGTATTGGCTTTTTTAGCGGGTATTAAAAAACGCATTACTTATGGTGTGATTTTTGTGATGCATGGTTTGTCTACGCTTTCATCTTATAACCAATACATTGATGGCTTCAACAACTTATTATTCTTCACTGCATGGCCAATGTGGGCTGCGTGTTTTGCACTTTACTTATTACGCGACCAAGACGTGAAATTTACTGTGAAGTAGTAAAAGAAAAAATGGTTATAAGCCATATGGCTTATAACCAATAAGTACACAGGGAGTGTGTGGAAGTCGATTTATATGTTATGCAACTAATGCATAGCGTCGTTGTATTGCTCAGCAAGGCTCTCTTTTTGCCCTTCGGTAAGTGCTTTACCCGCTAATTGAAACACTTCGTGTTCTTCTTCACTTAAATGATGATGTACTAAATGGTGTAGCTTTTTAGCTGCAACTAACCATGCAGACGAGCTCATTTTAGTATCTTCAAGTTGTTCAATTAATTCATCAATTTCGTGATGTTCAGCTACGCTGTGGCGCGCTTTTTCATGAGTTAAGTCATCAAACATAAGTGGGTTATAAAAGTAACGTTCTTCAAATTTTGCGTGATCTTCTAATTCTGTTTTTAGCTCATCCATTAGCCTGTGGCGCTGCTCTGTGTCGCCGTGTGTTTGAATAAGCGCATCTACCAATTCTCGTTGTTTATCATGATCGTGACGTAGTGCTTCAAAAATATTCATAACTAGTCCTTTTACAATTTATTTGCTCATATCACTAACTAGCAAACTAAATGCCAAATATTAAGTTATTGTATTTTAATGAATTCATATTAATTTTTTATTCTTAGGCTGCTATCACTGTAAATTTTACAGTGATCTGAATGCAATAATTTCAGGCTTTTGCGTAGTTCAATTTTAAAAGGAGTATAAATTCCTACAGAACCTTACAAATATTTACTGGTTGTTTATTTTATAGCAGTGATAAAGTATCAGTGTTATTTAGGTACAACCTATATATTACTCTCACACATAAATGCCTAGTAGCACGTTAACTTAATAGGATAGTTTAAGGATGAACATAAAAACCCCCATCGCCGCATTATTGCTGTGCGCTCTACTGAGTGCATGTAGTACTGCCTCGCGTTCTGACCCTAACTTATGCATTGAAAAAGCAGAAACGTTTGATCGGAATGGTGCTCAAACAAGCTCACAGGTTTATAATCAATGCATTAGCGCACAAATTAAAAGGGATGAAAAAAACGACACTTTTTTTGATACTATTGGTAAGTTCTTTTTTGAATTTTTTGTAATGGTGGTAAAAAAGTAAATAGGCTAACTTGCAGCTGTGATTTAAAGTAAATAAGTTGCGTAAAAATAGGATTGGTTATGAAGCAATTGTTGATAGCAATTTCACTTTTATTATTACTAAGCGCTTGTACGGCGAAGCCTTACGCAGGCTCGGCAAAATGTATGGAACAAGCAGATATTGCATACGAAACCGATACACGTAAAAATGAGACATTAGATAATGAATGCAAAGCTGCAAAAGTAAATACGCCTAATAAAGAGCTTGAGAATCATGGCTTGGTTGATAGAAGCCTTTTACAGCTAATCGTTAGCGTTTTAAATGGCGTATTTTAATAGTAAAAATATAATTAAATAAGGTATGTATGAGAGAAGAACTAAGAGCAAAAATAATTACCGTGTGCGATAAAAAAATAGCAGTTAAAGGCGAAAATGTAGGGCTTTCTTTTTATGCATTTTTTGCCAATAAAAACGACGACCCAGAGCTACTTATGGAGGCCGCTACTTGGTGGATACACACCCATAAATTAGATCATTTTGTAAAAGCATATAAAATTAAACAGATGGTTTTAGATGGACTTTAGTCAATAAACTGAGCAAGTACTTTTAGCTGTGTTTATTTAATCAACAACGACTTGGTTTCTTCCGTTTTCTTTTGCTTTATAAAGTAATTTATCTGCATGCTTAATAAGAACATCTAGTGTGCTTTTTAAAGGGCTACTTACAGAGGCTCCCACACTAAAAGTGATTTTTGTATCACTAGGAAGGTCTTTTATATTACTACAATGCTCGGTAAACCTAGTGGCGAGCTGGTCAAATATATTTCGAATAGCTAGTTCGTCAACCGAATTTAGTGCAAACAACCATTCTTCGCCGCCGTAGCGGCCAAACTGATGATCACCACTTAGTGTTTCTTTTACAGCTTTTGCAAAGGCAATAAGAACTAAATCTCCAACATCGTGACCAAATTGGTCGTTAACTTTTTTAAAGTAGTCTAAGTCAACAATTGCTATCGTCATTTTACCTTCATCAAGCTTTGCTTCTGCTGCGCGCATTATTCCTCTACGATTAGGGCTATTTGTTAGATAATCTGTTAATGAAATATCGTGATATTTTTGACGTTGTCGAGCCTGTTTGTAAAATAAAAAGAATGAAACAATAACTAAAATAAACGCAATAGCAGCGCTAAGTCGCCAAATTATTTTTTGTTGGTACTCTTCTTTTGCTTGCAGTTCACTAATGTCTTTTGCGTATTCTAGTTGTTGTATTTTTTCTTCTTGTTCTTTTACTTCAAACTTGACCTGCAGTGTTTTTATATTATTTTCACTGGTTGCTTCGTAGTGTTTTTTTGTATAAAGGAGCTTTTGTTCAATTGCTTCAAAAGCCTCGTCAGTATAGTTAAGGTGTCGCTTTAACTCATAGCGTTTACTTAGAAACTCGGCTTTATAAATACTGCGGCTGAATTTATCTAATTTTAAAAATACCTCATCGTTTGCTTCATTTGCTTGATCAAGTAAATCTAGTTTTATATATATGTCAGCTAACAAAATGAGTGAAGCAAGTTGCATGTCGTAAATATCTGCAGAACGAGCGAGCTCAATGTTTTCTTTAGTTAAAGTTAAGGCTCTGTCGTAGTTTGCTTGTAAGTACTCAATACTGGCAATTGAGTATTGGGCAAAGGTTAGGCCTTTTTGCGCATTAACTTTTTTAAAATAAAATAATGCTTTGTTTAGATATATTAAGGCATCTTTAGGTTTTTTTATCTCAAGCAATACATTACTTAAACTCCAATATGCTTTTGCAGTAAAAAGCTCATCTTGCGTTTTTTCATATGCTTCAACCGCTTTCTTTGCATAATATACGGCTTTGTCTTTTTCATTTAGATAATTGTATGCATCGGCTATTTTTCTAAAAAAGTATCCTTGAGATGCTGAGTCGTCATCTTTTAATGCTAATTCTAGCCCCTCCAGTGCAACATTTAGGGTTTTTTTCAGTGCATCTGTATCTGTGTAATAGTAAGCAAGTGCTCGTAAAATAATGATTTTTTCTTTAGTCGAATACTGTTGCAAGCTCTCTTCTAATTTCGTGGCTAGTATTAGTGCTGGAGCTGGGTTTGGCTTTCTTGCTAAAGACTTGAGTTGTGATTCGAGAAATAATAAATGAACACTTTTTTGATTTGGTAACTCTTTGTTCTTTAAGTAATAAGACAAGTGTGTGTTTAACTCCTCGTATTTTTCTTGTCTAAAAAGTAGCTCCGCATACAAAGCGGCCGCTTCTAGATGAAGTTTTTCCCAATTTTGCTCTCTGCTTATTTTAAACGCTTGAGCGAGTTTGTCTTCATTTTGAAGATAGTCTATTTCATTTAGTTTTATGTTATTGATGAGAGCTTGAGCCGCTTGGTAATTTTGCGGATATGGCTCATCGTTAGCTGAGGCAAAATTACACAAAAGTAAAAACGAGACTAGAGCAATACACTTTGCCCATAAAGTATTATCTAAAATGTTTATTTGTATATTTCTAGTCATTTTAACCCTTTGATGACTTATTTTTATCAGTGAAATAATTTTGTTTATATTGTTTGTTAAGCTATTTTTTGAATCTATTTTTATATTTTTTTTTTGAAAAAAACTTAATCATAAACGATTTCAATTTAACTAATAAAAACCATAATTTGTATAATATAGCAGTTGTGGCCATATGCATTTGATTAAAAATCAGCAGCGACTTCAAACTCCAAATGCTTGAGCGTAATGGGGTGAGTAAATGCTAAGTATTCTGCATGTAAATGTAATCTATCTGCCTTTTGCCCGTAATGTGTGTCGCCTATAATTGGCATGTTTAAACCTAAACTGTGGGCACAATGTACTCTTAATTGATGAGTTCGCCCTGTTTTAGGATATAACTGTAATCGGGTAATATTGTTGTTACGCTCTAAAACCTGCCAGGTAGTAAGTGATGGCTTACCATGTTTGTAACACACCATTTGGCGCGGTTTATCATCAAAGTCGAGCACTAAGGGTAAATCAATTATTCCGCTATCCTCAGCCACGTTACCATTAACTAATGCGACATAACGTTTATCTATGGTGCGTTCAATAAACTGCTTTTGCAGTGCTTTGTGCACGCGTTTATTAAGTGCGATCATCAATAATCCAGAGGTCGACATATCTAGTCTATGTACAATTAGTGGGCCTGATGCCTCTGGAAACTGCGTTTTAATTCGCATATAAACTGAGTCATCAATATTAACGCCAGGTACCGATAAAAACTCAGCGGGCTTATTTACCACAAGTAAGTCGTCATCTTTATAAATAATACTTAAATCTTTACCCTGAGCTGGGTTGATAAGTAGCGGGTTATCTTCAACATCTAAACCCTTTAGCATGTGCCCAAGTATTGGTTGGCATTTACTGTAACAAGAAGGGTAGTAGTTTTTATGCTGCCTAATTGCTGATTTAGGCGCTGCTCCCCACCAAAACTCTGCCATAGCAAGTGGCTTTAAGTCATGTTTATAGGCGTATTGTAATAATTTAGGCGCTGCACAATCGCCAGCACCCGAAGGAGGCGTGTGCTCAGGTAATGCTGCAAAAATAGCATTTAAATCTTTAGTTTCTCCATTTGCATTTAAAAATTGGTACTGTGCAAATAGCTTTTTTTGTAAGCTTTTAGAAAGCGTTTTACGGCGTTTTTTTAAATGAGCAATTTCATCAGAAATACTGATGTGTGTTTGCTGCAGTGACTCGATTATATTTTGCCAATAGGCTTTAAGTGCCAGTAGTTGCTTTTTTTCTACGATACTTTGCCCTGCAAGCTTATTTTTTAACTGCTCAAAATCACTTTCGCTAAGCTCTAATTCGCCTTCGATACGTTGTATTTTTCGTTGCTGACGACCGGCTTGCATTACCGCCTGTTGAGCTAATAGCGCTTGCTGGTAGCTCTGTGTTGCATCATCAAGTTTGCTATTAACTTCAAGTAGTTGTTCACTATTTTCTAATTGCTCAATTTGAGCATTAATATCGTTAATTATTTTACTTTGAGCCAAATAGGTATCGTCTTGAAGTTGCATGCTAGAAACAGGCGGTACAAAGCTAATATTACCTTTATCACCTTCAATTTGTCCCGAATAGGCACTTAAAAAGCCTAATTGTTGCTTAGCATTTTGCACCACTAAAACCCCAAACATTTTACCTGCATTTTCTGCTTTTAAATGCGTTAACGTTTCAAGTTGTTGCTGTAATTGTTTAGTGGCTGCTACAGCTAATGGTTGCGGCTCGTAATAAAAAGGGAAAGTAAACTTTTCAGAAAGCGCGAGAGCATCAATATTTTGAGAGAATAATGTAAAGCAAGAAGCAGAATTTGACATAGAAGTAAGAGAAAAGCATTCAGTAAAATAATTGAGCGCATAATAACATATTCATAGTTAAGCCACTAAAAATCTCGCACCCGCATATTCATAAGCACTTTAAAGCGGACATTCATGTTTTATGTATCAGTATGGGGGCGCAGAAAAACTAGGCGTTTGTTAGTAAAGTCTCAGTAGTAATATATCTATCATTATTAAAATATTTAAGCTTATCGATTCTCAATAATTGAGTGCATTTCGAAACGATGACTTACCTGATAGATCAGAGGCGAAAAATCAATTTACAGAATAACTGAATATTTAGGAGTTCTATATTATGAGTCAAAATATCGCAAGTTTTATCACTAAAACCCTTGAACAAGCTGGCGTAAAACGTATTTGGGGAGTAACTGGCGATTCACTTAATGGCATTAGTGAAAGTCTGCGAAAAATGGGCACAATTGAATGGCTAGGAACGCGACATGAAGAAGTTGCCGCATTTGCAGCAGGTGGCGAAGCGCATTTATCAGGGGAGCTTGCGGTGTGTGCGGGTTCTTGCGGGCCAGGTAACCTTCATTTAATTAACGGCCTATTTGATTGTCAGCGCAATAATGTACCAGTATTAGCAATTGCCGCACACATTCCTTCATCTGAAATTGGCAGTAGTTATTTTCAAGAAACCCATCCGCAAGAATTATTTAAAGAATGCAGTGTGTATTGTGAAATGGTGTCGAGCCCTGAGCAAATGCCGTACCTGCTAGAAACCGCAATGCGACAAGCAATACTAAACAAAGGTGTAAGTGTACTTGTGTTACCTGGCGACATTGCATTAAAAGATATTCCAAAAGCTATTAAACCGAAGTGGAACGTGCCAAAACCAGCAACGCATACTCCCGCTTTATCTGATATTGAAGCAATGGCGACTCATCTTAATAAAAGTAAAAAAGTCACCTTATTGTGCGGTGCTGGTTGTAAGGATGCCCACGACGAAATTGTTGCGCTTGGAAAAAAACTACAAGCACCAATTGTGCATGCTATGCGCGGTAAAGAATTTATAGAGTACGACAACCCTTACGATGTTGGTATGACCGGATTTATTGGCTTTGCGTCGGGCTATCATGCAATGCAAGAAGCCGATACGTTACTTATGATTGGTACTAGTTTTCCTTATCGTGCTTTTTATCCCGAAAATACCACCATATTACAAATTGATAATCAGGCTGCGTCACTCGGGCGACACGTGCAAATTGACTGTGGCGTGCTAGGGGATACAAAAAATTCAGTGGCCACATTACTTGAGTATATTGAAGGTGAGCGCACAGACTCGCACTTACAAAAGAGTGTTAAGCACTATAAAGAATCGCGAAAAGAACTCGATGAACTTGCCAGTGGAAAAACCTCGCAAAATTTAATTCACCCGCAATACCTAACGCGTTTACTAAACGAGCAAGCAGCTGACGATGCTGTTTTTACTTGCGATGTAGGTACGCCAACAGTGTGGGCTGCGCGTTATTTATCAATGAATGGTAAGCGCCGGTTAATTGGGTCGTTTAATCATGGCTCTATGGCAAATGCCATGTCGCAGGCAATGGGGGGTCAATCTGTAGATAGAGACCGCCAAGTTATTGCAATGTGTGGTGATGGTGGCTTTTCGATGTTAATGGGCGATTTAATCTCGCTTAAGCAGCTTAATTTACCAATAAAGATTGTTGTTTATAATAATCGCTCACTCAGTTTTGTGGCTATGGAAATGAAAGCCAGTGGGTTTTTATCAAGCGATACCGATTTAGAAAACCCAAGTTTTGCTAACATTGCACAAGCCTGTGGCTTAAAAGGGATTCATGTGGACGACCCTGAAAAACTGCCATCGGCAATGAACGAGATGATGAACCACTCAGGACCTGTTGTTTTAGAAGTCGATACCGCAAAACAAGAGCTTTCAATGCCACCGCAAATCAAATTAGAGCAAGCAAAAGGCTTTAGTGTTTACATGATGAAGGCGTTAATAAATGGAAAAGGCGATGAAGTTGTCGAACTGGGTAAAACTAATTGGTTACGTTAGTTAAGTTACTTCCCTATTGAGTACTTTGGCTCAATAGGGAAGTATGAAGCAATAATGTCCTCTATTATGTGCTTATTGCAAAGGTATGCCTTTCACGTAATGTAAAAAACGTCGGACATACTTTCTTAAATATTAATAAACCATAGTGCTTTCTTTTAACTTGTTGAACTAAAAGTAAAATAACATGAAGTTTGTATAGAGTAGGTAATAGTAATAACCTATGAGGTCAATTACGTGTTTATAAAAGTAGGTATAGAGCGTTGATTAAAATTGAAGACTTTTCTTTAGCATGGCGCTGGATTAGCTCATCCCATGGTGATTTTTCTAAAGCTACATTAAATAAACTCAATCCATTGAGTGAAGATCAAGCAAGAGCATTAATTGCCGCCACACCCATTAACTTTCCGGTTGGAGCAAAAAGATTCGACTCCACACAAGGGAGTGAGTTAACACGCCAATGGTTAAAGGGCTTAGTAAATGATTCGCAAACAGTAACAATTTGCTGGGATCAAGAAACAGCATTAGCCCTACCTTGGATAGTTTTTTGTGATCACTGGGATGATTTTTGCTATCCATCAAGTGATGACATAAATCTGTATTTAACCTGAACTCTGGTTAAGAGATTTACTAAAATATTGAATCATAGTGATATTTAAATTTATTTTCTCTAGCCAGAGATTTTTAGTGAAAACAAGGCGAATTTACGCGTCAATAGCTGGCCTATTGCAAGTAAATTCAACGCAGTTAGCGCTGAAAATAGCTGCTTGAGATAGATTTATTATCCAGAGTTCAGGTTATTTAGAAAGCGGTGAACTGTTTTTACGTTGGAATCACTATGAGGTTTTTGAGTTTGACTCAAGTGCAATGTAATGAGCTAAAACACTTAGTATTGGCCTCAATTGCTACTTGGCGGTTGTTTTTAGCTTAACGTTTCACTCGCTTTACTCAATTAAAGTAAAGCGAGTGCTCAGTATCACTTACAAACTCTTTTTAGGCGGTAGGGCGACGTTTGCAAATATTAGCCCTGCAACAAGCGACATAAATATCAAAAACGTTTGCTGGCCTATATGCTCTGCATATATAAAGTCTTGGCCTTCAATGAGTGAATTTAAGCCAATATAGGTTTTGCTACCTGGTACTAATACAATTAAGCCTTGCATGGCCACAATAGAGGCCGGCGCATTAGCAACGCGGTTAAACAAGTTACTAAATATACCCACCGATAAAGCACCCACAAACGTACCTAACGTGTAATCAAGGTACATAGCCGAGCCAATACTGGTGCCGTACGCTATAAAGCCTGATGCTATAGACCACACAGCGTGTTTAAGTTTGGTTCTAAAAATAACGATTAGGCTGCTACAAAGTAAAAATATAGCCAGCCATGCTGTCCACTTTGGTAGAGGATCAGGTTGTACAAAGTCAGCTTGCCCAAAGAGTGCAAAGCCAATACCTATACCAATAAAACCGCCAAAATAGAGTTTAAATAACAGCATAAACGAGTCCATGACTCTTGCTGTACCCGACACTAAATGCCGTGCTGCAAGCTCTGCTAAGCCAAGCGCAAGTGCTAAACCGGGTATAAACACAATAATGGCCGAAAGTACCACCAAGCGTATGTTTATTTCGGGCGTTATGTACACGCTTACTGCACATGCAAGTATTGCCGATATTATGGCTACCAATGGCTCAAGCATATGAGCTACGCGTTTTGAGCGTCCAGACCAAAGTACAAACACATAAACAACCAAAGTAAGTAGCGATGACCAAATAACATCAGTCCAGCTAGTACCCATTAACATGGCAAACGCACCACCAGAAGTTGCAAAGGCAACGCCCGTAACAAGTTTATTGTATGGGTTTGGCATGTCGTAAATAGCATCTAACTGGGCGTCAACTTCTTGTAAAGTTAACTTGTCGTCAAGCATTTGGTTTACAAGGTCGTCGGTATCGGCAAGTGAGCCTAAATCGTGATCGCCAGGGTCTACACGAGCAACATGGGTGTACTCGTCTTCGTGGCCATCAGTCCAAATAACAAACGTTACCGAAGTTGGCGACATAACAAACGACGATTTAAGTCCTAAATAGGTAGCGACTTCCATTAGGTGGGCTTCTAGGCGGTAAGCAGGCGTACCATACTTGTGAAGCATTTTACCCAATTTAACGATAAATTTGCGTTTTTCTGTAAAGGTTGCAGTTTTCAAATCTTTTTGGACCAAATATTGCGATAACTAAGCTAAAAATATAGACAATACAGCTAAAACTGCCCACGTTTGATGGGCGCGATTTTAAACACTAATTGGTGTGTGTCTAGTCATTTTTAATCTAATTTTTTATTTTTTTCAGCTATCCATTGCGACATGTATTGGGTGCTGCGCATTGTATGATGTTTGAGCATTTGGCCTGTAAAGTTTTTTTCGCGATGAGCTTTTAAATCGCTACTTATTGAATCGATTTTTTTAATTAACACCGTGCTCAATTGTACTTTATCGTAAAGCGTATTAAGGAGCGTGTTGCCATCTTGCTGCGCTTGTTCAAAGTCACTTTGATTGGTGTACATTTCAACAGCTGCATTGGCAAAATCGTCGGCGGTGTTGGCTATTTTACCAGGCCATGGTAAATCATTATGCATGCCCTCAGCACCAATATTGGTGGTAACGCTGGGTGTTTGCATAATCATGGCTTCAAGCAATTTACCTTTAATGCCAGCACCAAAGCGCAGTGGTGCTAAACATACACGTGCGCTTTGCATTACATCAAACGCATTATCGGCCCAGCCTTTTATTAAAAATCCTGTTTTAGGGTTATTTAGCGCTGTGGCTTTTGGTGGTGGGTAAGAGCCATAAATATGAAGTTCTGCTTTTGGAAGTTGCTTGCGAATAAGTGGCCATATCTTTTGTAAGTGCAACACGGCATCCCAGTTTGGCGCGTGCCTAAAATTGCCTATGGTCATAAAATGTTGGCGCTGCTCAAACGTTTTTGTACTTGCAGGTAATGAGCTTAAATCGACCATAAATGGTAAATGGTGCAATAAGCTTGGCTCTATTTTAAATACGCTGCTTAGTAAACGCATTTCATAGCTTGAAATAATTAAGTTTAAATCGCAGCGTAAAATAGCGGCGATTTCGCGTTTTGCTATGTCTGAGTGTAAATCGCTGATTGTAAACTCACGCTCACCTTTAAACGCTTCGTGACGAGCGTTACGCAGACATTGTAAATCTTCGGTATCTAAAATTTTAATCGCATGAGGGCAATGTTTATCGACGCGCCAGCCAAATTGTTCTTCCATCATAAAGCGGTCAAACATGACTATATCTGGGTTATAGGCTTTAACGTATTCGTCAAAGCTATCGCAGTTTAGTGCAATGCTTTGGCTGGTTATGCCAAAAGCGTCAAGGTTTACCATGTGCTCTGTGCGCTGCGCGGGCGTTGCAAATTCAACGTCCCAGTTTTGCGCTCTAAAAGTATTTAATAACGACATCATGTGCGTTCCCGCAGCAGATGAATTTGGTTCTGGCCATACGAAACCAATTACCAGCACTTTTTTCATTGGCTAGAATCTCTAATTAGTGAGTTTACATTTACCAGTGTTTTTACTGGCGGAGCTGTGTTTTGTAGCAATTCTTTGAGTACTAGGTGACAACGTTTAGCAATGTCATGTGTGTTAATTACAACGGTGCTTAAGCTGTAAGGCATAACGCTATAATAAGGTAAGTGGTAGCAGCTCGCTATTTTTATATTGTTATTGGTTGGTATGTTAAGCGTCTGTATTGCAGCAAAAACACCTTGTGCAATTATATCATTTTCGCATACAAGGGCGCTTAACTGAGGGTGTTTTGCGTAAGCTTCAATAAATGCATTTTTAGCACTAAGCGCTTGGTTTTGACTGCATGATATGGCTACCAAAGGCGTAACGCCGTGCTGTGAGCAAGCAGTATTAAAGCCACTTTGAAGTGCTTGAGAGTCGCTTAGCGTTAGCTCGCTTCCTATAAATGCAATATGTGTAACGCCTTGTGCAAGCAAATGCATGCTGGCTACGTGGCTGGCTTTTTTATAATCGGGAAGTACGCATGGCGCTGCGCTAAAGGGAACTTCTCGCATTAAGGTCATTACTTTTTGCTGTGCGCTGAGAGTATCGAGCCATTTGGCACAAGTATTAGCAACAGGGCAAATAATAAATGCGGCGGCGTTGTATTCTTTTAAGTTTTTAACCGCGTTTGTTTGCAGCTCAAGATTATTATTACTACTTACTATCATGGCTTGTAAGTTATTTTCGTTTAAAATACGCTCAAGGTTAGTCGCGAGTTGCGCCATATACGGATTAGTTAAATCGTTTATTACAATAGCGACTAAGTTAGAGCGCCTTGAGCGCATAGCTGCTGCATCGCGATTGTAAATGTAGCCTAGTTCGTCAATGGCTTTTAGTACTTTTTGTTTACTTTTTTTGCCGACTTTATCGCTTTGAGTAAGCACCAAGGATACGGTTGACTTTGATACACCAGCAAGATCTGCAACATCAAAAATAGTGACTGATTTAGCTCTGTTCTGCATTGTACTTAAAGTGCCGAAATAGTTAATAAATAGCGCAATAGTGTAGCTTAAATAACACTATTAAGTCATCTATTGGAATACTTTAAACGAGCTAAATGCTTTATGAACAAAGCAAAACGTGTTTATATACGTTTATAAAAGTAAAAAATAACAAAAGGATAAAAACATGAACGCTTTTAGGCTGTTAGTTGCCTTTATTTGTTGTGTTGCATTATTGCCAGCAAGTTATGCAGAACAAGGGTATCAAATGCCCTCACCAGAGCTTGCAGCTTTGGTTGATGCTAAATTAGCCCCCACTAGTTACTTGTCGAGCGATGGTCAGTGGCTTGCATTATTTGAACGCAAACGAGTGGTAACACTTGATGAGCTTGCAAAAGAAGAGCTTAAGCTTGCAGGGATTAAATTGAACCCAGCTAATTTTTCGCGTTCTCGTGTGAGCGCTAAGTTTAGCGCTGTTGAACTTAAACATGTTCGCACTGGTACAGTGATTAGTATTAATAATTTACCACGCGGTATTATTCGCTCTCCTCAGTGGTCGTCTAACAGCAAGTATTTAGCGTTTATAGTTGAGCAACCTAGCCAAGCAAATTTATGGCTTTACAATGTTGAAACAAAACAAGCAAAAGAGCTTTCAAGTGCAGCACTCAATTCAGTAATAACAGCAACTCCCTACGAATGGTTACCTGACAGTAGCGCCATAGTGGCAAACTTGGCGGTAAATGTTGGTAAACCTGCTTTGCAAAACGACAGTCAAAATGTAGTGCCTGTTATTCAACAAAGCACTGGTGAAAAAGCGCCCGCCCGCACTTATCAAAATCTATTAACAAGCCCATTTGATGAAGCGCAGTTTAAATTTTATGGCTTAGGTCAGCTGGCTTACATAACACTTGATGGTAATGCCCAAGCAATTGGACGTCCTTCTTTATTTAAAGCGTTTTCGATATCACCTGATTCGACAAATATATTGGTTGCAGGTATTAGCCAGCCATTTTCGTATCAAGTACCGTACAGCCGTTTTGCAAGCACTTGGCAAATATGGGGCATGCGCGGTTATGTTTTAGCCGAACTTGCAAAGCAACCTCTTGCCGATAATATTCCGCAAGGTTACGACAGTGTTCGCACTGGCCGCCGTGATTTTGAATGGCGAGCCGATCAAGGCGCTGAAGTTATTTGGGCGCAGGCGCAAGATGGCGGCGACATGAAAACCGACGTTGAGCACCACGATTATCTTTACAGCTTACGTGCACCATTTAAACGCGAGCCTAAATTGTTTGCCAAAGTAGAGCGCCGTTACGGGGGAATGGAGTGGAGCAACGAGAACATTGCAATGCTGACAGATTGGCGCTTTAGTGATCGCCAAGTACGTACTTACATCGTACAACCACGAAATGCCGACAGAAACCGCGTTTTATTTTCAGAGCGTAGTTATAACGATGCGTATAAAGATCCAGGTAATGCAATTTACGAGCACAACGATTTAGGTGCTAACGTTATTAAGATTGTAGGCGGGCGTTATATTTACCTGCGCGGTAATGGTGCTTCAGAGCAAGGTAATGTGCCGTTTTTAGATAGGTACGATGTTAAAACAAATAGCAGTAAGCGTTTATGGCAATCACAAGCGCCATACTACGAGCGCGTACGCGCACTGCTTGACGACGAAGGTGAGCGATTTATTACTATTCGTGAATCTAAAACAGAGCAACCTAACTTTTTTATACGCGATTTAGATAACGACACGCTAACGCAACTAACAACATTTGAGCACCCGTACCCTGCATTTAAAGGGGTAACTAAAGAGCAATTACGTTATAAGCGCGACGACGGTGTTGAGCTTTCTGGTACGCTTTATTTACCACCAGGGTATGACAAAGCACAAGGCCCGTTACCGGTACTTATGTGGGCTTACCCACTTGAATACAAAGATAAAGCGGTTGCATCGCAAGTACGCGAATCGCCTTATGCATTTACCTACATTGGTTATTGGGGCCCAATGCCTTACCTTGCCAAAGGGATTGCCGTGTTTGACGACCCTAAAATGCCAATAGTGGGTATTGATGGCAGCGAGCCAAACGATAACTTTAGAAAGCAGTTAGTATCAAGTGCGCAAGCAGCTGTTGATGTATTAGTTAAAAAAGGTATTGCCGATAAAGATAAAATTGCCATAGCAGGGCACTCGTATGGTGCATTTATGGTTGCTAACTTATTGGCTCATAGCGATTTATTTAAAACCGGTATTGCCCGCAGTGGCGCGTATAACCGCACATTAACGCCGTTTGGTTTTCAAGGAGAAGAGCGTGATTTTTGGCAAGCACAAAGTGTGTACGCTAATATGTCGCCGTTTTTCCATGCTGAAAAAATTAACGAACCAATGCTAATGATCCACGGCCAAGAAGATCCTAATTCAGGAACCTTCCCAATGCAAAGTGAGCGCATGTACGCAGCCCTAAAAGGTTTAGGTAAAGATGCCCGCTTAGTAATGCTTCCTTATGAAGCACATGGTTACCGCGCGCGTAAAAGCTTATTGCATGTATTGTGGGAACAAGAGCAGTGGTTAGACAAGTACTTGCTTAGTGATACAGTTGAGCCAGTAGAGGTCATTACTGAACCAATGGTAAGTGCTGGGAAATAGTAATAAACATGAGTAAGTAACAGCGCGGCTACTTATAGCCGCGTTTTTGCTTTTAATATGAGAGTAAATTAATGATTGATGTAGCAGCGCTTGCGGTTTTTATTCCTACGTTCTTTTTTGTGTCTATCACCCCTGGTATGTGTATGACGCTCGCTATGACTTTGGGTATGAGCATTGGCGTGCGCCGCACATTATGGATGATGATAGGCGAGCTATTAGGTGTCGCAAGTGTTGCTATAGCTGCGGTATTAGGCGTTGCAAGCGTAATGCTAAATTACCCAGATGCGTTCGCTATTTTAAAGTGGGTAGGCGGCGCGTACTTAATTTATATTGGCGTTAACATGTGGCGAGCCAAAGGAAAAATGTCTATTGATACCTCAAAGCCAAGTGATGTAAGTAGGCAGTCGTTATTTACCCAAGGTTTTGTAACTGCAATTGCAAATCCTAAGGGCTGGGCGTTTATGATTTCACTACTGCCGCCATTTATAAGTGTTGAGCATGCTGTAGCTCCTCAGCTTTTGGTGTTGTTAAGTGTAATAATGGTGAGCGAATTTGTATGTATGTTAGCTTACGCAACAGGCGGTAAAAGCCTGCGTTTATTTTTAAGCCGTGGCGATAATATAAAATGGATGAACCGTATTGCTGGCAGCTTAATGGCTGCTGTAGGTATCTGGTTAGCGCTAGGGTAATCGCTTAGCGAAGGAGCATATTTGTCATCTCTAAGTTTGACCTATTCAAAGGCCGGATGACTTTATTCACCAGCCGGCCTTCATATAATAAAAGTGAAGAATGATTACTCCGTAATCGAATTTATATAAGCGTTTATATTATGTTGGTTAGTTGGGTTTTTAGCTGCCCAACGATCATTTATACCATCTTTATTTTTATCAATTATGTCAGGGAATCCTAGAAATTGTCGTTCATATTCTTCCCAGCTTTTAATCATTTCTAGTTCACTGTTTATTAAACCTTTGCCGTTAATAGGCGTACTTCCATCTACTTGGTTTAACACTTGTGTATCAATATTATCTAAAAACATGCCATTGGCATTAAAATTAGCCCCTACGTTTTTTTCCTTTATAAGTGTGCTATAGGTTTTTTGAGTACTATTTATTGTCGCACTGTTTGCAGCACCATTGATTGGCTCTAACTTAACTCGACTGAGTCGTTTATCATCCATTGATATATTTTTACGTTTTGCATCTTTGCTAGTGCGATAGTTTACACCCAGTCGGTTATCGGCAGTTATTTCCTCATCTCCCTCAAAATAGTTACCAGATATATAAGCTTGAGACTTCGTTATATTTGGCGAGTACCATAAATCAACAAGTTGTATTGCTTTACTTGCGGGTCCCGGTTTGTAAATGTTGTTTATTAAGTTAAAGCGGCCATTCTCGCTACCATAAACATTATTGCTGCCCCAGTTAAAAATGATATTGTTGGAAAATTCAACAAATTCAAACTGTTCATCGTAAGGGGGTTTTAAGCGTGAACCATTTAATCGTGGTGTGCGGCTATTATGATGAGCGATGACATTATTAATAAAACTGGCTTTATTTCCCCCCCAAATTCCACCATAGCCATGACGCCCTTTGGGATGGATTGAATGATTAAGGCTCGCAGCTACAATTGAATTTTGCAGCGTGAATCGTTGGTTATTATAAAAGCTAGCAGTTTCATCGACTGACCAGCTAAATGAGCAGTGATCAATTATTATATCTCGGCTATTGCGCACAGACATCGAATCTTCAGCTAATTTAAATGTACCAAGGCGAAAACGCATATAGCGAATAATGATATGATCAGCATCCGAAACTTGAACTGGCGCACCCGCAACGGTAATGCCACCTGGAGAGGTTTGCCCTGCAATAGTTAAAAAGCCACTTTTTACAATAATGGGTTCTTTTAAATGAATAACACCGGAGATATTAAATACCACTGTGCGCTTGTATTTACGCTTTAAGGCGTGTCTAAGTGTTCCCTTTGCTGGGTTTTTAGGATTATCTTCCAGTGAGTTAACAATATAGATTTTGCCGCCATGCCCCCCTTGCGTGTATTTCCCGTATCCATCGGCATTTTTAAAGGCTAAATTTGAGTCGAGTGCATACCCGTGAGAGGTGAATACGCCCACTAATAAAACAAATACACTTAAACTTAAATATTTAATTTTCTTATTGATTGTATTCAAAGTATGCACCCTAAAATTGTTATGTTTATAAGCTAAAGCTATCAGTAGCAAAAGCAGTTTTATTTATTTGTTGTGCTAAATTATGAAGTACGGCATTTGGTTGCCATTTATCACCAAATACCCACTGTTCGACAGTTTGTTGGGCTAAATAAGTGTTAGTGGGCTGAAAATTATTACGTGCCCATGAATAACTATTAATGTTTTGATTATTCGCAAAAAAATACCGAGCGCCAAATTTGTTTGCCTTATTACGGCTTTTATCAGGGTAGGTTTTTTTGAATATTGGTTTGTCAGCCATGTGGCTAGAGAACTGGTTATTAATTAAATAAAACTGTGCATCATAATGATGTCGACCTAACCAAAAACCTTTTACACCATCAAATTCACTGTCATTTACAACGAGCTTTTGATTTACATTGAGTTCGCCATCATGCCAAAGAGTGGCACTTTGCTTTATGTTGAAGAATTTAGAATGCTCAATTAACGCGGTACCACGAGGACACACCATATCGGTTGCGCCAGTAAATGAGCAATATGAATGGTAATATAATCCATCTTTTTTATTCCACAAACTCAGAGTATCGGCCCCGTCGGAACTAATGTTACATTGATGCAAGGTGATGCGGGTGGCGTTTTCAAAACTACGAACCGCAAACTGGTGCTCGTTAGTGTTGTGTTCTCGGCCGTAGTGATTAGTGATTTGTAAGTTGACGATATTTATATCGCTACCGTTAATATTTACAACCGCCGCCCCCCAATCACTGTCGTGATTTTTTCGCCAGTTATTTCTAAGCTCAGGAAAAGTAATTCGCGTATTACTTTGCGACTGACCAACTAAACTTAAGTTATTACGAGTTATAAATAGCTTTTCGTTATATTCGCCAGCACTTATTAAAATAATAACGCGTTTAAAGTGAGTACTCGCATCAATAGCTTGTTGAATAGAGCTGAAATATTTAGGGTTATGCTTATCAACATACAAAATAGTACTGGGCTCACTTCCAATGGCTGGTGTTTTTGAGTGGATGTTGCAACTAACCAATAGACAAATAACGAAAAAAGTAAACTTCATCATTAACGACCTATTATTGACGTTTTTATTGAATCAGTATCAATACCTACAATCGCCCCTCGGTGTTGAATAACCTGTCCGGCTAATAAGTTACCAGCTTTGGCACAGTCCTCTATTGAATTACCGTGTAGCCAGTATGCTAGAAACCCCGCGTTAAATGAATCCCCAGCCGCTGTTGTATCAGTAACATTATCGACTTTGTTGGTTTTAAAATAGCGGGGCTCTGAGGTGTTTTTATTACTGTACTGACAACCATCAGCACCTGTTTTTATGAGCACATGCTGAGCGCCGGCTTTGTGTAAACGAGAATGGCAAGCGGTAATATTATTATCGGCCCAAATTTGTACTTCATCATCAAAAGTGAGCAATGATAAATTAGCAAGCGCATACATGACTTTGTTGGTTTTTTTACAGTGTTCATCACTTGCCCAAAGAGCCGGGCGGTGATTACTGTCATAAATAATATCGACACCTTGATGAGCAAGCTTTTTCAGAATTTCAAGCAGGGTATTGCAATCTTTAACTGATAAAATAGCGAGTGATATCCCTGATAGATAAATAGCATCAAAATGACTAAGAAGCGCGACAATATGGTTAAAATCAGGATGTGTTACCAAATATTTTGCTGCTGAGTCGCTTCGCCAATATTGAAAAGAGCGCTCTCCTTGAACATCGTTTTGGATCATATACAAACCAACCTGTTTATCAGGTGCGATAAGTACAAAATCAGTATTTAATTGATGTTTTTGCCACTGCTTTATCATCGCGGTGCTCAAAGTGTCGGCACCCATGCAAGTAACATAATTTACGTCAACACTTTGACCTGCGAGCTTTTTCAAATAAATAGCGGTATTCATTGTGTCACCGCCATAGTTTTGTTGCATAAAAGAAAATAATTGACCCGATAGCTCAACCATACACTCGCCAATAATTGCTATTTTTTTGATAGACATTTAAAGCGTGACTCCTTTTTTCCAGATAGCGACTTCACGAATATCATTCTTTTCATTACAGGTTTGTTTTCCGTTAACTATCTCAACAAGCAAGTCAACAAACTCACCATGCACTTGCTCCATACTTACATCGTTGATGAGCACACCAGCATCAAAATCTATCCAGCGTGTTTTTTTCTTGGCTAGCTCTGAATTAGTGGCAATTTTAAGCGTAGGAACAAAGCCGCCATAAGGGGTGCCACGACCAGTAGTAAATAGTACAATGTGGCAACCAGAAGCACCTAAAGCACTTGTTGCAATTGGGTCATTGCCAGGTGCATCTAGTAAGTTTAAACCGGGTACGCTCAAACGTTCACCGTAGTGTAAGACGGCTTGTACTTTGCTGCTGCCAGCTTTTTGTGTACACCCTAGTGATTTATCTTCCAATGTGGTTATTCCGCCTTTTTTATTTCCAGGTGACGGATTTTCGTAGATGGGTTGATTATGTGCTTTGTAATAACCTTTAAAGTTGTTAACCATTTCAACTAACTTATGAAAGGTTGCTTCGTCTTTACAACGCGACATTAATAGCGTTTCGGCACCAAACATTTCTGGTACTTCGGTTAACACGGTTGTACCGCCTTGGGCTATTAAATAATCTGAAAACACACCTAGCATAGGGTTAGCTGTTATGCCCGATAGGCCATCACTGCCACCACACTCTAAACCAAATTTAACTTCACTTAATTTTCCAGGTTCGCGTTTGTCGTGCTTTATTCGACTATAAATTTCTTCGAGAAGAGCGACACCATCTTCAATTTCGTCATCAGCTTGTTGTGTGATTAAAAATTTAACGCGGTTTTCATCAAAATCCCCAAGCCCTTCTTTAAACACATTTAATTGGTTGTTTTCACACCCCAAGCCAACAACCAATGCACCGCCTGCGTTAGGGTGCAATACCATGTTTTGTAAAAGAATACGGGTTGTTTCTAAATCATCACCGAGCTGTGAGCAGCCAAATTGATGAGGGAAAACATGAATTCCGTCAATGCCAAGATCAGGGTTTCGTTGCATAAACTCTTTTTTCATTTGTGCAATCATACCGTTTACACAGCCAACAGTAGGGATAAGCCAAATCTCGTTGCGTATACCAATTTCGCCATTTTTACGACGATAAATATTAACATCGGGTGATGGAGTTGCTGCTGCTTGGTCAATAAACTCAGGGGTGTATTGATATTCAAGCTCATCGTTTAGGGTGGTTTTAACACAGTGTGTATGAACCCACGTACCTTTTGGTATATTAGCTAAAGCAAAGCCAATTGGAGCACCATATTTTATAACTTTTTCGTCTTTTTCTATGTCATGCAAAGCTACTTTATGGCCTTTGTCTACATCTTGAGTTACTAAAATGTCGATGCCATCAACCGGTAATGTTTCGCCTGCTCCAATATTGCGCATGGCAATTGCTACATCATCGGTTGGGTGTAATTTGATTAATGGTTTCATTTTATTGACCTAATTTACTTTCAATGGTGGCTGCTACACTGGTGTTCAACATACTCTGTAGATAACCTACGATGCTTTGTTTAAGGCCTGAAATATCATTTAAATTTGTTTCCCAGTGCCAATCACAGGCTAGGAACTTTTCAACCAATTGTTCAATACTTAAGCTACCGCGGTCATACTCCAGCCAGTTGTCTTTAAAAAACGCTAACCATTGTTCGCTATCACTGAGAGCTATAGGCTCATCATTACGTAAACCACGGTAAAATAAAATTTGTCCAGCCATTGCCATCGCAATTAACTCAGGAACCTTTTGGTTTAATTCCACATATTTAAATAGCTGAGGTAGCAGGCGTGTCTTAAATTTAGTCATACTGTTTAGTGAAATAGACAATAGTAGATGGCAAATATAGGGGTTTCTAAAGCGGTTAAGTACATCGCTGGCAAACTTCTTTAGCTCATCTGCGGGTAAATCAAGGGTCGGAATAATCTCATCAGCAATGAGTTGAGTTAAATATCGTTCAAATAATTGAGCACTAAGGGCATCACCAACCGAGTCAATATTTGCCATATATGCCAGCGGCACTAACGCTGTATGTGCTCCATTTAAAATAGCCACTTTGCGTTGTTTGTAAGGTGAAATATCGTCGACAATTTTTATATTTACGTCACTGTCTTTCAAACACAATAACTCAGCGAGATGTTTTGGTCCTTGAATAACAAATAAGTGAAAATACTCGGCAGTGACCATAAAGTTGTCTAAATAACCGAGTGACTCTTGCAGTTGTTGATGTTCGTCTCGTGGAAAGCCTGTCACAATACGGTCAACTAGGCTTGAGCAAAAATGGTTATGTACATTTAACCATTGGGTAAACTCTTCTGGTAATTGCCAATTTTTTGCGTACTTTAAAACGATTTCTTTGAGCTTTTCGCCATTGTAATCAATAAGTTCGCACGGAATAATGACCATGCCACTTTCTGCTGAGCCAGTAAAGTGATTAAATCGATGAAATAACCATTGTGTTAGCTTTGCTGGGAATGCTTTTGCAGGTTTATCCTCTAGCTTGTCTGAATCAATGTACTCTATGCCTGCTTCAGTTGTATTTGAAAAAATGATTTTCAAATCAGAATTTGTAGCAAGCTCTAAAAAACGCTCAAGGTTTTTATAAATAGGGATCTCTTCATTAACGCAACCAATAATACGCTCTTCACTTACGGTTTCACCTTGCTCATTTAAGCCACGAATAATAGTGGTGTACAAACCATCTTGTGTATTTAGCAGCGGTAATGTGTCGTAATCAATTGGGCGAATAATTGCAATGCCTGCACTTAGATCACTCGTTTGGTTTAATTTATCTATTTGCCAATCGACAAAAGCGCGTAAAAAGTTACCTTCACCAAATTGCATTATTTTTGTTGGGTATTTGTTTTTATTAAAGTTTTTTCTATTCAATGTTTGCATAATATAACCCATTTTGAGTATCGATTGGCCTGTTGTTGATTTCATACTACTTATAAATGCCACCGGTGGCAAATTAAATTTGACAAACTGCCACCGGTAGCGAAGAATGGCTTTTAACAACTCAAATTATTTTATTTACATTATATAAATATAGAGATTAACGATAGGAATTGGCAATGAGCATGCATTTATTCGATTTAAAGGGAAAGACGGCCTTAGTAACTGGGGCCAGCCGTGGATTAGGGCAGCAAATAGCCTTGGGTTTAGCTCAAGCAGGTGCAAATATTATATGTAGCAGTAGCCAAGAGAATGGTTGCAAAAACACGTGCCAGATGATTAACAATGAATCAGGGCAAGTGATTGAATTATATGCTGATTTAAGCCGCGAAGATGCTGTTATTTCGCTTGCGGAGCGTGCATTAGAGTATGCTGGGACTGTTGATATTTTAATTAATGTAGGTGGCACTATTTTTCGAAGTCCAGCCGTAGATTATCCGTACGAGCAGTGGCAAAACGTAATGAAAGTAAATGTTGATGCTAGTTTTTTACTTGCTCAGGCACTTGCACCTGCAATGATTAAAAAAGGGCAAGGGAAAATTATCAATATTGCGTCAATGCTTTCATATAGTGGTGGCATGACAGTACCTGCTTACACAGCAAGTAAACATGCTATTGCAGGCGTTACTAAAGCATTAGCGAATGAATGGGCGCAATATAATATTCAAACAAATGCAATTGCTCCCGGTTACTTTAAAACCGATAACACACAAGCTTTACAAGATGATCCTACTCGAAACAGTGAGATCGAAAAACGTATACCAGCAGGGCGTTGGGGTGAAGCTGAGGATTTAATTGGAACCGCCATCTTTTTATCATCAGCTGCTAGCGATTATGTTAATGGACATATTTTAGCTGTTGATGGCGGCTGGTTAGCACGATAACTTTATTTTAGGTAGCAAACTATGAGTACAGAAATTGAGTCACGTTACGCCGTTGGTCCAAATGAAGTGAAAGGCTACGATACACAGCAGCTCAGAGATGAGTTTTTGGTTGATAAGCTTATGCAAGTAGACAAAATTTATTGGCTGTACACGCATTACGAACGTTTTATGGTAGGTAGTGCGGTTCCAACTGCAGGAGCTTTAACGCTAGAGACATTAGATAACCTTAAAGCAGCTCATTTTTTGAATGGACGTGAATTGGGCATTATCAATGTAGGCGGCCGAGGTACGGTAACCGCAGACAATGAGACGTTTGAACTTAACTACAAAGATGCTTTGTATATAGGTAAAGAATCAAAAAATGTGACATTTAAAAGCTGTGATAACACAAATCCAGCTAAGTTTTATTTAAATTCGGCGCCAGCACACCATAAATACCCAAATAAACGAGTTACCCGTAATGATGCAAACGTCTTGCATTTAGGCGCTTTAGAAACGTCTAACGAGCGTGATATAAACCAAATGCTGATTAATACAGTTGTAAAGACATGCCAATTACAAATGGGTTTGACTGAGCTAAAGCCTGGTAGTGTATGGAATACAATGCCTGCTCATCAACATGATCGACGTAATGAAGTGTATTTTTATTTTGAAATACCAGAGCATCAAGCTGTGTGCCATTTTATGGGAGAACCCACAGAAACGCGCCATTTATGGATACATAATGAACAGGCCGTTGTTTCACCTGCGTGGTCTATTCATTCTGGGTCGGGTACTCAAAACTACAGTTTTATCTGGGGGATGGCTGGCGAAAATCTAGATTATGATGATATGGATAAATATCAGCCGCATGAACTGAGGTAATGTAGTTCGTACAATCGCTTATTCACACACTGATAAGAAGAAATATAATAATGCATAAGAATCTTCTCAATGTCGTTTTTTTGGTTTTATCGATCGGGCTACTCACCAGTTGTAGCGATGATAAAAAAACCATACGTTTAACATTAGCGCATACACTTGATACTCGTCATGTGGTTCACAAGGCGATGGAATATATGGCAACGCGGCTAGATTACTATTCAAAGGGGAGTATGGAGATAGTAATTTACCCAGGTGGCCAACTTGGTTCTGAACGAGAGTTAATTGAACTATTACAAATAGGCAGCCTTGCTATAACCAAAGTATCAGCCAGTCCTCTTGAAGGGTTTGTACCTGAAATGAAAGTATTTGGTATCCCTTACTTATTCAGAGATAGTGAACATTTTTGGCGAGTACTCAATAGCGAAACAGGCCAAAATTTACTCGATAAGGTTGCAACTGCAAAACTTAAAGGGCTGGGTTATTACGATGCGGGTAGCCGTAGTTTTTATACAACGAATAAACCAATCAACACACCTGATGACTTAGTGGGTGAAAAAATAAGAGTACTGAATAGTCCAACTGCGGTTGCCACTGTCCAAGCCCTTGGTGGTGCAGCTGCGCCTATTGCATGGGGTGAACTCTATGCAGCTTTGCAACAAGGTGTTGTTGATGGTGCAGAGAATAACCCACCTAGTTATTACTTATCTCGCCATTATGAAATAGCAAAATATTATTCATTGGATGAGCACACATTTGTACCTGATGTGATTATAGCCAGCCAAAGTGTGTGGGATTCGTTAAATACCCAGCAGCAGCAATGGCTAAGCCAAGCAATGGCTGATTCAGTAAAGTACCAGCGTTCGTTATGGCAAACCGCTTCTGATGACGCCCTTGCAAAAGTAATTGAAGCGGGTGTTGAAGTAACCTATCCAGATAAAAAAGCATTTCGCGATCAAGTCGTTGAGTTTCATGCGTCTTTTGACAACACTCCTGTTGCAAAAGTAATAACAAAAATTAAAGCAATGTAGTGAGAGATGATGCGTAAATTTAACACACTTTTAAATCACCTAATTGAGCGTATTTTGATTATGGCTATGGTTGCCATTGTTGCAGTGGTTTGCTGGCAGGTTTTTTCGAGATTTATAATGCGTTCGCCAAGTTCATATACCGAAGAATTAGCGCGCTTTTTGCTTATTTGGATTGGCGTATTAGGTGCAGCCTACGCTTATCGAACACGTGCACATTTAGGGCTTGATCTGTTTTATGAAAAAATGAAACCGAGACTAAAGCACAAATGCGCTATTTTTATAGAATTAATAGCGCTAATAACAGCCAGCAGTCTATTAATTTATGGGGGCGCTTTATTGATGCTATTAAGCTTTGATTTGAAGCAAACATCAGCAGCTTTAGGCATTAATATGGGATTTGTTTATTTAGTGTTGCCATTAAGCGGGGTACTTATTGCGATTAATTGCTTAGATAATTTACTTCAATTAGCCGCTACTAGACAGAAGGAGGAGGTGTAATGGATTTTACAGCAATAATTCTCGTCGTTACTTTTTTTGCATTACTACTTATTAATGTCCCTATTTCAATATGCATTGGTTTAGCTACTTTACTCGCCTTATTAATGCATATGGATTTTACGCCGGCGGCGACGACTATCGCCCAACAGCTAGCTGGTGGATTAGATAGTTTTGCTTTACTTGCTATTCCATTTTTTATTCTCTCTGGGTTTATCATGGGCCAAGGAGGGATCGCCAAGCGGTTAATCGAATGTGCGATGGCATTAATAGGGTTTTTACCTGGTGGCTTAGCGTTGGTAAATGTTTTGTCGTGTATGCTATTTGGTGCAATATCAGGTTCTGCTGTAGCTGCAACCTCAGCGATTGGTAGTTTTATGGTACCAGAGATGAAAAAACATGGTTACAGTGAAAACTTTGCGGCTGCTGTCACCGCAACGGCATCCACGACGGGCATGCTAATTCCACCCAGTAATATTTTAATTATTTATGCAATCGCCAGTGGTGGTGTTTCAATTGCGGCATTATTTATAGCAGGTTACCTTCCCGGTATATTAGTTGGACTTGCATTAATGACTGTTTGTGCGGTGTATTCTATTAAAAATAAATACCCTGTAACAGCACGCCTACCGTTAAACATTGTTATTGAAAAAGTGTTGGCTGCCTTTCCTAGTTTACTGCTTATTTTTATTGTAATAGGCGGTATTATTGGAGGGGTATTTACTGCAACCGAAGCGGGGGCAATCGCGGTAATTTATGCGTTAATATTATCTGTTATTGTTTATAAGGAAATTAGTTTAGCCGCGTTACCTGGAATATTGCTAAAAGCATGTGAAACAACCGCGATTGTAATGCTCATCATTGGTGCTTCTTCTGCAATGTCTTGGCTGCTATCATTTACCCATATTCCGCAAATTGTCAGTGATTTCTTTTTAACACTCAGTGATAATCCAATTATTATATTATTACTCATAAACTTGATTTTAATTCTAGTGGGCGCGTTTATCGACATGACTCCTGCGGTGCTTATTTTTACGCCAATATTTTTGCCTGTGGCCGAACAGTTTGGTATGTCGCCCATACAATTTGGTATTATGATTGTATTAAACTTATCCATAGGATTGGTGTCGCCACCAGTAGGAAGTGTACTTTTTGTAAGTTGTGCAGTGGCTAAAACGTCTCTTCATAAAATTATTAAGCCAATGATCCCATTATATATTGTTATGTTTTTAGTTTTAATGCTTGTTACCTACGTACCTGCTGTGAGTGAGTTTTTACCTCGCTTATTAGGTCTTATTGAGTAACATGATCTGAACTTGGGATAATTAATTTGACTCAAGCCGTTATTTTTACGCTAACAGCGCTGAATCTACTACAATAGGCTATACAAAAAGCGGTTGGTCGAATTTATTTTGCGTAAAAGCCAACCGCTGTTATAACTATTGTCTTACAAAATAATTTATTTTTGGGTTCATTTTTGCCTTGAAAGACTAATCACTGCAATGGTTTCTTTACAGACATCAAGTAGCTGGTAAAATTGAAGATTACCCTTGTTCAGGAACTTATAATGTCAGTAACGATCAATGATGTAGCACGGCTTTCAGGTGTTTCAAAACGTACTGTTTCTCGCGTAATTAACTGCTCACCAGCAGTAGGTGAGGCAACGCGTGAGCGGGTACTGGAAATAATTAAAGAAACAGGCTTTTCACCAGATAAGCAGGCTCGTGGACTCGCATCTAGTCGTTCTTATTTATTAGGACTAATTTATGATAACCCTGATGCGCTTTATATTGACCAAGTACAACGCGGTGCTCTAAGTGTGTGCGCCGAACTGGGTTATGAGCTAGTTGTTCACCCCGGGTCGTCAAAGCATGAGGACTTTATTGATGATTGCTTACGTTTTATTTCACGCTCAAAATTAGATGGCGTGATTATCCTACCACCAGTATCTGAAAATAAAGCACTTGCGGCGGCTCTTCGTGAAGCACAATGTCCTTATGTACGCCTTGCCTCTGTTGATTTAGATGATGCAGACAATATAGTTGTCTCGGATGAGCGTGCAGCCATGCGTGATATGGCAAGCCATTTAGTTGAACTTGGTCATACCGATATTGGTTTTATTTCTGGGCCGCAACATTTTCGTTCATCTACTGAGCGTTTAGCCGGTTTTTTGGCTGAGTTACAGGTTTACAATGTGCAACTACCAGACAGTCGTATTGTGGAAGGGAAAAATAATTACGAAAGTGGCTTAATGTGCGCACAAACACTGTTAGACACGCCTAATAGACCAACAGCTATTGTAGCTAATAATGATGAAATGGCCGCAGCGGCATTACGCGTTGCAAGTAACTTAAATATCAAAGTACCCGATGAGCTTTCAGTTGCAGGATTTGATGATAATATTTTAGCGTCGCGCATTATTCCTTCGTTAACGACGATTCGTCGACCTGTTTATAATATGGCATGTTTAGCAGTACAAAAGTTAATAAATAAGTCACGTGCAACAAAAGAAAAGTTACCACTTCAAAAAACGGTTACGCCCACTTTAGTTAAGCGAGAGTCGACAGGGCAATGTAGCGAATAATACCAATCGGCATAAATACTTGAACAATTTAATGAATTAAATCACTCTATAACGTTGTTAAAAATTTTTTATTTAGAACAATTAGATATAAAATTTTTGCCTAGTTATAGTGCAATTTTCTTATCGTTAAATAGACCCCCCATATATAAGCCGGTTGGTATAAAATACCCGTTATAGCTGTTTTTTTAAAAATAACGTCATTGCTTTTATTGTGTCTGTTTGCCACGGTTGAAATAGCCAAAAACAATGAGGAGCATCTTTAAATTGATAAACTTCAGTGGTTATACCCAGAAAATTTAACTTTTGAATGGCTTTTTCTCTGCCTGCATAAAAACGCTTAGCACTACTATTGATAAATAAGGTCGCGGGTGAGCTTGCGTTAATATAGTTAATTGGTGACGCATTATGCCAACGTTGGGGGTTATCCTCATATCGCGAACCGAGCCAAGCACTCGCAGATGTTATTTTTTTACTTGGGTCATTTTCATAGCGTAGGGCTATAGGTGTTGTAAAATCGCTCAATCCATCAATATTTATTAATACGTTAGCTTTTATAAGTGGGTTATTAGTTTCTTTTAATTGCCCTTGACTGTAGGCCAGTAAGGCCGCCATTTGCCCTCCTGCAGAGCTGCCAATTAGCGCTAGTTTTGATGTATCTATATTATATTGTGCTTTATGAGTTGTAAGCCAGTTCAGCGCAGTGGCTAAATCATTAATTGCAGCAGGATATTGCGCCTCTGTTGATAATCTATATGCAGGCACTGCAACCACAAACCCTTGTGCTGCAATAGAAAATGCTAATGTTTTTAATAGTTCAGGTGTTCCTGATTGCCAGCCCCCACCATGAATCATGACAACAAGTGGTAAGGAAGCGGTTGAATTTTTGGGGCGATAAATAGACATTGCTAATACATGGTCGGTAACTTTTTTATAAACAACATCCTGATAGGACAAGATTTCGCGGGGTATTGTTTGTGAGGGTAACTGTATTTGTGGGTAATCCTTTATTAATTTTTTATACCTATTTTGCAACGTGTACTCTTTTCCATATGCGGATGATACTACAAAAAAGGTACTTAGAATGAGTATAATACAATGAATTAATCTGTTGCTATTACGCATTTTTAATTTTGCTCTGTTGGTGTGAATCGAAAATAATCAACATCTATAAATTGCGTTGCGTTTGGCTTAGATGCAACATGAAATAAACCCACTTTTGCTCCTACCCAGCGTCCCTTTGTAGCACTAAAATGTTCACCAATAATTCGAAAAGGATCTGTGCTATTAGTGCGATAACTAAAAATAGCATCGCCAGTGGGTTGCATTGTCATACGTAACTCAACATTATTACCAGAGAAAGGTTGAGGTTCTTTTAAGTGTTCATTACAGCCTTTACGTGCATTTATACATTGTGCGTAAACCAGTTGATTAGTTTGCGTTTCTTTATCATAAGTAATACCGATCCATGCATAGTTCTCACCAAATAAAACAAGTCCTGCTTGGCCTTTTAATGGCAATTTAGGTAACGTAAGTTTAGTGGTTAGAGTAAAGGTATTTGTGGGTAATTTTTGTAGTAATAGAGAAGGTGTTAACCACAAGCTGTCATTGCTTTCGGCTATTTTTTTCTGCTGATATAAGCGCAAAACACCAAGCTTTTTAGTTAGCGAATACCAACGTACATCAGAATTTGCGTTCCATTGCCATTGTAGAGCCAGTTGTTCAGCGGTAAAATCATCACTCGCTTTAAGTGATTTAATCGTCACTGTATCGCTATGCACTGGTTTTTTATAGCGTAAAACAGGCTCACCTATTTCATCACCGTCTTCGTCTTTGCCGATGATAGGCCAATCATTTTTCCACTGCATTGGTTGTAAATGTATGATACGGCCATACGCTTTTTTTGACTGAAAGTGGATAAACCAATCTTCATCAAAGTCAGTATGTATCCAAGCACCCTGATGCGGGCCATTAATAATAGAATTACCTTGATTCATAACTATTTTAGCTTGGTAAGGACCGGCGATATTTTTACTACGAAACACCGATTGCCAACCTAAATCAACGCCACCTGCTGGGGCAAATATATAATAATAGCCATTACGCTTATAAAATTTGGGTCCCTCAATCGTCCTATATCCAGGGAAATTTTTGCCATCAATGATATGAGTAAATAGGCTGCTTACCGATGATGCATCGCTTGTCATTTCCCTCAAACTTAAAACATTATTAAAGCCTGAACGACTCTTTGCCCAAGCATGTAATAAGTAACTTTTACCGTTATCATCCCACAGAGGTGTTGGATCGATGAGTCCTTTTCCTGATAAAATTAAGCGCGGTTTGCTCCATTTTTTTGCTGGATTGGCTGTCGTGGTAACATAAATACCAAAATCAGGATCTGGGTAAAATATCCAAAACAAGTTATTGTGATAACGTATATTTGGTGCCCAAACACCATTACCATGTTGCACTTTTTGGTAATGCGTTACGGGGATCTGTTCTGTTAGTGCGTAATTAATTAAAGACCAATTAACTAAATCGGTTGAATGAAGTATTGGCAATCCTGGGGCTGAATTAAAGCTAGACGCGGTCATGTAGTAGTGGCCATTGACAGCAACAACATCAGGATCGGAATAATCGGCGTGTAATATAGGATTTGTATAATCGTCGGTATTTAAACTAACGCGCTTAATACCAGTATTATCTGTTACATAGGCCGCGTCTGGTGGGGCAATTGATTTGGCTGAAAATGAAAAAGTAACGAGGTAATATACAAAAAATTTTAACAGTATTATTATATTTATTGGTCGCATTATTAGGCCTTAACGCATCAAAGCAAGGCTAGCTAAAATAAATGGCCCTACGCCTTTAGGATCATTGGCTCGAATATCCTCACTTATATAATACCCAAAGCTACCATCGCGATAGGGTGTACCACCAAGGCCTGCTACGGCACATGTCTGAGTAAAAGAAATACGTTGGTTCGTTGCATCGACTAAAATAAATTGTTTAATTAAACCGTTGTAGCTTCGCTGTGCATGTAACAAGTAGTCCGCAGGAAGGTAGCCGTTCATAACACCTTGAGCCATAGCATAAGTTAACATAGCGCTGCCTGATGATTCTAGGTAATTGCCTTTAATACTTGCTTTATCAGTTACTTGAAACCAGGTGCCAGAACTATCTTGGTAAATAAGAGCGGCATCAATTAGCGCCTTAAAGCGTGTGTTTAGCCACGTTTTTTTATTGTAATTGTTCGGGAGTTGGTCAAGTACGTCGACCATTGCCATGGCATACCAACCAATAGAACGAGACCAATGATTAGGCGATTTTCCTGTTTTAGGGTTTGCCCATGCCTGTTGTTTAGATTCATCCCACCCATGTACAGGTAGTTTAGTATCACTGCGATAAAGGTATTTTTCTATTAATTCAAACTGTTTGATTACATCGTCGAATTGAGTTTCGCTGCCATAGCGGCGTATATATTGTGCATAAAAGGGCGCACCCATATAAAGCCCATCGAGCCACATTTGGGAGGTATAACGCTTTTTATGCCAAAACCCACCTTCTTTAGTACGAGGATGATGTTCTAGCTGCTTGTAAAGAGTATCGATTGCTAAGCGATATTTATTGTTTTTAGTCTCATCATACATAAAAAACAATAATTTACCGGCGTTGAGCATATCAATATTATATTTACTCTGTTGATAGCTTTTAATGGTGCCATCTTCATTAATTAAGCTATCAACATACTCACGTATATAATCAAAGTAGCGTTTGTCTTTTGTATTTTGATAAAGCCGAGAGAATGCGAGTAGCTCAAGGCCGTGTGTGTAATCCCAACGTGGCGCTTTGCGCCAATCGAGGGTATACGCCTGTGGGTTTCGCTGCATCTCTGATTCAGCCATTCTGATAGACCATAAATTTTCATTTGGTAATGGCTCGGCTTTCAAAGTAAAAACACAACAAAAAATACAGATAAGCACTGAAAATACAGCTGAACTAAATGGTAAATGCATAGTAACGCAACCTTATTTTGAAGAATGACTTACTTTACTGAGTTATCTATACCTAGTAGCTTAACCATTTCGATACCAGCCAAAATGTATGGTGCAACACCTTTGGGATCGTTACGGCTAATAGGTTCGCTCATGTAATAGTCATAGCTTCCATCACGACCAAAACCTAACCCTGCTACGTAGCATTGATTTAGCATAGAAACAGTTCCATCTTTATGAACAAGGGTAAATTCACTGAGTAAACCTTTATAAGCTGATTTTACTAAAGCAGTATATTCTTTAGCTGCGTAGCCTTTATTGATTGCTTTGGCATAAAAGTAAATAAACATTGCTGTGGCTGACGACTCGCGGTAATTACCGCGCTGCGCAGGTTTGTTAAGTATTTGCCACCATGTTCCGGTGTTTTGATCTTGAACACTTTTAAGGCTAACGGCAATCTCACCAATCATTGTGACTAAAAAATCACGCTGCTCGATATTTTCTGTCGGAATATAATCCAGTACATCAACAACAGCCATGGCTAACCAGCCCATGCCGCGAGCCCAAAATTCTTGCGACAATCCTGTGTTTTTATCAGCCCAACTTTGTGCTTTTAGCTCATCCCATGCATGGTAGTAAAGCCCTGTATTTGAGTCGCGTAAAAATTCGCGAGTAAGTTTAAATTCGTTGACTACTTCATTAAGCGTTTCTTGCTGTTTATGACCAAGCTCGAATTTTTTTGCATAATGAGCTAAAAATGGCATACCCATGTAAACACCATCTAACCATACTTGACCTTGGTATTTCTTTTTATGCCAAAAAGCACCAGCAGAGGTGCGTGGTTGATCGTGCAATTGTTCTCTAAGTGTTTCAATAGCTACACGGTATTTAGCCTCACCTGTACGCTCATATAAGCTAATTAAGTTTTGGCCGGGGGGGATGTTATCAATATTGAAGTTACTTTTTTTATACGCATAAATTTTACCTTGATCAGAAATGAAGCTCGCGGTTACTTTTTCAATGACTTCGCTGTACTGTTTTTTTCCGGTCAATAGAGCTAACTGATTATATGCGTAAGGCTGAATACCAATGATATCGTATTCAAATTTTGGTAAGCGTTTACGGTTTACATCCCAGCCCATATAGTGATAACCAAGTACTTTATGAGAAAGCTCGGTGTCAGCTAATGCCTGTGTCCACTTTAAAGCACTTTTTGCATCAAGTGGTGCTTTGAATTGAGCTGCTGATAAACGCGTTTTAATTCGCAAACGTGGTTTTTGTGTTAATTTTTCGGCTTCCTTGTTTAAATAATCAATAAAAGCATCTTTACTATTTATGCCGCTTTCTGGTTGCCACACTGAAGCAAAATAGTAATTAACACGTTGCTGAGATTTATCCCCTTTAGGCTCAAGTATCGCGAGATAGTTGTTTTTATCTTCAGTTACTTTTTTTAGATCGCCTTTTTTGAAAAAAATAGCCATACCAAGTGGTGATTTATCTAAGCTTTGTTTACCCCAACTAGCAATATAGCTATAGCCATAGTTACTTAAGTTGCTTAAATCACCTTGTATGAACACAGTATTTTCATGTTTAACAATGCCTGTAGCCATATTCGGTAAGTCTTTACTTAGCTTTAGTGCTACATTTGCTAGGCGTGAACCTGCATGCATACTAATATCAGCAACAAGATTTTGTTGATTATATGAGCTTTTCCAGTCGTTATAATCTAGCTGTACACTCGCGCGTAAATCGCCATTTTCGACAATGCGTGCTGTCCGTGTTTTTACATTGGCGACGTGCTCAAGCTGGTTTTTTGTATTCATTACACCAAAGCCGCCTGCACCGAGAGAGCTTCCTACTTTAAGGATATCCATCCCCCAACGTGCTTTGTGATGATAAGATTCATATCCATCTAAGCCAACTTGGTGTAACACGGGTTCTGGTGTTAATTTACCGAAAATATCAAAGCCATTTCGCCAATCTAAATAAAAGCGATAGCCTACTTTGTCTGATTCAATACCGGGTCCTTCATAGCGTATCCAATTTGAATGGTCCGTATAGTAATCTGGCGGTGTAAGTGATTTAACATTTTCAAAATGACCTCCAACGTATTCTTTTTTACCTGTATTTATTTGGTGTTTAGGGGGGCGACTATGCGGGTGCCATTGCCCAGCAACTTTATGGGCAAGATCTGCCTGTACTCGTTTTACTTTATCGACAGGTTTAACACTAACAGGTGTATTTTCAATAGTAATACTGACAGGTGTGCTGTTATTTAAATCAACAACAAAGTAAAGTCCGTCAACAGTGCCATCGTAGTCAATATCAACTGCTTGACTTGGAAGTTCCACATCAGCACTGAAAACGCTGAATGCTTCTTTTGATGTGAGGCCTAAGTCGTAGTAGCTCACGTAGATAGGCTCATCAGGACGTGCAAAATCAGAGGGGTTACTGATTTCTATTTGTGCTAAAGGGGGCGCTTTTTTAAGTGTTGGTAATGCTGCAATGCTTTCTTTTTGCTGGCAAGCCGATAGAAACAAACTTGCAAAAATAATAGCACCGGATGTGAGTGCAAACTGTTTTAAAGGGGCGTTTATTGTCATAATCTTCTCCCAATAATAACAGCCAAGCAAAAAGTACTTGGCTGTTAATTAAATAAGCTAATCTAATTTATATGCTTTTTTAACTAACCCATAGGTTAATTGATAAGCTAACGTGTGAGCTGTTTCTTCATTAATTTGATGATTTGTTACCAGCTCGGCTAAATATCGGCAATCTACTCTGCGTGCTACATCATGACGTGCAGGAATTGATAAAAATGCTCGCGTATCATCATTAAAGCCCACCGTGTTATAAAATCCAGCAGTTTCAGTTGCTTGCTGACGAAATCTTAACATACCTGCGGGGCTATCATGGAACCACCATGCTGGGCCTAGTTTTAAACTAGGGTAGTGGCCTGCGAGGGGCGCAAGTTCACGACTGTAAGTTGTTTCATCAAGGGTAAATAGAATAATCTTTAGATTTGGGTTATTTCCGTATTTACTTAACAGCGGTTTAAGTGCATTAACATACTCGGTTTGACTTGGTATATCTGCGCCTTTATCTCGGCCAAATTGATTGAATATTGGTAAGTTATGATTTCGGTGTGCCCCCGGATGAATTTGCATCACTAGGCCATCTTTTATACTCATTCCAGCCAGTTCAGTTAGCATTTGGGCGCGAAAAAGCTCTTGTTCTTGTTCTGTTGCTTGACCTGTACGGCATTTTTCAAAAAGGGCTTCACATTCATTTAAACTTAAATCAGCAGTTAGTGCACTAGGGTGACCATGATCAGTTGCTGTTGCTCTGCCTTCTTGTTTAAAGTAATCACGGCGAGTTTGAATTGCACTTAGATAACCTTGCCATGTAGCAGTATTTTGGCTGGTTAGTTCACCTAGTTTTTTTATATTTTCAATAAAGTCTTCTCGGCTTGCATCAACAACATCATCTGGTCTAAACGAGGTAATAACACGTTTTTCCATCGATGTACCAGCAATCGCTTTATGGTGCGCGAGTGTATCCAAAGCACCTTCAGTTGTTGCAATTAGTTCAATGTTGAATCTGTCCATCAGTGCTTGTGGCTTAAATGCTTTTGTTGCTAAGGCCGCCGTTATTTTTTCATAGTAGTCTTGTGCATTTACAGAGCAAAGTTTTTCTGTAAAGTTAAATACATCACTAAATACCGCATCTAACCAGTAACCACTTGGTGTGCCAGCAAATAGGTGATAATTGTCAGCAAAAATTTGCCACGCTTTTTTTGGATCCGCATTTCTCGAGCGTTCCATATCGCCTTCAAGGCCATGCTCGGGGATCCCTAGCGTGGTAAGGTCAATACCTTGGCTGTACAGCATTCTAAATACATAGTGATCAGGTTTAATAAAGAGTTCAGTTGCGTTGCCAAAGTTCTTATTTTCGTTAAACCAACTTGGATCCGTATGCCCATGTGGGCTAATAATTGGTAAATCCTTTATTTTTTCATACAGTTGGCGTGCAATCTTAATAACGCTTGGATCACTTGAGAAAAGACGGTCCGGGTGTAATTTTAATTGTTCAATATTCTTCGTCATGGAAATTCCTGCATTCATTTCTTTTACCTATTTAGCCACCGGTGGCAAATTTTATAAACTTAAATTATTTAGCTTCGAGTACGTGTGAACATGCCTGTGTAATAAGTTGCCACTGTTTATTTATCACCCATTGAGGATTGGCTACCCATGTACCACCTACGGCAAAAACATTACTCAGAGCTAAATATTCTTGATAATTATCTTGATTTATTCCACCTGTTGGACAAAAGCGAACATCTTTAAATACGCTCGATACTGCTTTTAAAAAAGGCTGGCCTCCAGCAAGAGAAGCGGGGAATAATTTTTGTTCATTAAAACCAAACTCTGTTGCAAGTAATATGTCAGAAGTATTTGATACACCAGGTAAGCATGGAACTTCACAGCTAGAAAGCGCATCCAGTAATTTAGAAGAGACGGCAGGAGTAACAATATAATCAGCACCTGCGTTAAGTGCCTTGTCCAAAATATGTGTACTCGTCACCGTTCCTGCACCAACAATAAGGTTTGGTATTGCGTGTTTTATAGCTTTTAAGGCATTAATCGATTGCTCTGTTCTTAATACAACTTCAACAAGATGAATCCCTGATTCGTACATTGCGTTTGCTATATCAATACCTTGTTGTTCATCATTAGCTTGAATGATTGGTAAAATAGGTTGTGATGCCATTAATGCGGAAAACGGTTTATTGCTCATTCATTTACTACCTTTTACTGGGTTATTTTAGCTAATGACATTGGTTGTTTGTTTAGTGTGACATTATCAATGGTAAAATTAGTCACATGGTTAACGATTGATTCATCACCGACTTGGTCAAAGTGGCTGTTTGTTAGCGTAATATCTTTAATTGGATCACGGGCAAAGCCATTAAGATAAAGGGCTTTACTGAGTACATTTTTACAATGTAAGTTGTCTATTTTTATATCGCGGACAATGGGATCAAATTGCCCCGCATCGCCTTCTTCGTAGTAAAAGTTAATTACAATCGCATTTTTAACGGTACCAACTTCAATATTACGAATACGGATGTGTTCAATTAAACCACCTCGAACTGAGTTGGTCTTGATTCTAATAGCACGCTCTAAATGGGGGCTATCCATAGTACAATTTTGTACAAAAACATTATTCACACCGCCAGAAATTTCACTGCCTATTACGACGCCGCCATGACCTTCTTTCATATGGCAGTTTTCAATGACAATATTTTGTGAGGCTGTATTTACTCTGCGTCCATCAGCGTTTCTTCCTGATTTAATTGCAATGCAGTCATCTCCGGTATCAAATACACAATTTTTAATATGGACGTGATTACAGCTTTCAGGGTCGCAGCCATCAGAATTAGGTCCATGGCTTGAAAAAGTGACATCGCAAACCGTAACACTATTACAAAGTACAGGGTTTACTAGCCAAAATGGCGAGTTTTTAATTGTGATACCTTCAATAAGTACATTATTACAGCGATAAGGTTGTATAAAAGGAGGGCGTAAATAAGCGCCATCAGCATAAATGCGCTGCTCAACGGGGATATGTTGCTCAGCATCTCGCATTAACTTATCTCGAGCTGTTTTTTGCTCAATTATCTGGCCATTATTGTCAGTTAAAAGCTCCCAGTGAGCCTCTTTGTGCTTACCTTTCCATGGCCACCAAGTGGTATTATTTGCATTACCTTCAAGAATCCCTTTGCCTGTTATAGCAATATTTTCTTGCTCGAAAGCATAAATAAGTGGTGAGTAACCCATCATTTCCAGGCCTTCCCAGCGGGTAAATACAGCTGGAAGATAGTCTTCAGGGCTTGTACTAAAACTGAGTATAGCGCCTTCCTCTAGATGTAAATTAACATTAGAAAGTAGGTGAATTGCGCCTGTTATAAATTGACCTTGAGGAATAATTACCTGTCCCCCTCCTTGGGCGTTACAGGATTTGATTGCATTATTAATTGCGACAGTATTGTTAGTTTTATTATCGCCGTTAGCGCCAAAATCGATAATATTAAATGTTTTATCTGGGAACGAGGGGACTTTAATGGATGATTTAATCGCATCTGCCATTTTCCAGTCATCACCTTTTACAGGGCTGCTTAGCATATCGACAAGGGGGACTGATTTACATCCAATTAACGCTCCTCCAAGTAATGTACTAGATGCAACTGCCTTTATAAAAAATCTACGTGTATTATCCATGTATGTATCCTACAGTGTGGCACCTTATTTATTATTAGTAGTGCTGTTGGTACGCTTAACTAACACGATTAAATATTATTGAGTTAGTTATTATAAATTAACTTTATCAGCCATTGCCACCGGTGGCAATTTGTTTTTGTGATAATTAAAATCACTATAGCTTTTTGATATAAAATAACCGGTAACAAAGTTACCGGCTATTTTAGGTAAGATCATTGTTAGAATGATCCGCGCAAGCCTACTAAAAATTGACGACCAGAGGATAAGCTCTCATAAGGACGCTGGGTATAAATATCATTCCATTGTTCTTGTTTTTCGTCCGTTAAATTAACTGCTTCAAACGACACACTCATCGATTCGCTCAACTCATAGCGAGCAGAAAAGTTAAGTTTAGCTTTTGCATCATAACCACGTACAAAAGTAGATTCATCCTTATATTCATTGAGGTACTGTTTGTTATACCCACTGCGGTAGTTATAAGAAAAACGTGCCGACCAGCTTTCTTCTTCATAATAAAGTGTAATGTTGTACGAATTTTTGGACGTTTCTTCTTCTACCAAATTTAGCTCAGTACCATAAAAAGGGTCTTCAACATCGCGAGAATAATCAATGTAGGTATAGTTTGATTGCAGACCTAAATTATTAAATGGTGCAGGTAAAAATGTAAAAGGTTGCTGATAGATAAATTCAGCCCCCCACATACCCTCGGCATCCGTATTAACGAGTTGAGATACTTGCCAAGTTATAGTACTTGGATCCATATCACCAATATCAATCCCGAGTCGATCCAACTCATCTTGCGTTAATACCTCATCACTACTGTCCTTAGTTAAGCCAGTAATATCTTTATAAAATAATGAAGTTGCAATAAGCGACTCTTCTGCAAAATACCATTCTAGGCCTACATCATATTGTTTCGATTTGTAGGGTTGTAAAGAGGGCCCCGCGCCACGTTTAATTGATGCTGTAGGATCGTTTTCATCAGGGACATTAACACTAATCGATGAGCGTAAATCAGACAATTTAGGGCGAGTTATCGCATGTGAATAACTAAAGCGACCAACTAGATCTTCAGTGATATCGTAAGCAATATTTAACGATGGCAACCATTCGTCACCTTTACTTACTGATTCGCGCCAACTGTAGCCGTTATCAAAATTTGCACCGTCGCCGCGACCTGCTGTGTAACCATCTTTATAGATGTGGTCTAAATTAACGATGCGACTGGTATTTTTATTATCAACATAACGTAAACCTATATTACCGCGCAGTTCATTATCAAAAATGTCGTGCCTAAAGTTAAGTTGAGCATACGCTGTTGTTACTTCTTCTTTAATATAATATGTGCGTTTATATTCTTCTTTAGCTTCGAAAAAATCACGACCTGAAAATGCAGCCATCATTGCATTGTAATCAGGCGTTAACCATGTGCCATCGTTTAGTGTAGATGTGGCAGGTACTGAAGCATCATTACCAAATTTGACACCTTGTTTATCTAACGTAGTTGAAAATAATAAGCCATTTATTTGTGAATTATCTAAATCCATAACGCGTGTTTCAGCACTTTTTCCACTGGTTTTATTTGTTTCTATATTAAGGTCTTTCCACGAAGATCGATAATCATGCTGCTCTGTTTCAAACGAACGTTGACCTACACCAAATTTAACTGTGTATTGGTCATTTATCTCGTAGCTAAAATCGATTTTAGCTGTACTATTTTCACTCTCAATTGTTTGAGCGCGGTTACGTGTTAGAGCTGCGGCGTAGTTGTTACCATCTACCATTGAATTTTCTAAATCGGTACGTGTAAATGTGGCGCCAGGGGCTTGGCCAGCAGCAAATGCAAATGAAGGCATGGTCGAATTTAACTCACCACTGTTTATTGCTACTCCACCTGGATTATTTATTAATTCCAAAGGGTCAATATTACTATCGTAACTATAAGCAACAGTCGAACCTGCGCTATCGAGTGCAAATGTTCTAGAGTAAGGAACGTCTAAATCAGATTTACCCATACCAACTAAAAAGTTCATTTGGAGGCGATCGTTAATATACCAATCACCAGAAAAACTTATTTGGTCAAAGTCAGACTCAGCCTTATCTTGACGAGCTTCAGAGCGAATAATTGCATTAGAATAGGCTCCCGCTACAATTGTATTGTTATCATCTATATGGATGTTTTCTGGAACAATGTCTTTTTGGTCACGTAACAATACAGAGTATTGATATTCATCCATTGTTGTATCAAGGGCTGCATGTAATATGTCTAAATTCATAGACAGGTTGTCGGTGGGAGCGTATTGAAAAGCAACCGTTGCACCTAAACGTTTTTGCTGCTTAGAAAAAATAGAATAGCGAGGGATACGCGGTAAATATAAGCCATCTAAATTATCATCAGTATAGTTACCATTTTCTTGTAATAGTGTTTTAGGCGAAGCCGTTAAATAGTTAGTGCCGCCTTGCGTTACAGGTAAACCATCATCTTGGTATTTTGGGTTATTGACGGTCCAGCGCACACTTGATGATCCTTCGCTTTGTACTGTTCCATCGCTGTAAGCAACCGATGCTAACACTCCAAATTTGTTATCCCAGTTATTGCTCAGCATAAATGAAATGCGAGGGGATACATCCTCAGAAATGTCGTTGTAGCGGGCGTTTACGTTGTAAGAACCTTTAAAACCATCATACTGAAATGGACGCGCCGTTTGTAAATTAACATTACCTGAAATACCGCCATCTTCCATTTCGGCAGAAACTGTTTTATCGACATCAATTTGAGTAAAAAGCTCAGATGCAAATACATTATAATCAAATGCACGAGAAGTATTTGAACCGCCAGCAGCATCTGTTGCAGCACCAGCAGATGCTGATTCCATACCGTTAATAGTTGTTTTAACAAAGCGAGAACCTAAACCACGAATCGTGATTTGACGACCTTCGCCGGCATCTTCTTCAATTGAAATTCCGGGTACACGAGCAAGAGAGTCTGCTACATTTAAATCGGGGAATTTACCAATGTCTTCTGCAATAATGGTTTCGCGTGTGCCAACAGCTTCACGTTTTGCCATAAGAGCTGCGTTAATGCTACCGCGATAACCTTTTACTTGAATGATTTCTATGTCATCGCTGTCGTCACTGGCCTTTTGCTGTGATTGCTCAGCTGCAAAAGCATTGCTAGTAATTACGCCACCTAAAATAAGATAGGTCATGAGTGTGTTTAGTTTAAAGTTGTGTGTAATTGCTGCCATTGCGATCCCAGTTGTGTTTTATTGTTATAAATTACATGGCCGTGTCGGTGTTTTGCCATGTGTTTGCTATATTTAACATAAATGACTGAAAAATATATGTTTAAGTAATTTAATTTAAAATGCCAATGAATGAACGATATAAATTGCTACCGGTGGCGCGCGATGAAAACTATACCTAAAAATAGCGACTGTCAAATAATAAAAACAATAAAATTAATACTTGGTTCACATAATTTAACATTTAATTATCTGAGATAGACTAGGGTTTGTTTATCTTTCGAGGTTAAATTTGCAGCCGTTTAGACAAGGCGGATGCGGAAGCTTTGCTCGGTTTTTACTTAGCCCACTAGGCAAAAAACCGAGCAAAGCGATTTGATCGCCCCTAAGTTGAACAAATATCAATCCAAAAAGTTCAACACTCTCTAAACACAACTGAATAATATATTGACTATATATTATTTTATTTGCCACCGGTGGCAGTTGTGTTATTTTTAATAAAAGCCTTTGAATTAAATCAGTCAATTAGCCAAGCGTTATAGCTTATTTCGTAAGCAGGAGATAATAATGATAAAAAAAATAGTAGGCTCAATACTAATATTAAGTAGTTTTTTTGCAATGAGTAAACAAGGTACAACACATATATATATGGCTGGGGATTCAACCATGTCTATTAAAGATGTTAAAGACTATCCTGAAACAGGGTGGGGTATGCCATTCAGCATTTTTTTTAATGAATCAGTTTCGGTGGTCAACTTAGCTAAAAATGGTCGCAGCACGCGTACATTCAAAACCGAAGGGCTATGGAAAAAAATAATAGATAATATTCAAGTTGGTGACTACGTGTTTATTCAGTTTGGCCACAATGATGAATCCAAGAAAAAAATAGATAGGTATACCTCACCGGATCAGTTTGCAGATAATCTTACTCATTTCATTAATGATATTAATGCTAAAAAAGCACATGCTATTTTACTCACTCCAATTACGCGTCGTTACTTTAACAAAATGGGTACTTTAAAAGAGACACACCCTATATACGCTGATAAAGTCCGTCAGGTTGCACAAGAAACAGGTGTTGATTTTATAGATATGGAAAAGGTAACCACGGCTTATTTTCAATCTTTGGGTGATAAAGGTTCTGCACTTCGTTTTATGCACATTGGTGCAAATTTACTCCCTAACTACCCATTTGGGGTAACAGATGATACGCATTTAAATCAGCTTGGTGCACGCGAAGTCGCACAATTGGTATTAACTCAACTAAAAATATTGAACCACCCATTGGTAAAAAAGCTACGTACTCCCGATCCAAAGCATTTAAAACTAAAAGGTTGATATTATCAATTAATTTGCTATAGTTGACTTTATCATCTATTTAACGTGTGAGGCATGCCCAAAAATGAGTACATCCGTATCAGCAAATCCAGTAATGGTTGAGCCTAAAAAAACACTTGTAATTTATAAAATACTGGTTATGGTTAGTATTATTACCTTAATTGGCGGTACTCTAACTGGCATTATGACTTATATGAATGTGGGTGTTACAGAGCATTTTTATGCAGACTGGTTTACTTCATTTATAAGTGCAGTACTTGTAATGGTGCCTGTTGGTTTTGTAATGATGACCTTAATACATACGCTAGTTGCCCAGTTATTACCTAATAGCAGTGAGCTTAAACGTAATTTAGTGATTAGTGTTTTTATGGCGCTGATCATGGAGTCGGTGATGGCGTTTGTTACCGCTACTAATAATATTGGCTATGCGGATATGCGTTTATTTTTAACTGGATGGGCTGAAGGTTTATTAGCTGCATTACCAATAGGTTTAACTATAATGCTGATAATGTCGGTTACGGTAAAACCTAAAATAGAACGCTTTTTAAAAAGCTAAAAAGCTAAAAAGCTAAAAACAAAAAAGAGCCATTGGCTCTTTTTTGTTATTTAGTGTTCACCTGCTCTCTAAATTGCGCCATTCAAAAAAGGTGCTGTTCGGCTTATTTTAGATTGAGCTACCTTTGTAGGTTTCCCTTGCGCTACAATTAAGCCGCCTTCTTCGCCAGCACCGGGTCCTACATCTATAACCCAGTCACTATTGCGGGCTACTTGCATATCGTGTTCAACCATAATGACGGTATTGCCAGCATCAACTAATTTATTTAACTGCGCCATTAACATTGATACATCCGATGGATGCAGACCTGTGGTTGGCTCATCAAGAATATAAAGGGTGTTACCGCGCTGCGCACGTTGCAGCTCGGTTGCTAATTTAATACGCTGCGCTTCACCGCCCGAAAGCTCAGTGGCAGGTTGCCCTAAACGTAAATACCCAAGACCAACTTGCATAAGTGCATCGAGTGCTCGCAGTATTGCAGGTTCATTTTCAAAAAAGGTATGCGCCGATTCAACCGTTAAATTGAGGATCTCGCTGATGTTTTTATCGCGATATGTAACCTCAAGTGTTTGCTCGTTATAACGTTTGCCATGACACACTTGGCAAGGTGAATAAACACTAGGTAAAAACAGTAGCTCTATACTCACAAAGCCAACGCCTTCACAGTTTTTACAGCGACCTTTAGCAACATTAAACGAAAAGCGACCAGCATCGTAACGGCGCTCTTTTGCTTTCTGTGTTGAAGCAAATAGTTTACGCACGTGATCAAACAAACCCGTGTAGGTAGCTAAGTTTGAACGAGGGGTACGGCCAATCGCTTTTTGATTTACGGTAATTAGGCGGCTTATATTATTTATACCTTCAATGATTTTTCCGCTGGTGTGTGTTTGCAGCTCCTGTTCGAGTAAGTCGGCTTCGTCGGTTGGCGCTTGTGTTACTACTTTTTGCCCTAGCGCTTCGTAAACAAGCTCTACTAACGCTTGGCTTACTAAGCTTGATTTACCAGAGCCCGAAACACCAGTAACGGTTGTCATAACACCTAGTGGAAATTCTGCATTGAGTTTTTTAAGGTTGTTACGCTCAATATCAGCCAATTTTAACCACGCTTTTGGCTGCCTTTGCTCCTTTTTTTGAGCGCTATTTTGAGTAGATTTTTGACTGGCGTCTTTAGCAAAAAGGTGGCGGGCAGTGTGCGAATTTTTTACTTTGCTTAACCCTTCAACAGGGCCGCTGTAAATAATGTCGCCACCATGCACTCCTGCATCAGGGCCTACATCAACAATCCAATCGGCATGTTTAACAACGCTAAGATCGTGTTCAACAACAAATACAGAATTGCCAGCCGCTATTAACTCGTCGAGCGCTTTTAAAAGTGCTTGTGTGTCGGCAGGGTGTAAACCCGCTGAAGGTTCATCTAGCACGTAAACCACCCCAAATAATTTAGAGCGAATTTGTGTGGCAAGTCGCAATCGTTGTAGTTCTCCGGGTGAGAGCGTTGGCGTTGTGCGCTCAAGCGACAAGTACCCTAAACCAAGCATGGTTAGTGCTTCAATACGGGTAAGAATATCGCTGGCAATGCGCTGCGTAACAATGGCTTGCTCTGGATTTTTTGTATTTTTATTTATTTTGGTATTGGCGGCATTACTTAGTTTTTTAGCAAGCTCGTTTAATGTAAGTTGAGATAGCTCGCCAATATCAAGCCCTGCAAATTTAACACTTAACGATGCTTGTTTTAATTTTTTACCTTGGCAAGTAGGGCACTGCGATATTTGCATAAACTGCGATACGCGCTTTTTTGTACGCGGGCTTTGGGTAGTAGCAAAAGACTGTAAAACAAAGCGTTTAGCGCTTGAAAACGTTCCCATGTAGCTTGGATCTTCGTTATTTTTTATCGCATTTTGTGTTTGCTCATAGGTGTAATCTGGGTATACCGGCACAGTAGGTGTTTCGTCGGTAAATAAAATCCAATCGCGCGCTTTTTTAGAAAGCTTATTCCAAGGCGTGTCTATGTCATAACCAAGCGAGGTAAGTATACGGCTTAGGTTTTTACCTTGCCATGCTGGTGGCCACGCTTCAATGGCGCGCTGGCGAATAGTTTTTGTATCGTCTGGCACAAGTAGCTTTTCGGTTACTTCAAACACTCGGCCTATTCCTGAGCATTCTGGGCACGCACCTTGTGGCGTATTCGGCGAAAACGCATCGGCGTAAAGTATACCTTGCCTCTTGGGGTATTCGCCTGCGCGTGAGTAAAGCATGCGTAGCGCGTTAGAAATAGTTGTTATGCTGCCAACGGATGAACGAACCGACGGTGCGCCGCGTTGCTGCTGCAAAGCAACGGCAGGCGGCAGCCCTTCAATAGAATCAACATCGGGCTCATCAACTTGATCTATCAACCTTCGGGCGTACGGCGATACTGAATCAAGGTAACGGTGCTGCGACTCAGCAAACAGCGTTCCAAACGCAAGCGACGACTTTCCAGAGCCCGATATTCCTGTAAAAACAACCAATGCGTTACGAGGTAAATCAACGTCTACATTTTTCAAGTTGTGAACGCGTGCCCCTCTTACTTGAATGCTATTACTGGGATCAGATAAATTCATTGTTGAGTTTTTATGTGTGCTTGCCATACGTTTATACTCCTGTTTAATCGCGCTTTTTACTTTAAGTTAGCTTTGAATTATTTACTCTTATCACTCGTTATTACCCCAAAGTAGCGCAAGCACACTGAATGAGCGCTTAGTCTGTAGTGGCGCAGCCAAAGCGCTGGGTAAATAACGATGATTGTTTGTTTACATAATAGGTATGGAATGCGAATATAATTTAAACAGTTATTGTTATGTAATTTACTAGGTATGTTACTTGGTAATAAAAAGGAACTAACAGTGAATAAAGTCTTAGTGATTATTTTATTGGTGCTTTCGTGGGCAACCCAAGCCGACTCTATTAAAGCGCTAAATGTTGACCGTGCAGTACCAAATAGCATGCACTTATCGTTTGCAAACGATAGCAACATAACCCCTAAAAAAGGGGATTTTAAAATCGTTAATTATGTATTAATGAGCAATGAAGAGGGTGAACGCTGGGCTGTTATAACGCTAACTAACTTATCGTCGGGCAATCGCGAATTAGGCGAGGAGCACTTACTTGCGCTTTTTGCTGACGGCAGCCGATTCATGCCAATGGAATTTAAACTCGGTTTTAAAGGCAACGAAACACAATCGGTAACTGTATCGTTTGCCGATTATAAGTTCCCTATTTTAAGTGTGTATTCGAGTAACGATTTGTAACTAATATTAGTGCAATTATGCTGCCTTAGAGTATTTTTGCGTATTGTATTAAATGCCAATTTTGTAATTGGCGGGATCACTGAGATACTATTTGTGCTAGTAATACTTACCCAATCAAAAGTATGGTCTTAAAAACAGAATAACAAGCCCCTATAATGGCAAAATAGTGTGCTGTTGGAGTTACTTTTCAGCTTGGTAATATAGCGAAGGTTTTTAAAGTATTGAGTATCTGCAAATTGCATGTATCCATTAGTCGGCTTAGAGCTATAAGCGGTCATTCAGGTGAGTCGTTATTAACTTAGTAAGAATAAGAGGAAACTTTCCCTTTTTTACATAGCGAAATAACCTACAGCAAGCATAATATTTATAGCTGGTAATAACTTACACTATTTGCTATTAATATAAGTTCACAAAATAAGGACGTTTTCGCGCTAAAATAGGGAAAGTGTCCTTTGATAAAGATGTTAGCTATTAAGGATGATTCGGCGTGAAATTCTATTTTCCTATCTTTACATTAATACTTTGTATATTGGTATTATGCATTTCATCTTTTGTAGCTTATGAAGTTCATGGCTCTATATTTAGTAAAGTTAAAATTTTAGAGTTACGAGAATATGGTGGCGTTACATTTCAACAATTAGGGAACTTAGAACTCTGGCGTTTATTTTCTTCTCAATTTGTTCATGTTAAACCTATTCATATGCTATTTAATGCAATCTCATTGTTTTTCATTGGTTACTTTACTGAGAAACAACTAGGCGGAAAGAACCTTACCTTACTATTTTTTGTTTCGGGAGTTGTTGGTACTTTAGCGAGTATTATATTTATCCCTGCGCCTTATAATGTTGGAACAGGAGCTTCACAAGCTGTATTGGGTTTAACCGCTTGTGGCTTATTATTAATGGTTAAAGGGCTAAATAAATCTATATGGTTAAAGTTAGCTTTAATTTTTTGTATTGTTCCTGCAATGGCTTTAGATATAATTTATTCTGGCTTTCCTAAACTGGGTCATATAGTTGGTTTTGTAGTAGGTTTAATTATTAGCTTATATTATTTATCAAAAGCTAAAACATCAGGCTATCAAGTCGTAAATAGCTAACAAGTGACTATGGTGTCAATTCCTAATTTTAAACCATTTTAGGATCCCACATGACACCATCTCTCACCATAGAA
>NZ_JANJGQ010000016.1:0-104458 GCF_030847595.1 Pseudoalteromonas sp. 20-92
AGAAAAAAGCTATGCGCAGTACAGCCTACCTTGAAAAGGTACTGAACGCATAGACTTTTTTCATGCTCTTGCCCTGGCTTTTATTACTTTATTAAATTACCTAGCTTATATGTTGTATGTTTTATCATCATAAGTTACGACCATAGTCTCTATTTCTAAGCTTTAGATCTTGGTGCATGCTTAATACATTAAATTTTATACGCTGTATTAAGGATTATTAGATGAAACATCAACTTGCAAAAAGCGTCGCGCTTTCATTATTGTCCCCGGTGATTGTTGGCAGTTTATTAGGTTTGTATTATGCACTAGCGTTGCAGGGTGATTTTCTATCAGTGTTCTTTCAACTATTGATGACAGCCATATCAAATGCACATATTGTAGGTTTAACAATGGCGGCTTTTGTTGTGCCGGGTTATTTACTCATGTTTAAGTATTCAAAAGTTAATTATTCAGGTGTTTTAACACTTGGGTTATTAGGTGGGGCTATTTTTAGTTATCTATTAAGTGCTTCAACAGGCGAGATATTTTTAATTAATAGTGTGATGTCTGGATTCGCCGCAGGACTATTTTTATTTGGCCTTCGTAATTGTGCAAAAAAATAATCGCAGAATTATTGACCAAGCGCGCTGATAAACAGCGCAATTTCCTTTTTTTTACCCTTTAAAGGTTCCAATTTTTAACGACAAAGAGTACCTTTAGCTACTGTCTGTTTAATAAGAAGTAGTTTGGTATGCAAAAGTACGATTTTTACCAGTCATTAGTTAAGCAAACTGAATCACTAATAGCTGGTGAATCTAATGTAATTGCCAATTTGGCAAATATAAGCGCGTTATTATTTACCTCTTTAGAAGATGTGAATTGGGCGGGTTTTTACTTTATGGATTCTCCTACTGAATTAGTACTAGGCCCGTTTCAAGGTAATCCTGCATGCATTCGTATTCCAGTAGGAAAAGGAGTATGTGGAACTGCTGCGGCAACCGCAGAAACACAATTAGTTGAAGATGTTCACGCTTTTGACGGTCATATTGCCTGTGATGCGGCGTCAAATTCTGAGATTGTTGTACCTATCTTGAAAAATGGTAAAGTATTTGCTGTTCTTGATATCGATAGTCCAAGTGTTGGTCGATTTGATACTGACGATAAAGCCGGACTTGAAGCGCTAGTGAAATGCTTAGAGGCGAGCCTGTAATGAAAGATTTGCTAAATGTTCAAGACTACCTGTTTGCTGTGCAAGATGTTGGCGACTGGGAAGGCGAAGAAGAACATGTAGCGGAAACGCTCAATGATTTGATTCATATTGCCTGGGATCGTCTTCCGGACGATTCTGAATGTGAATTTATTGATGAAACGATTAATGGTATTTGGGAACACCTTCGAGGCGATATGGCTGTAATAGAAGCCGACTTTGAAGAGCTGGTCGACTGGGTAACACACTACGTCGATTCGTCCCTTGATGAAAAGATGTGAAAAATAGGTTCTAAAATGGAAACCACAAACAAGCTAAAAGATATTAACGAAGTATTGGAATTTTTGTATCAAGAATTCCCACAATGTTTTAAACAAAAAGATGGCATCAAGCCGCTTAAAGTAGGTATTTTCAAAGATATCGCTGAGCGTATTGAAGGCTCTGACAAAGTAAGCAAGACTCAAGTTCGTCAAGCGCTCAGAAAATACACGTCTAACTGGCGTTATTTAGAAGCGGTAACTAAGTCAGAGTTTCGTATTGATCTTGATGGTAATCAAGGTGAAAAAGTTGAGCAAGAGCATATCGACCATGCACAAAAAGCATTGGAAGAAAGCCGCGCTAAAATGGCAAAACGTAAAAAACAACAACGTCCACGCCAAGACTCAGATTCTAAATCTTTTAAGAAAAAACCAGCGCATGCTAGTAAAACAGGTGATAAAAACGCTTCTGCAGCTAATAAACCTGCCAAAGCAGCTCCTGCTAAACGTTCAGGAAAAATTGAACCTTTACCAGCTACTGAGGTCAAGGTTAATAATAAGGTTAAGGTTAAACTTGGCCAAGCACTTGTAAATGCAGTAATCACTGAAGTGAACAAAGATGACGTTCATGTTGAATTAGTGACAGGCATGCAAGTTAAAACCAAAGCTGACAGTTTATACATCGTTTAAACTGTAAATAAATTAAGGAGTTTGTATGAGTAAAAAGTTTACGCTCATTCCGTTAGTTGCTGCCCTGTTCTCAGGTTCATTATTTGCTGCTGTAGAAGCCGTCACTATTGACGATTTACCTCTGCTCAAGCAAGAAAGTCAACATGGTACTGCCAGCAAACGCGTGGCTAGCTTATTTACTCGTTCACACTATATCCCGGTTCGATTTAACGATGAGCTTTCTAGTAAAGTGTACGATCGTTATATCGAATCCCTTGATTTTAATAAAAGCGTATTTTTAGCAAGCGATATTGCTTCTTTTGACCAATACCGCGATGACTTTGATAACGCTATAACTACCGGCAAATTGGGTTTCACATTTGATATCTTTAATTTAAGCCTTAAACGCCGTTTTGAACGTTACGAGTATTCCCTAGCATTACTTGAAAAAGAAATGACCTTTGATAAAGAAGATGAATACTTTTTTGATCGTGAAGATGCTGCGTGGCCTGTATCTCAAGCCGAGCTTGATGAAATTTGGCGCGAACGTGTTAAGTACGATGCACTGCGTTTAAAAATGACAGGTAAAGATTGGGAAGGCATTAAAGAAGTGCTGACCAAACGCTATAAAAATGCAGAAAAGCGTTTAGTGCAATCAAATCCAGAAGATGCATTTCAATTAGTATTAAATTCTTTAGCACGCAGTATTGAGGCGCATACGTCTTATTTATCGCCGCGTCGTGCTGAACAATTTAAAATGGATATGGACCTAGAGCTCGAGGGCATAGGTGCAGTATTGAGTCCAGATGAAGATTACACAGTTATTCGCAGCTTAGTACCTGGTGGTCCTGCGGATAAAACAGAGCAAATTAAAGCCGATGACAGAATCATTGGTGTTGCTCAAAATGGTGAAGAATTTGTTGATGTTATTGGCTGGCGCTTAGATGACGTTGTTGATTTAATTAAAGGCCCTAAAGGTACTAAAGTACGTCTTCAGTATTTAAAAGGCGCTGATGCTCACGGCACACCAAAAGTCGTTGAAATCACCCGTGATAAAATCAGATTGGAAGACAGAGCCGCTAAATCAGAAGTTTTTGAAGCTAAATATTCAGATTTAACAAGCAAAGTGGGTGTGATTGAAATCCCTGGCTTTTACAATAATCTTTCGAAAGATGTAAAAGTTGAACTTGCTAAGCTTAAAGAGCAAAAGGTTGATGGGATTATTATTGACCTACGCCAAAACGGTGGTGGTTCATTATATGAAGCTACCCAACTTTCAGGATTGTTTTTTGACCAAGGACCTGTTGTTCAAATACACACTTTAAATAACCGTATCGAAGAACAAAGAGACCGCGATGGCATTACCTATTATGATGGTCCACTTACGGTATTAGTTGATAGATACAGTGCGTCAGCATCAGAAATATTTGCAGCGGCAATGCAAGATTATGGCCGCGCAGTTATTATTGGTGAGCAAACCTTTGGTAAAGGCACGGTTCAACAGCACAAAGGCTTAGGCCGTGCTTATGACTTGTATGATAATGCATTGGGTAGCGTGCAATATACAATTGCTAAATTTTACCGCATCAATGGTGGTAGTACGCAACACAAAGGTGTGATTCCAGACATCTCGTTTCCATCAGCAATCGATCCTGCAGAATGGGGCGAAAGTAAACAAGACAATGCACTGCCTTGGGATAGCATTGTTAAAGCGAAATATAAAAAACTTGGTAATTTAACGCCAGTTATTACCTATCTTGAGAAGCAACATGAGGTACGAATTAAATCAGAACCTGAGTTTGGTTATGTATTTAATGATATTGCCTTATACAACGAAGAGAAAGATCGTAAAACGATCTCTTTAGTTGAAGCAGACCGCATTAAAGAAAAAGACGAAGGTGAGGCACGTGCACTTGTACGTACTAATGAACGTCTTAAGCGTTTAGGTAAAGATCCGGTAGAAAACTTAGATGATTTACCTGAGGTTATTGAAGAGCTTGATCCATTTTTAGAAGAAGCCGCTTTAATTACCCAAGATTATATTAACTATGGTCGCATAGCTAAGAAGTAACCGCTGGTTTTACCTCTATAAAAAAGGCGCTTTTGCGCCTTTTTTGCTACCTATAATTTACTAAATTGTTATAATCTCCCATTACATAAAGTTGAGCTAGATCATTAAAGTTCAATTAATGCGCTTTACGTGCTAAAAATAATAATTAAACACACATTGAGTGTGTAGGAGTCTCTACTTTGAAGCCATTGGAAGATAAACCAATCAAGCCTGCCTCGTTTTTTGATGCATTAGTTCCTATCTCTGTATTAATTTGCCTACTCGGCGCTGCCGTATACTTATTTGGTGATAATTCTTCATCAGGTCCTAACCAGATTGCACTTTTGTTCGCAACTTTTGCAGCTGCTTTAATTGGTCTTAAAAATGGTTATACTTGGAAAAAGTTAGAGCAAGCAATGATTGAAGGCATAACGCTTTCACTTGGTGCTATTCTAATTTTACTCATGGTAGGTGCATTAATTGGTACTTGGTTACTATCAGGAACTGTACCGACCTTAATTTATTATGGCTTACAGGTTATCAATCCGAGCTGGTTTTATGCAGCTAGCTGCTTAATTTGTGGCATTGTTGCAATGAGTATTGGTAGTTCGTGGACTACGGCTGCAACAATAGGTGTTGCTTTACTTGGCGTAGCAACCGGTCTTGGGCTTGAACAAACAGTAACAGCCGGCGCGGTTATATCGGGCGCGTACTTTGGTGATAAGTTAAGCCCACTGTCAGAAACTACAAATCTTGCACCTGCAGTTGTTGGGGCTGATTTATTTGAGCATATCCAACATATGTTATGGACGACAGTACCTAGCTTTGTTATTGCACTGATTATATTTATAGTTATGGGTTTTAATGCAACGGCTTCAAGTGAAGCAGGGCGTATTGACGAAATTACAGCTATTTTACAACAAAATTTTAATATTGGTTTTGAAATGCTAATACCACTAATTGTATTGTTAGTTTTAGCAATTAAAAAAATGCCAGCCTTTCCTGCTATCTCTATTGGTGCTGTTGTGGGCGCTGTTTGGGCCATGTTGTTTCAATCTGATTTAATTGCTAGCCAAATTGATGTCTCTCAAGGACAGTTAGTAGGCTACTTTAAGCTTGTTTGGACCACTTTTTTTGACGGTTTTAGCATAAACACCGGCGATGATAAAATGGACTCGCTACTTAGTGGTGGTGGTATGGCTGGAATGCTTACAACGACCTGGCTTATTATGACCGCACTTATGTTTGGTGCTATCATGGAAAAAACAGGTCTTCTTGATATTTTTGTTAAAAGTATTCTTAAAATAGCTAAAAGTACGGGATCGTTAATTGCGGCAACAATAGCAACGTGTATTGGTACTAACGTGATAGCTGCTGATCAATATATTGCTATTGTTGTACCCGGCCGTATGTTTAAAGATGAATATAAAAAACGTGGTTTGAAGCCTGTTAACTTATCTCGTACATTGGAAGATGGCGGTACAATTACTAGCCCACTAATTCCGTGGAACACTTGTGGCGCTTACATGCAAAGCGTTTTACTCATAAATCCGTTTGACTATGCACTGTACGCTTTCTTTAATTTAATTAACCCTGTATTAGCGGTTGTTTATGCCTATTTAGGTATTAAAATTTTACGTATCACACCAAAACAATCGGCCTAATTTTAAACAGCTCTTTTAAATTTAAAGGAGCTGTTTTGGAGCATCTATGACTGAATCAAGTAAACCTCAAGCACAATATCTTAAAGACTACAAAGCCCCAGACTTTTTAATTGACCACACTGAGCTAACATTTGACTTACAGCCATTAACAACGAAGGTAAGTTCCTTATTAACACTTACACGAGTAGGTGATAACAAAGCACCCTTAGTGCTTGATGGTATTGATTTACGCCTGCTCTCTTTATCAATTGATACTGTTGATATAACGGATTATGAAATTATTGGCGAGCAACTAATAATTAATAATCTACCGGATAGTTGCCAATTAAGTATTGTCACCGAGATATCACCTGAGACTAATACTTCACTAGAAGGTTTATATTTATCAGGTGGTGCGTATTGCACGCAATGTGAGGCGCAGGGGTTTAGAAAAATAACCTATTACATGGATCGCCCCGATGTTTTATCTACATTTGATGTGACCGTAATTGCAGATACAAAATTTTCTCAGCTCCTATCTAATGGTAATCAAGTAGACAGTGGTGAAACTCAAGATGGGCGTCATTTTGCTAAATGGCAAGACCCGTTTAAAAAGCCAAGTTATTTGTTTGCTTTGGTTGCAGGTGATTTTGATGTATTAAAAGACAACTATATTACTCAAAGCGGTAAAAATGTTGAACTTGCTCTATTTGTAGATAAAGGTAATTTATCTAAAACACCACATGCTATTGCCTCACTTAAAAAAGCAATGCAGTGGGATGAAGCGCGTTTTAATTTAGAATATGACCTAGATATTTATATGATTGTAGCCGTTGATTTTTTCAACATGGGTGCAATGGAAAATAAAGGTTTAAACATATTTAATAGTAAATGTGTTTTAGCCAACCAAGAAACAGCGACAGATAAAGACTATCATACGATTGAATCTATAGTAGGGCATGAGTATTTCCATAACTGGACAGGTAATCGGGTAACGTGCAGAGATTGGTTTCAGTTATCGCTTAAAGAAGGTTTAACTGTATTTAGGGATCAAGAGTTTAGTAGTGACTTAGGCTCTCGTGCGCTTAATCGAATTGACGCTGTAAAAGTAATGCGCACACACCAGTTTAGCGAAGATGCTGGCCCTATGGCTCATCCTATTCGTCCAGAAAAAGTTATTGAAATGAATAACTTTTACACGGTTACTGTGTACGATAAAGGCGCCGAAGTAATCCGAATGATGCATACATTATTAGGCGAGCCAAACTTTCAAAAAGGTATGGCACTCTATTTTGAGCGCCATGACGGACAAGCTGTTACTTGTGATGATTTTGTAAGTGCAATGAGCGACGCATCAGGCGTTAACTTAGATCAGTTTAAACGTTGGTATAGTCAAGCAGGTACATCTCGTTTAAATGCTATTCAAAACTTTGATCTGGATTCAAATACATACAGTTTAACAATTGAACAATTTGCACCGCTGAACCAGCAAAGTAATGCACCTTTGCACATTCCATTTGCAATTGAACTGTTAGATGTAAATGGACAAAGTATTGAGCTTGAGTACCAAGGCGAAAAAGTTAACCACGTTCTAAATGTAACTCAACCATCACAGACATTTCACTTTGATAATATGACTGCTAAACCTGTTGCAGTATTACTTGAAGACTTTTCTGCTCCATGTATTTTAAACCAAGAAACAGATGAACATGAGCTACTTCATATTATGCGTTTCGCACGCAGTGACTTTTCTCGTTGGGATGCACAGCAGCAGCTATTTATTAAAGCAATGAAAGCGAATCTAAACAGTGTTGAAAGTGTTGGGCTTAGTGATGAGATAATTAATGCGCTTCGTGGATTAGTTAATGAAAAACAGGGCGATCTAGCGCTTATTGCAGAGCTATTAAAATTACCAAGTTTTGATACGTTGGCTGCTGAATTTGAAGTAATTCCAGTAGATGAAATAGTCAATATTGCTGAGCAATTTGAAAGGCAAATAGCGGATGAGTTAACTAACGAGTTTATAACGTGTTTTGAATCGTTAATCGATGATGGCAGTGTAAATGCAAGTGCCGTTGCAATTCGGTCTTTAAAGCAGCTATGCCTTCATTACCTTGCTAAAACTAATGACCCGCACGCTGCTGATTTTATTAAACATGCTGCAAGCTCAAAAAATATGACGAATGTTTTAGGTGCACTAAGTGCCGCTGTTAAAGCGTCACATGAGCTATGTGAAGAATTGTTAAACTACTTTGATAGTCAATGGCGTCACGATGTATTAGTAATGGATAAATGGTTTGCTTTGCAAGCGATGCAAACTGGTGACAATGCAATTGATAATATTAAGGCGCTTTACGAACATCCGTGTTTTGATTTTTCAAACCCCAATCGTGTACGAGCACTTGTAGGTAGCTTTAGCCATTTCAATACGTCTCAGTTTCATCGCCTTGATGGTAAAGGTTACGCGCTCTTAGGTGATTTACTCATTAAATTAAATGCTATAAACCCTCAAAATGCATCTCGTATGCTAACGCCGTTTATGTCGTGGAAGCGATACGATAATACACGTTCAACAGCAATGAGACTGCAACTAGAACGTTTAGCTAATTTAGATGGGTTAAGCGCCGATTTATTTGAAAAGGTTGAAAAAGCACTTAAGTAAATGATCGAATATTATTTTAATTTAAGATTGAGCTACAGCGAATGCATGGATTACTACCATGGTCGTTTTAGCTCATTGCAGGTTGTCGAAGATGGCGGGAAAACAGTGCGTTTTTCTGCTAATCACTTAAGGCCATTTATTACTAGCTTAGGTATAAGAGGGCGTTTCAGAATGTTACTAACCCTTGAAAATAAATTTATTCGTATTGAACGAGTGGCTTAGTACGCTGTTTTTATGTTATAAAATCATAAAATATTGTCTTTTTGTTAATTTCAATTTGTTCTATTGTTAAATTACGTGTATAAATTATCTGGTACGACGTCTTACCAATACGTAAACGTCAACCAGAATGAAAATATATAACAGATTGAATGCGACTATTTGTAATTTATCCATTTCGCTTCTATCGTTACGATTACACTAAAAACAATAACTTGATCACACAAAATGACCCGCGACAGGGGGGAACCAAAAATGATAAGAAGATCGCTTTTTGTTAAAAATAAAATCGCTATAGGTTTAGCAGTCGCTAGCCTTGGTTTATCAACAGCTAATGTACAAGCTGCAACATTTGAAGCCGGAGGGTTTGATATTACCTTCGATTCAACCTTTTCATATGGGCAAAGTGTCCGTGTAGAAGACCGAGACTTTAGCTTAATTGGTAAAAGTAATAACCCCGCGTTTAACTGGGCAGGTTACAATCCTGCGTTAAGTAATACCGTTTATTCATCTCAAGATGTGTGGGCTCAACCAGGCTCTTACTCAAATAATGGTGACGCGGGTAATTTGAATTTCGATAGTGGTGATTCATTTTCTAAATTATTAAAAGGTACACACGACCTTTCAATAAATAAAGACAACTACGGTTTGTTTACACGTTTTATGTATTTTTATGATTTTGCCTTAATGGATGGCAATCATGCATATGCTAATCCTACATCAGGTCAAGGTGTTGACCCATGTGACGATAAAGATACTAAAGCACAAAGCTGCGCCGACATTCGTTTATTAGATGCGTTTGTTTGGGCTGATTTTGATTTAAATGATGGTAACAACCCATTATCAGTGCGTTTAGGTCAGCAAGTTGTTAACTGGGGCGAAAGTACGCTTATATCTCATGGTATTAATGTAAACCCTGTAGATATAGATCGTTTAAAAGCACCTGGTGCTGAGCTTAAAGAGGCATTCATTCCGGTGGGCATGTTATGGGCTTCATTGGGTATAACAGACAATATTACGCTTGAAGGTTTTTATCAGTATCAATGGCAAGAAACGCGTTTGCCTGCAGCAGGTACGTACTTTTCTACTAATGACTTTGCGGCAGAAAATGGTTATCAGCAAAATGTTCAGTTAGGTTTTACATCTAACCCTGATATTGATGTTGCATTTTTAACTGATAGTCTAAACAACCTAACATCTGACTTTGCTTTAGCGGCAGCTGCACAGGGGATTGATCCATCTAGTGCTGAAGGCAGTGCTTTACTTGCTCAAATGTACCTTGCTTACCCCACTAAAGTTGCACTTAAAGGTAAAGGCGGTAACGGTAAAACAGAACCTGAAGATGGCGGCCAATACGGTTTACGTTTAGGTGTATTTTTGCCTGAATTTAATGATACTGAAATTGCACTGTATCATGTGAATTATCATAGTCGTCGTCCGCTTATATCTGGTCGTGTATCAAACTTTACTCAAGCAGCTATTGCACAAGATTTAGCAATGATTATGACAACAGAAATTACGTCTGATAATGTTGCTGATTTAACTGCTTTCTCTAAAGCGGAAAACGATTACCCTGAAGATATCAAATTATACGGTTTAAGTTTTAATACCACGATAGGCGAAACAGCCTTTGCCGGTGAATTTGCTTTTCGTCAAGATGAACCACTGCAAATTGATGACGTAGAATTACTCTACACAGCAATGCCTGAACAGTTAGCTGTTGCAGGTATTCGTCCTGATTTTGCGGGTATTTCGCAAATGAGTTTTGGTGATGCTATAAGCTCAGTTGGCCCAGGTGAAGTTGCCCAAGGTTATATTGAACGTGATACATCACAGATTCAGTTCACTGCGACCCATTTATTTGGCCCTTCGTTAGGTGCTGATAGCTGGGCTGTTGTTGGTGAAGTGGGCGCTGTAAAAATTCACAATATGCCTGAATACGATGAAATGCGCTTAAATGTATCTGGCACTGGCCGAAGTGGAACAATTACGGGTCCAGGTACTACCGATTATTCAACGCTACAGCTTGGTTTATCAAATGGTGCTGAAGAAAAGTCTTTTGCAACCGCTTCTTCTTGGGGTTACCGCTTAATTGCTAAAGGTGATTATTTTAATCTCTACAATGGTATTAACTTTTCACCACGTTTTGTTTTCTCTCATGACGTAAATGGTAATACACCAGATCCTATGTTCTTGTTTATTGAAGACCGTAAATCTTTAGGTGCCACCATGAACTTTAATTACCAAAATGCATGGTCACTTGATGTGAGCTATAACTCATTTTGGGGCGGCGGTGGTGTTAATACATTCTCAGACCGCGATTACGTTTCTTTCAATTTAAAATATTCTATTTAGGGGTAACATTACTATGATTAAAAAACCTACCCTCATTGCTACTGCTTTTTGTAGCTTGTTTGCAAGCAGCGCGGCATTAGCCAAATTAAGTGCTGATGAAGTTGCTCACTTAGGCCAAGATTTAACGCCAATGGGTGCAGAAAAATCAGCCAATGCTGATGGTTCTATTCCTGCATGGAATAACGGGATTACATCTGCGCCAGCAGGTTATGAACCTGGTATGCATCATCTTGACCCGTTTTCAACAGATAAAGTGCTTTTCACTATTGATAAAAGCAATATTGAAAAATACAAAGCAAATTTAAGCCCCGGGCAAATTGCTTTATTTAAAGCGTATCCAGACACGTTCAAAATGCCAGTATACGAAACACGTCGTTCTGCTTCGTATCCTCAATTTGTTTATGATGCAACGAAAAAGTTTGCAGCAACGGCAGAGCTAGTTGAAGGTGGTAACGGGATTAAAAATACTGCAATTGGTATCCCTTTCCCTATCCCTAAAACTGGTTTAGAGGCAATTTGGAATCATTTATTGCGCTATCGTGGCCAATCTATTGAGCGTTTTGGTGGACAAGCTGCACCAACAGCATCAGGTTCTTACAATTATGTTGGCTTTGATGAGCAATTATTAGTTAAATATTCAGACCCAAGCGCAACACCAGCTGAGCTACAAGACTCAAACATTTTGTTTAAGTTTAAACAAAAAGTAACAGAGCCTGCTCGTTTAGCGGGTACAGCGTTATTAGTTCATGAAACAATGGACCAAATATTAACACCACGCCAAGCTTGGACGTATAACTCAGGTCAACGACGTGTTCGTCGCGCACCTAACGTGGCATATGATGCACCAGGTACTGCAGCGGATAGCTTACGTACTACCGATGACTTTGATATGTTTAATGGCTCGCCTAATCGTTATAATTGGACGTTAAAAGGTAAGCAAGAATTATATGTGCCGTATAATAGCTATAAGCTACATAGTGACAAACTTGAATATGATGACATTTTAAAACCAGGTCATATTAATCCAGAACATACGCGTTACGAAAAGCACCGTGTATGGGTTGTTGAAGCTAACTTAAAAGATGATACACGCCATATTTATAAAAAACGTGTATTTTACATTGATGAAGATAGCTGGCAGGTACAGGTCACTGATATTTATGATAACCGCGACCAACTTTATCGTGTAGCAATGGCTTATGGCCTTAACTATTACGAAGTACCTACACAGTGGAGTACGCTTGAGGTTTACCATGATTTGAACTCTCGTCGTTATTTAGCAATTGGTTTAGACAACCAAGAAAAAATGTACGATTTTTCACAGTCATTTAACGATAACGAATTTACTTCAAGTGCTTTACGTCGCGCAGGTAGATAGTATTAAACTAGGCACTTAACAATATGTTAAGTGCCTTTTCCTTTCTCATCGCGTTTGTCTTACAGCGCGCAACGCACTCCCTAGTAAAAAGACAAACAACTCTCTCGTACAAGGCGATTAAAATTTATGAAGTATTTGGTATATGCCAGCCTGATAATAAGCGGTGCGAGTGTTGCACAAGAAGCCCCTAACAATGCAATCAGTGCAACAAATGCAGCTAAAACCTTACTCACCGATATAACTAACACGGGTAATGGCTTAATTGCTGTTGGTAAACACGGTACTGTTATTAAAAGTACATCGGGTGATTCATGGCAACAAGCTGAACTAGTTCCAACTCAAGTGCTCTTAACTGCCGTTGATTTTAGTAACGAAAATAATGGATGGGCGTGTGGCCACGATGCAACAATTATTAATACCACTGATGGTGGTCTTAATTGGCAATTACAACAAGTAAAACCTGAATTAGATAAACCGTGTTTAGATATTTTATTTGAAAACGATTTACAAGGCTTTGCCGTTGGCGCATATGGTATGTTTTACCACACCACAGATGGTGGAAAGCATTGGCAAAAGCGTTTTTTAGACTCTTTGTTATTTAGTGATGATCGCGATTATTTAAATGATTTAAAAGAAAATGATCCTGAAGGTTATGAGGCTGAAACAGCTTCAATTTTACCGCATTTTAATCGTATAGAAAAAACGACTAACGGATTAATAATCGTTGGTGAAATGGGGTTAATGGCCAGAAGTTCTGACAATGGTGTTACTTGGGAACGTTTAGAAGAAATTTACCCTGGTTCCTTTTTTGCGTTTAATTCAGATGAACAACAAGAAGTTGTTGCAGGTCTACGCGGTAACGTATTTACGAAACAACGAGGGGAGCAAGAGTGGCAGCATTTAGAAAATGTAAAAGCTGCAACCGTTAACAGCATCATTAATTATAACAATGAACAATGGTTAATGCTGGCCAACAGTGGAGTTATTTTTCATTTACAAGATGGGTTACTTACTCACGAGCAACTCGCTGATGGTAAAGCAATACTTGATGGTGTGATTATAAATAATAACCTAATCATGGCTACAGAAGATGGCATTAAAGTGAAGGAGTTGACCCCTTAATGCATAAGATTTTAGATTTAATAGAAAAAGCGATTTTTAGACATCGCTTAATCATGCTTATAAGCTTTGCACTCATAACGTGCTTACTTGTATTTAAAGCAACGCAAATTCAACTTGATGCATCGTTTAATAAAAATATCCCGTTAAACCACGATTATATGAAAGTGTATACCAAGCATGAAAAGCAGTTTGGTGGTGCAAACAGTATTCTTATTTCAGTCTGTGACGACAGTGGTAATATATTTAATCCAGAATTTTTTACTCAGCTAAAAGCGGTTCATGATCAGCTTTATTTTATACCTGGAGTAAACCGTCCATTAGTAAATTCTATATTCTCCCCCAGCGCTCGTTTTGTTGAAGTAGTCGAAGATGGCTTTGCAGGTGGTCCAATTATTCCTGCAAACTTTAAAGCAGATACGCGTGGTTTAGGTGTAGTAAAGGAAAACATTGAAAAAGCAAAAGTTGTAGGGCGTATGATTGCCAGCGATTATTCGTGCGCGATGGTAACGGCTCAACTTTTAGAAACAGATCCTCAAACACAACAAAAATTGGACACATTAGCTTTTGCACAAAAGCTAGAAAGTGATTTAAGAGAGCCTTTAAGCACAGACAAAGTAAGTATTCATATTATTGGCTTTGCAAAAATGGCTGGTGATATAGCTGAAGGCGCAAAAGGGGTAGTCGTATTTTTTGCCATTGCTATCGCCTTTACCTTTATTATGGTTTGGCTGTTTTGTGGTAGTTTAAAGTTAACGATCTTACCTATTGCGTGTTCCATCATTGCTGTTATTTGGCAGCTAGGTTTACTTTCGAGTTTAGGCTTTGGCCTTGATCCTATGTCTATTTTGGTGCCATTTTTAGTCTTCGCTATTGGCGTAAGTCATGGTGTGCAGATGATCAATGCAATAGGCAAAAAAGTAGGTGAAGGGAAAAGTACTAGGATTTGCTGTCAATCAAGTTTTAGAACGTTACTTATTCCAGGTGGTATTGCACTTTTATCAGACACTGTTGGCTTTTTAACATTATTGACTATTGATATTGGTATTATCCGTGAGCTGGCAATAACAGCCAGTTTAGGTGTTGCGGTTATTATATTTACTAATTTAATTTTATTGCCTGTTTGGGCTTCTTACATGAAATTTGAAGGCAGTGTGCATATTCAATCAGGTGATGCGGATAAACCAAATCTGCTTGATGCGATTCGTGACATACTCGTTAAAGCAACCGATCCTAAAATTGCTAAAATGATTATAGGCTTTACTTTGGTGTTATTTGCTTTGGGCTATTGGCAAGCAGATAAAATGCGCATAGGTGATTTACATGCCGGAGCGCCTTCCCTTCATCAAGACGCTCGCTATAATCAAGATACTTTCTTAATATCAGATAAATATACAATTTCATCTGACATTTTAAAGGTCATTGTTGAGGCCTATCCTGCAGCGTGTACTGAACATGATGTTATGGAGCGTATTAGTCGCTTTCAATATAAAGTTGAAAATGTAGCCGGCGTGCAATCAGTTGTTAGTTTGAGTTCCGTTGCGCAGTCAGTGAATGCAGGCTATAACGAAGGTAACCTTAAGTGGCAAAGTCTTCCACGAAATTCTGCTAGTTTAGTGCAATCCACTTCAAGAGTAGAAACGAGTACGGGTTTACTCAATGGTGATTGTTCTGTTATGCCTGTTATTATCTTTTTAGATGATCACAAAGCACAAACGATTGACCGCGTAATTGAAAACGTTAAACAGTTTTCAATAGAAGAGGGCACTGATAAATTAGCCTTTAAATTAGCGTCAGGGCCGGTTGGGGTAATGGCTGCAACAAATGAGTCAGTATCTGAAGCACAAATACCAATGATGATATACGTTTATGGTGCAGTAATTATTTTATGTTTACTAAGTTTCAGAAGCCTAAAAGCAACAATAGCCGTGGTATTACCACTTTATATTGTATCAACACTTGCACAAGCACTTATGGTTCAACTAGAAATAGGCTTAACGGTTTCTACATTGCCGGTGATTGCTTTAGGAGTCGGTATTGGTGTTGATTATGGCATTTATATCCTGTCATCAATGATGGGGCAGCTTAAACAAAACGTGCCACTGAGTGTTGCTTATCGCAATGCATTGGTTGAACGTGGTAGTGCCGTGTTATTTACGGGTATTACGCTTGCAATTGGTGTTAGCACATGGATTTTCTCTGATTTGAAATTTCAAGTAGACATGGGAATACTGCTTACCTTTATGTTTTTAGTAAATATGTTAGGTGCAGTACTGTTATTACCTGCGATTGGAAGCTTACTCTGGACTGACCAGAAGAAATAAAGTGAATAATTTTGCTCCTTAATGGCCAGTAATGGCCATTTATATCTATAATTTGTGAATAGATGACCAAATAGCTGAAAAGCTTAAAATGTTTTCATCGAAAAAGCTGTTTATTAGCTGTAAAAGGGTTAGAATTTAACTGACTCCACGCTAATAAATGGCTGTACAAATATTCTGCCACTAGGCAGTAATAGATTAAGGAACATACAATGACACGAAATGAAGGCCAAGCCTCGGTTATCCTAGATAATGTTTGTAAGCTGATCCAAAAAAAAGTTCACGCTGATAATGTGTTACTCGTTGAAAAATTCGCCAAAGCCTTGTACAGCAACATGTCTAAAGAGGATTTGGCTAATCGTAACGATAGTGACTTATATGGCGCTGCACTAAGCCTTTGGAATTCGCTAGAAAAGAATACAACTGATAATGCTGTTATCCGCGTTTTCAATCCCGAAGTGGCTAAAGATGGCTGGCAGTCATCGCATACAATTGTTGAAATTATTGTTAAAGATATGCCTTTTTTAGTAGATTCAGTGCGTATGGCCATGACTCGTGAAAATATCGCCTCTCACTTATTACTTCATAGCCCACTTAAAATTCAACGTGACAAAAACACGAAAATATCGGGTTTATCTAATTTAAAAGCAGAGCAAGAATCGACGTCGACTAAAACGGTTTTCTTTATTGAAATTGATCGTCAAACAGATTCTTCTGTAATTGAGTCTTTCAAAAAAGAATTAGAATCAGTACTCGTTGATGTATCCGTTGCAGTTGAAGATTGGCAGCCTATTCGTAAAAAATTAATTGCGGTCACCAAAGAGCTACCTAAGCGTCGCCACAATAAAAATGAAAACGAAGTTGCCGAAACGGTAGAGTTTTTAGATTGGTTAGTTAAAGATAATTTCACACTAATGGGCTATCGCGAATATGAATTGAGCCCTGTGCAAGGTGACTACCAATTAAAAGGCAAAATGGACACTAGCCTTGGCTTGATGAAAAATTCAACTGAAGAACACACACGATTATTATCAGAATTACCAGAAGTAGCACGCCAAGAAGCGCGTAGCAGTAATTTATTAATTTTAACAAAAACCAATTCACTTTCTCGTGTACATCGCCCCGCTTATATTGACTATGTTGGTATAAAGCGTTTTGACGATGAAGGGAATGTAATTGGCGAAGACCGTTTTATTGGGTTGTTTTCTTCAAGTTTTTATAATAATAGCGCCGCGGATGTCCCTGTATTAAAGAGTAAGATTAACCGCATCATGGAGATATGTGACTTTGCTAAAGGCACGCATGCTTACAAAGCGGTTTTAAATATTTTAGAAACCTATCCCCGCGACGAGCTAGTTCAAGCGCGTGAAAACGAACTACTTGAAGTTGCCATGGGGGTTTTACAAGTACAAGAGCGTGACATGTGTCGCTTATTCGTTCGTAAAGATGCTTACGGCAGATTTTTCTCATGTATGGTTTATGTTCCTCGAGAACGTTACAACACAGCGCTTCGTCGTGAAACGCAAGATATTTTAGGCAACGCATTTAATTCTGACAACAAAGTCGAATTTACTACTTACTTTTCTGAGTCAACACTGGCGCGTACCCATTACACTGTTCGTGTGACCGATAACAATATTGAATATAACGTGAAAGACATCGAAAATAATTTAATAGAAGCTGCGCGTACTTGGGAAGACAAGTTGCAGTCTGCGCTTTTAGAATCAGCTGGTGAAGCACGCGGTAACGATTTAAACCGTAAATACTGTAATGCGTTTGCACGTTCATATAAGGATGAAGTGCTTCCCAGTGCCGTAGTTGTAGATATTGAAAAACTAGAATTATTGACCGACGAAAATAAACTAGAAATGTTGTTTTATCGTCCACAAGAAGAAGCTAATAGCAATATTGTACGATTAAGCTTATTCCATAAAGATGAGCCAATTCATTTATCTGATGTTATGCCAATGCTTGAAAACTTTGGTCTACGTGTTGTTGGCGAAACGCCATATTCAGTTAAAACCAGTGATGGTCGTATTAATTGGATCATGGATTTTTCTATGCTAATAGACAGCAAAGGAATGGCTGACTTTGATAAAATTTCAGCACGTTTTCGCGCTGCATTAACAAATGTTTGGGGCAACCGTCTAGAAAACGATGGTTTTAACCGTTTAGTTTTAATGGGTGGCCTAGCAGGTCGTGAAGCTTCTATTTTACGTGCTTATGCTAAATATATGCGTCAAATTGGTGTTACGTTCTCGCAAACGTATATTGAAAGTACTTTTGCTAATTACCCAAATATTGCTGCGCAAATAGTTAATTTGTTCGCTAAAAAGTTCTCAATTAAAGCCCCGGCTAGTGCTAAAACACTTGAGAAATTAATAGTACAAATTTACCTAGAACTTGAAAATGTTGCCAACCTTGATGATGACCGAATTATACGTTTATACGTTGATATGATTGTTGCAACGCTTCGTACTAATTATTATCAAAAAGATGCACAAGGTCAGTTTAAATCTTATGTCTCATTTAAGATTCAACCTAGTCTAATTCCTGATGTACCATTGCCACTTCCTGCATTTGAGATTTTTGTTTACTCCCCACGTGTTGAAGGCGTGCATTTACGTTATGGTAAGGTGGCTCGTGGTGGACTTCGTTGGTCTGATCGTCGTGAAGATTTCCGTACAGAAGTCCTTGGTCTGGTAAAAGCGCAACAAGTTAAAAATACAGTAATTGTACCTGTTGGCTCTAAAGGTGGTTTTGTATGTAAACAGCTACCGACTGAACGCGAAGCGTTTATAAAAGAAGGCCAAGAATGTTATAAAATATTTATTCGCGGCTTATTAGATATTACAGATAACATTGAACGTGGTGAAATAGTGCCAGCTCGAGATGTTGTTCGTCATGACGAAGATGATGCTTACTTAGTAGTTGCGGCTGATAAAGGGACAGCCACCTTCTCAGACATTGCAAATGGTATTGCGAATGAATATAACTTCTGGCTAGGTGATGCGTTTGCTTCAGGTGGTTCTGTTGGTTATGACCACAAGAAAATGGGTATCACTGCTAAAGGTGCATGGGAATCAGTTAAGCGTCATTTCCGTGAAATGGATATCGATTGTCAAACTACCGACTTTACAGTGGTCGCCATAGGCGATATGGCAGGGGATGTGTTTGGTAATGGTATGTTGTTGTCTAAGCATATTCGTTTACAAGTTGCATTTAATCATATGCACATTTTTATTGATCCTAACCCAGATGCAGCGACATCTTACCCAGAGCGCGAACGTCTATTTAATATGCCGCGCTCATCTTGGGAAGATTATAACAAAGACCTTATTTCTGCAGGTGGAGGTATTTTTTCTCGCGCGGCTAAATCAATAACATTAAGCCCTGAAATGAAAAAAATGCTTGGCACTAAAAAAGCAAGTATGACACCAAACGAATTAATGAAAGCATCATTAATGATGAACTTCGATTTACTGTGGAATGGCGGTATCGGAACGTACATTAAAAACTCTAAAGAAACTGATGCAGATGTTGGAGATCGTGCAAACGATGCACTTCGCATTAATGGTAATGAGTTGGGTGCAAAAATTATAGGTGAGGGCGGTAACTTAGGCGCAACTCAACTTGGCCGTATAGAGTTTGCAGCAAAAGGCGGGCGTGTCAACACTGACTTTATCGATAACGTAGGGGGTGTTGCGTGTTCTGATAACGAAGTTAACATTAAAATTTTACTTAATGGCTTAGTTGCGGAAGGTGATTTAACCCGTAAACAACGTGATGAGCTACTTTATTCAATGACTGATGAAGTCTCTGAATTAGTGCTTAAAGATTGTTATCGTCAAACGCATACGATTTCAATTACGCAATCGAAGGGCACGTCTACTCTTAAAGAAAAAATACGTTTTATTCATGCGCTTGAAAAAGACGGCAAGCTAAACCGTGCTATCGAGTTCATTCCTAGTGATGAAGAATTGGCAGAACGTGCAGCCGCAGGTAAAGACTTAACTCGCCCTGAGCTTTCAGTGCTCGTGTCTTACGCTAAAATGGTATTAAAAGAGTCTTTAGTAAGTGATGAAATTACTGAAAACCCATATTACCGCCAGCTGCTCGTCAAATCGTTTCCACGGCCATTACGTGAGAAGTTTAACGATGCGATGAACAACCATCCACTACGTAAAGAAATTATTGCAACTAAACTTGCTAACAATATCGTTAATGATATGGGTTTAAACTTCATGGTACGTATGCATGAAGAAACTGGCGCAAGCGAAGCTGAAATAGCAATGTGTTATTCAATTGCCAGTGAAATTTTTGAAATGCGCGATACATGGTCTTCTATAAGCGCACTAGATAATAAGATTCCAGCAGCTGTACAAACTGAGATGCTTTACCAACTTCGTCGTACTGTGCGTCGAACTACACGTTGGTTCTTACGTCATCGTAATAAGGCGCAAACGATTGAGCAAGGAATTGAGTACTTTGCACCAACATTCAAAGATTTAAGTGAAAACTTAAATACTTATATTGTTGAAAAAGAAAATGATCGCATAGTACAAGAAGCTAATAAGCTAATTGAAAGTGGTGTACCGGAAGCTATTGCTAAGCGAATTGTGGCATTATCAAGTTTGTTCTCGGTAATGGACTTAGCGGAAATTGCGAATAGTTCGGGCCGAGGTATCTCAATGGTATCTAATACGTACTTTAAACTTGGTGCGCGAATGGGTCTGCATTGGTTCTTAGATCAAATTACCCATCAACCGGTTGCAAACCATTGGCAAGCGCTTGCTCGTTCTTCTTACCGTGAAGAGCTAGATTGGCAACAACGTACGTTAGCTGAAGTAGTATTAAATAGCTTTGAAGCTGATGAAAAAGATGTTGATAGTCAAATAGATGAATGGATGGATAACCAAGAGTTATTATTACTTCGTTGGAAACAGATGTTGGCTGAATTTAAAACTTCACAAAGTCATGATTTTGCTAAGTTCTCTGTAGCACTTCGTGAATTAATGTTATTGAGCCATAATTGTAATACTTCAGGAAAATAATTTAGCTTTTCATTTGTTTTTATTCCACAAAAAATAAATGAATTGATTATTTTGTTATACAATACCTCAGCCTTGTCTGAGGTATTTTTTTGTCTGTATTTTAATAGAGGATTATATTCATGTTTTACGATTTAGCTCGCCGTTTTATGTTTACCCGTGATGCGGAGTGGGCGCATGAGTTTGCTCTAAGTAACTTACGTCGCTTCGCTAACACACCGTTAAGTGCCGCTTGGTCGCAAAGTATTGCAGACAAACCAGTTAATTTTTTAGGCCTTGAATTCAAAAACCCAGTTGGGCTTGCTGCAGGGCTTGATAAAAATGCTGAATGTATAGATGCATTTAGCCAAATGGGCTTTGGTTTTATCGAAGTCGGTACGGTTACACCGCGCCCTCAAGTGGGTAATGATAAACCTCGTATTTTTAGGTTGCCAGAGTCAAATGCAATTATTAATCGCATGGGGTTTAATAATAAAGGCGTTGATAACTTAATCGCTAACGTAAAAGCGGCAAAGTACAGTGGGATACTCGGTATCAATATTGGTAAAAATAAAGATACACCTAATGAGCAAGGTAAAGATGACTACATTCACTGTATGCGTAAAGTATTTGAGCATGCCTCATACATTACGGTAAATATTTCATCACCAAATACCCCTGGACTTCGTGATTTACAATATGGTGCAGCGCTTGATGATTTACTGCAAAGCCTTAAAAGCGAGCAACTTGATCTAGCAGCTAAACACAATAAGCAAGTTCCGATGCTGATAAAAATTGCGCCGGATCTGGATCAAATACAAATAGAGCAAGTAAGTGAGTCACTTTTAAATAATAAAATTGATGGTGTGATTGCAACTAACACTACGCTTGAACGAGCTGCAGTTATGGGGCAGCAATATGCAGAAGAGGCCGGCGGTTTGTCAGGTCATCCTGTTAGAATGCGCTCTACAGAGGTCGTAAGCGAATTAAAGCGTTTAACACAAGGTAAGTTGCCAATCATCGGAGTAGGCGGTATTGACGATGCTACATCTGCAAAAGAAAAGTTAGATGCAGGCGCAAATTTAGTTCAAGTTTATACTGGGTTCATCTACAAAGGTCCACAATTGGTAAAGACGATCGTTAACGGCTTATAAGGATCAGTTATCTAAGCTTTTGATCGTTCGATAAATGTTCTAAACAAATATTTAAAAAATGGTCAGAAGCGGTTATACTCTAAGCAACGTCTAATTATTTTAATAAACCCAAGGAGGAGTAAATGTTACAAGCATCAAAGCAATGGCAGTGGATTACTTGTCCTAATAAAAACCGTTTATTACTTGATTTAAATGACGATATGCAATTATGTACGCCTTATAAGTTAAGACAGTTAACGGATTCTGTTTTTAAGAATCCACGCTTTAGCCTCGAAGATGCTGCATTTTACGAACAAGTTTATAATTATCTGGATGGATTTGAATTGTGGTCTGCGGCTCAAATTTGTCAAATATCGCTAAATGCAACTGCTGTTAAGTATCACTTAAAACCCGTTTTAGCAAAAAGTTGGTTTTTTGAAGAATACACAGGGACAGAGCCAAGCGTAGAGGCAATAGTAAAATTAACATCTAAAGCGCAGTCAGGTGATTTTTTAATTGTAGAGCACTGCTCTGATGCATCTATTTGTTTGAATCTAAGTGAAACATTTAAATTGGACGAAAACTTATCTTTAGCACAATTTGAAGTAATCCGTATTTTGAATAATCGAGTCCACCCCATCCTAAATCAGCAATACCAAAGTCAAACCGCCTAGGGTCTGCTGATCTTTGTGGATTGAAATTTGTTCAAACTAGCGGCTATTTAATCGCAGCGCGAGATTTGTAACCTAGTGGGCTCGGTAACTGCTCCTTCGTTACCATACTGGCTTACATCCATGTAAGAATAAGTAAAACCGAGCAAAGCTTCCGCGTCCTGCTCACGCCCCTTACCTACATCCACTTAGGCAACAAAGAGTAAATAGCCCCTAGGAAGAACCGTTTGGGCAGCGCCTGTTTGGCATTAATGCTACGTTATCGCCCATTTATGGGGAATGACCACACTGCATAGGCTCTGCCTTGCCTAAATACCAAACAGACTGCTGCAATTTCAACCTTGAAAGTTCAACAGACCCTCATCAAATTTAAGTTTTTAAGCGTGTCTTTATGGCGTGTATGTCACTCAACCTATGTTATAATCCTGCGCAATTAGCTATTAAGGGTTATTACTTTGCAATTTATCGCACTTACTTCTATCGGAATCGAAAATTTATTGGTTGATGAACTAACAGAACTTGGCGCAACTGTGTCTAAGCAAACTGTTGGTTCTGTTCGTTTTGAGGCTGACTCATTACTGGCGCAAAAGGTTTGTTTATCAAGTCGTTTTGCAACGCGTGTGCTTATGCTTATTGAAGAAAAAGAAGGCGTAGATGACAAAAGTAGCCTGTATAATTTTGCGCGATCGCAACCTTGGCAAGAGTGGTTTGGACCTACTCAAACATTCGCTGTCGACTTCAACGGTACCAATGACTCATTAAAAAACACACAATTTTCTGGTCTTGTAATAAAAGATGCGATTGTTGATTATTTTAATGATTTATACGAGCAGCGTCCCAACGTTGATAAGCAAGACGCTAACGTACGTGTTGTTGCACGACTAAATCGTTACGGCGTTTCTATGTATATTGACTATTCTGGCCCTCGTTTGTCTGAACGTGGTTACCGTCAAGGCCAAGGTAAAGCGCCAATTAAAGAGCACCTAGCTGCTGCACTAATTAAGCGAAGTGGTTGGCTTGATAATGTAAAACAGCCTTTATTCGATCCTTGTTGTGGTGCGGGTACTATTTTAATCGAAGCGGCCGGCATGGCACGAAACGAAGCGCCGGGATTATTCCGTGAAGGCTTTGCTTTTGAACGTTTACCCAGTTTTAGAGCCGCTAAGTTTAAAGAACTTAAAGAAGAGTTACTTGCTAACATTACCGACCCTAAATTGTGGTTAATTGGCCACGATTACGATGAACAAGTTTTAAGTAAAGCGATTGATAATGCCAAACGGGCTGAGCTTGATGATGTTATTAAGTTTAAGCAAAGTGATGCCACTAAACTTACAGCCGTTGCTAAGTTACCTGGTGTGGTAATTTCAAACTTACCTTATGGTGAGCGTATTGGTTCTATGGCTGAGCTTGTTGATTTACACCGTAATTTAGGTGTTGGCTTTAAAAAGCACTTTAATCATTGGAAACTTGCCTTACTGGGTATGGACGAGAGCTTATTTAAACTTTTAAAACTTGTGCGTCTTAAGCGTTATAAGTTTAAAAATGGCCCACTTGATGTTGAACTTAACTTATATCAATTAGATGATAAGCAAGTAAGTTTGACCACCGATGATAAAAAAGCGCTTAATTTTGAAGGCTCTACGTCATTCGCAAATAGATTGAAAAAGAATAAGCAAGGCTTAAAAAACTGGCTTAAACAAAATAAAGTAGACGCTTATCGTGTTTATGAAGCGGATATCCCTGAGTACAATGTTGCTGTAGATATTTACGGTGATTCAGCGGTTATTTTTGAATATGCAGCGCCTAAAGAAATTGATGAAAAAACATCAGAAAAACGCCTGCAAGACGTAATAACATTGACTTCGCAACAACTTGATATCTCACCTGAAAATATTGCTGTAAAAGTGCGTAAAAAGCAAAAGGGTGAAGACCAGTATACCGCTATGTCTAAACAAAACCGAACTATGATAGTTGAAGAGTTTGGTGCTAAGTTTAAAGTTAATTTATTCGACTACTTAGACACAGGTTTATTTTTAGATCACCGTTTAATGCGTCGTTATATTCAAGAAAATGCAAAAGATAAACGCTTTTTAAACTTGTTTGCATACACAGGTACTGCCTCTGTGCATGCTGCACTTGGTGGCGCTAAAGCAATTACAACAGTTGATTTATCTAAAACCTATTTAAAATGGGGCCAAGATAACTTCGATTTAAACAATATCAGTAATACACGTTACCGTTTTGAACAAGCAGATTGTTTAAAGTGGTTAGAGCATGCGACAGCACAATATGATTTGATATTTTTAGACCCTCCAACGTTCTCAAACTCAAAACGTATGAAAGACGCGTTTGATGTGCAAAGCGATCACATTAAATTATTAACGTGGGTTAAAAAGATTTTAAGTCCATCAGGTACTTTGATTTTCTCTAATAACAAACGTGGTTTTGTAATGGATGAAGTTGGCCTGATTGGTTTAGGTTTAAAAGCCGTTAATATCTCAGATAAAACACTATCACCAGACTTCAAACGTAATAAAAAAATCCATAATAGCTGGCTAATTACGCATGGCTAAATGGATTTTATATCATACTGATGGTTGCCACTTGTGCGAGCAAGCTGAGCAACTTATCACTGATGTACTAAATGACAACAGTGAGTTATTACTAATCGATATTATGACTGATGAGCAGCTTATTGCTGAGTATCAAATTACTATTCCTGTATTAAAAAGTGAAAAAGGCGAGAAATTATATTGGCCTTTTACTTTACACTCTGTGCGCGAATTTTTAGCACAAGCAGAATAAGAGCAAATAAGAACTATGGATTTAATTAGAATTTTAAAAGCACAACTTGCTTTTGGTACACATGCTTTGCTTAACAAAGCAGATGCGGTTATAGAAAGTGGCGAAAGAGTGTGTGTTGTTGGTCGAAATGGCGCGGGCAAGTCAACGCTGCTAAAAGTACTTGATGGACAAGTTGTTTTAGATGATGGCGAAATAAATCAACTCGGTGGCATTCGAATTTCTCGCTTAGAGCAAGATCCACCAAAAGGTGCAAGTGGCACTGTATTTGATTACGTTGCGCAAGGTATGCCAGAAATTGCTAACTTACTCATTGACTTTCATCATGTTAGTAACGAATTGCAAACACAGTGTACTGATAAGTTATTAAACAAGCTTGAACGTTTATCAAACCAACTTGAAGCCGCTGATGGCTGGCGCTTTGATAGCCGAATTCAATTAGTCTTAACACAATTAGAACTAACGCCAGAGGCTAAACTTGAGTCTCTTTCTGGTGGTTGGTTACGCAAAGTGGCACTTGCGCGTGCACTTGTAAGTGAGCCTGATTTATTGCTACTAGATGAGCCGACAAACCATTTAGACATGGCAAGTGTCATGTGGCTTGAACAGTTTTTAAAAGAATTTAAAGGCGGCATTGTATTTATATCACATGACCGTGCGTTTATTCGCGCTGTTGCTACGCGTATTTTAGATTTAGATCGCGGTAAACTTATTTCGTACCCAGGTGATTACGCGACTTATCTCGAGCAAAAAGCGCATGATTTAAAAGTAGAAGAAGCGCAAAATGCATTGTTTGATAAGCGTTTAGCTGAAGAAGAAACGTGGATTCGCCAGGGTGTTAAAGCGCGAAGAACACGTAACGAAGGGCGTGTTCGAGAGCTAAAACAGCTACGTAATGAGCGTAAACAACGTGTTGATCAAGTTGGTAAAACTGACTTTAATATTGAAACAGCAGACCGCTCTGGTAAATTAGTATTTGAAGCTCAGCACCTTTGCCATGCATTTAAAGACAAAGTTATTGCTGATGATTTTTCGACACTTGTTATGCGTGGTGACAGAATCGGCTTAGTAGGTCCAAATGGTATTGGTAAAACAACACTATTAAAACTAATGTTTGGTGATTTAGAACCAGATAGCGGCATAACTAAGCAAGGTGTTAATTTAGAATTTGCTTACTTTGATCAGTACCGTGAAAAACTTGACGAAGAAGCAACAGTTCAAGATAACGTTGCCGAAGGTAAACAAGAAGTGATGATGGGCGGTCGTTCACGTCATGTTTTAGGTTATCTGCAAGACTTTTTATTCCCGCCAGCACGCGCTCGTACACCGGTTAAAGCACTCTCTGGTGGTGAAAAAAATAGACTGCTATTAGCTAAACTGTTTTTAAAACCATCTAATATACTTGTTCTTGATGAGCCAACGAATGACTTGGATATTGAAACGTTAGAGTTACTAGAGGACATTATTAATCAATATCAAGGTACAGTGCTGATTGTAAGCCATGACCGAGAATTTATTGATAATACATGTTCTAGTGTATGGGCATTTGAAGGCAATGGTAAAGTAACAGATATCGTTGGTGGTTATAGCGACTATGAAGCTTATGTTAGTTACTTAGCTGAACAAGAAAAAAAAATTCAGCAACAACCAGTAAAAAAAGTTGAAAAAGTAGTAACTCCAGCTGCCAAACCTGCAGCTAAGACAAATAAACTCTCTTACAAATTAAAACTTGAATTAGAGCAACTACCGAATAAAATGGAAAAACTAGAAGCTGAAATTGAAGCTCAACAAGCTGTAGTGAGTGACGCAGACTTTTTTAAACAAGAGAGTGATGTAACAACTAAAGCATTGAACCATTTAGCACAACTTGAGTCTGACCTTGAAGCTGCCCTTGAGCGCTGGGAAGAACTTGAAGAATTACAGAATCAGTAGTAAGGACTAAAATGAAATATAAATTACTCGCTGCCAGTATTTTAGCGACATTAAGCACTTCAGCAATAAGTGCGACATATCAATTAACTGAGTTAGGGTCTTCTGAAAACGCTAAACACTCTTACGTTACCGATGTTAGTGAAAGCGGCCATATTATTGGTGTCGCTAATGGTTTATATAATTTACCAATTGATACAAGCTATATAGATTTTTCAGAAAGTATTATCAAGAATAGTTACAGTAATACAGAAGATGTATTTGAGTTAAGCGATAAAGTAATTACCTTTACGCTTGATGATATCGAAAACAATGATGCTGTTGCGACTAACTCTGACGCTCATAGTTTTATGATTAGCTTTTTATCATCGATTTCTACAAATTTTGAGTATCAGAAAATAAGTTCATTAATAGGCGTTAATTTTAATGATTCTACTTTAACAGAGCAGCCTTTATTTGATATAGCTTCAGTTGATTACGATGGATTAACGCGCTCTACTACGAATTTGTATAATGCTGTTAGCGAAGATGGTGTTTCAGTTGGTTGGGGCAGTGCACCCTACGATAAAGTTTTATTCACTCCTGATGGAGATGACGAAGCTGAAACATGGTTCACTCATGAATTTATTGAACGAGGCATCGTAATTGGCGCAGATGGTTTACAAGTTCCGTTAATCCCTGAGTTTAATGAACATGGCGGTACAAGTCGTGCTAACGATATTATAAAGACAAACAGCGGATACACGGTTGTTGGAAATATATCAATAGATATTCCAGCAGATAGGTTAGAAAATATTGAAGATAGTTGTGATAATGAAGATGAACCTATATCTGTATGTGTTAATTTATTAAATTCTAATATTTCACGAGGCTTATTTAATAAGCGTGCTGTTAAATGGGAACTTGATGAATCGTTAAATATTACTTCTGTCGAAGAACTTGGTTTAGCACTGACACCTGATGAAGGTGAAACTGAAGATGATGCATTTATAAGTACTGCACTTGCGGTTAATAGTAATGGTGTTGCTGTAGGTTCATCGCATACGCGATACTACAAAGATGATGACATTATATTAACCATGCCCGTTTATTATAAAGATGGTGCGGTAGTTGATTTTATAAATCAAGAAGATGATTGGCAAGGCGGTAAAGCATTAGCAATAAGTAATAATGATGTTGTTACGGGTTATGCTATTAAACGAATTGAAGGAACACTTCGAAATAAGTTTTTTTATCATGATATAGCAACAGGCAATACGGTATTTCCTAATGACTATTTTTCTAGTTCAAGTTCTTATGGTAATGATATAAATAGCCAAGGTTATATTGTTGGGGAAGGTGAGGTAGGTGTTTCAGATAGCTCACGTCGTAAAGAGGCATTTGTATACAAGATTGGCGAAGATAAAATAACCAACCTAAATGACTTATTACCATGCTATGAAACTGATGGTGAGACAAATTATGCTTATACAATGGCTGAAGCTAAAGTAATTAACGAAAATAATGAGATTTTTGGTGTAGCAACCAAAACAGTTGAAAAACGTGATTCGTTAGGTGGAATTGTTACTGATATTGAAGGCAATATTGAATTTGAAAGTGTCGCAGTTGCAGTAAAGTTAACTCCTATTGCTAATGGTGAAGTTGAAAACTGTGCACCTCCTGAAGCAGAAGTTTATGAACGTAACTCTGCGAGCTTTCCTTGGTTCACATTATTATTACTACCCTTAGTTGGCATAAGACGTATATTCCGTTTTTAATTAACTAAAGTGATTTGCATAAAAAATCCCAACTTCATTAAGTTGGGATTTTTTTCGTCTATAGTAATTAGAGCTTATAAATATTTGGTTATTTGTTGCGTGTTGCCCACGCTTTGACTACCGAACGTCGCCAAATAATATCTATACTAAAGTAAGCAATTATGCTCGCGATAGAGGCGCATACCAATGAGCCAATTAAAAAAGCGGGTCCAATGGTTTCTATACTTTCTAGAAACCAAGCCCAGCTAGGTTCGAAGGCAAAGTGTTGCTCTGGCTGGTTTAAAATTAATGTACCAACTAAATACGACCCGTAGAATATAGGGGGCATAGTTAATGGATTTGTAAGCCAAACTAAAGCAACCGAAATAGGTAAGTTAACTCTAAATACAATAGCTCCAGCTGCGGCTAAGACCATTTGAAAGGGAACAGGGATGAAAGCAAAAAATAGCCCAACAGCAAATGCTCCTCGAGCGGACCGTCTATTTAAGTGCCAAAGATTTGCATCTTGCAAAAGGTGCCCAAAAATTCTTAGATATTTATGATGTCTAATTTTATTTGGATCAGGTAAAAATCTTTGGATCGTTTTTTTAGCCATTTAAAGCAACCATTTACATCAGTGTGGATAAGTCTTGGGTTTGTAATTGGCTGTATCGCAACCGTATTTTATTATCAAACTCTCGAATTTATAATATTCACAATATCAGTCCTTATTGTGAGTTTGTATTTTAAGCCGTTTTTAAATGTATTGTTAGGCTTTATTTGCGCTATTTGCTGTGTATCACTGCATTATTATACTTTTTATAATTTTGAAAGCCCAAAACAGGATGAAAAGTATGCATATGCAGCTGATCTAATTGTCGAAGATATAATTTCAAATAAGCAACCTCAATACATAAGAGTAAAAATAATAGAACTTGATACTGCTCAATACGCATATTTTAGGGCACCGAGTGCAATGCTGAGTGTGAATTCTGAACAAATACTTTTTGTTGGTGATACTTTTAAAGCAACAATAGCTATAAAAAACTTTCGAAGTACTAAAAATTTTAATGTATTTGATAACGAGAGATATGCTTTTACACAACGAATATTTTTTAAAGGAAAAATACTCAATAAAGAACTTATTGTTGCGCGTAATAAAAAACACAGCCACCTTATAAATTATAGGGAATATATAAAAAGGACTTACAGTAATACAAAACTTAAATGGCTATATTATGCACTATTAACGGGTGATAAGTCGTTAATGAGCTTTACAGATAAGCAATTAATGCAATCATTGGGGTTGAGCCATTTACTGGCAATATCCGGATTACACATCGGGTTAATATTTGGTTTTTGCTATATAATTACGCGATTTTTATTTAAACAAATAAAATACGCTGGTAAGCAGACTAAAAACCTGTCTGTTATTTATAGTCTAGTTGGCTTTATTGGATCGTTTATCTATGTATATTTGAGTGACTTTTTAGTTTCAGCTACACGCGCCTTAATCATGCTTGGGTGTTATTTAGCACTCTACTTTTTGGCAAAACAACCATTACGTTGGCGAAGTATTTTATATGCACTTGTTATTCTGCTTATAATTAATCCTTTTAATGTATTAAACGCTGGGCTGTATTTCTCGTTTATTGCTGTGGTTATTATATTTCTAGTTGTTAAGCAAATACCGATTTTTAATACATCATTTCTAAATAAGGTCGTTGCATTAACTGTCGTTCAAATTGCTTTATTTATTGGTTTATTACCACTTTCATTATACTTCTTTAATGGCGTGAGCTTAGTTGGTTTAGTACTGAACTTAATTGCTATCCCATTACTTTCTTTAGTCGTTATGCCTTGTCTAATTATTATCACATTTATTAGCAGCTTACTTGATATAGGCATAATTATTAGTGTTTTTGATGAAAGCTTAAGTTATTTATTCGAATGGCTATTGAAAATACCTAGTTATATTCGTTGGTTAAATATAGGTAATATTGACGCTATTGTTGTTGTTTTTTCATACATTACTATTTCGATTTTTTATTTAGTCCCATATAAATGGCTAGCAGGTATCCCATTAAGTGTCATATTGTTTAACTACTTAATAGTGGATAAGCCAAAATGGCAATTACATGTTTTTGATGTAGGACATGGATTAATGGTGCTAATAGAAAAAGATAAACATGCACTAATTTATGATTTTGGGCCTAGTTATTTTAATCGTTTTAGTCGTACCCGTAGTATTTTACTGCCCTTTATTGAGTCAAACAATCTTACTGTATCAACAGCTATTTTAAGTCATGAAGATAACGATCATGCGGGCGGTGTAGATCATTTTATAAAAGCAGGCTACGAAACTCGTTTTACCACATTTCATCCCAATAACTTACAAGACATTTGCAAAGTAACCAAAATAGATATTTTTGGCCTTCAAATTGAAAGCTTTAAAACGTTAAACTTCAAAAATGAGAATGATGATTCATGCGTTATTCGTGTTGCTGATAAAACCCACAGTGTCTTATTAACGGGTGATATATCTAAACAACGAGAGTTGCAATTATTGCAAGAGAACTATTTTTTAAAAAGTACCGTTATGCTAAGCCCACATCATGGGAGTGATACATCGTCTAGTAATGAGTTTATAAGTGATGTAAATCCTAAAATTGTTATTCATTCTAGTGCTTACAAAGGACAATGGCACTTCCCGAAGGAGGAGGTTGTTGATCGTTACGACAAAATAAAGGCAACTCAATATGTGACAGGTCAACAAGGACAAATAAGTATTGAATTTTACAATGATAATGTTCGAGTAAAAGCGGCTCGCGAGGATGAAAGTTACTGGTTTATCAAAAATTGACGTTTTGTTTTAGTGTGCCTAAGGATACAATAGAGTCTGTAATTGTATGAAGAGAGTGTTATGGATCAAAGTACTACACAAATTTATAAACGGTTAATTTCTTACGTCGGTGCATATAAGAGTGTAGCCTTCGTCGCTATTATAGGAATGATTGGCTATTCAGGAATGGACGCGCTATTTATTCAATTAATGAAACCATTTATTGATGAAGGTTTGAACCAACGAAACAGCGATGTATTAAAGTATGCTCCATTTGTTGTTATTGCATTGGTGATTGGGCGTGGTATTTTTAATTTTATGTCATCGTATTGTTTAAGCTATGTAGGTTCACAAGTTGTACGATCTTTACGCCAAGAGTTATTTGAGCACATATTGCATTTACCCGTTTCTTTTCATGACAAAAACTCTACGGGCGATTTAATTTCAAAAATCACTTTTGACACAGAGCAAGTTCAACAAGCAATAACTAAAGCGCTACTTATTGTTGTACGTGAAGGGGCCTTTGTCGTCTTTTTACTTGGTGTAATGTTTTATACCAGTTGGAAGCTCTCACTTATATTTCTAGTCATCATCCCTCTTGTCGCTATTATTGTAGCGGTTGTATCGAAACGTTTTCGTCATATTTCTAAAAGTATCCAATCAGCTATGGGGCAGGTTACACGTAGCTCTGAACAAATGCTTAGCGGACATAAAGTAATTCACGGGTTTGGTGGACAAGAGCAAGAAATAAATAAATTTTCTAAAATTAATAATCATAACCGTCAGCAGCGCATTAAAATGGATGCGACAAAAGCCTTAAGTGTATCCATTATTCAAATACTCGCCGCAAGTGCTATGGCTGTTATTTTGTGGGTGGTATCGATGCCTTCTATGATTGATACTATAAGCTCTGGGGATTTTGTTGTTTTGATATCATCAATGATGATGTTGCTGCGCCCACTTAAACAATTGGCTAATGTTAATAGCGATATGCAACGTGGCATTTCTGCATCTCAAAGTATATTTTTAATACTTGATGAAAACGTAGAGAAAGATACTGGCACAGTCGCTGTTGATAAAGTTAAAGGGTTAATTGAAGTAAAAAATGTAACCTTTAAGTACCCAACTAAAGATGAAGCCGTATTAAACGATTTGTCGCTAACGATTAAAGCGGGTGAAAGTATTGCCTTAGTAGGGCGCTCAGGTTCGGGTAAATCAACTATTTCTAATTTATTGCCACGTTACTATGATTTAGATCTGCCGAGTGAAATATTACTTGATGGCATAGCCCTGCAGGATTATAAATTAACAGATTTGCGTCGCCAATTTGCTTTGGTTTCTCAGCAAGTCGTGTTATTTAACGATACGATTGCCAACAATATTTGTTATGGCATAAAGCATGATGTAACTAATGACGAATTAGTACAAGTAGCAAAACAAGCGCATGTTTGGGAGTTTGTTAAAGATCTTCCAGAACAATTAAACACCATGGTAGGTGAAAATGGCGTAATGCTTTCTGGTGGTCAACGCCAGCGAATAGCTATAGCGCGTGCAATATTAAAAGATGCACCTATTTTGATTTTAGATGAAGCAACATCAGCACTTGATACAGAGTCTGAAAAGCTTATTCAGCAAGCGTTAGAAACGCTAATGAAAGACAAAACCTCAATTGTTATTGCGCATCGCTTATCTACTATTGAAAACAGTGACCGAATTTATGTTATTGATAACGGTCGTGTAATAGAAAGTGGCGATCACAATAGCTTATTAGCAAATGACGGTACGTATTCAGCCCTTTGCAAAATGCAGTTTGGTGATCAGGCGTGAGCAAAATAGAACAAAGTTGGTATAAACCATTTGGTCTAATTACTTTATTGTTATTACCATTAAGTGCTCTGTTTTGGATTGTATCGACATTTCGAAAATGCTTGTACAGCGCTAAAATAATTAAAGCGTTTGAGTGTAAAACGCCTGTTATTGTAGTCGGCAATATAAGTGTAGGCGGCAATGGTAAAACACCTTTTGTTTTGTGGTTGTATGAGTATTTGACCGAGCAAGGTTTATCAGTGGGTATTATTAGTAGAGGCTACGGTGGGCAATCAGATAATTACCCGCTGTTAGTTACTTCAGTTGTTAACGCCCAACAGGCTGGAGATGAGCCTGTACTTTTATACCACCGTTTAAAATGCCCAATAGCGGTTGGTCCTAATAGACAACACAATATCGATTTATTAGAAAATAACTATACGCTAGATGTCATTATTTCTGATGACGGAATGCAGCATTATAAAATGCCACGTAGCATTGAGTGTTGTATTGTTGATAGTGAACGCCGTTTTGGTAATGGCTTTGTTATGCCAGCAGGGCCACTTCGCGAAACAACTAAACGCTTACAAAATGTGGATATAGTAATTGAAAATGGTGGTGAGGCTAATAATAGCTACACGCTAAAAGTAAGTAACTTACGATTAGTTAATTCAAGTGATGATGTAAAACACACAGTGGCTCATGCACATGCAATAAGTGCAATTGGTAATCCTAAACGCTTTGAAAACTCACTTGAAGCACAAGGCATTACGTTATTATCGACTCATCATTTTAAAGATCATTATGCTTATACAGCCGATGATTTTGTCCAGTTTGGCGATGATTACATTATAATGACCGAAAAAGACGCCGTTAAATGTCAGTCCTTTGCCAAACCTAATTGGTATTATTTACCAGTAGATGCACAACCTACCGATAGCGTTATAAATAAACTAAATTCATTATTAAAAGAAAAAGGAATACTCAATGGCCTTTGATACAAAACTACTCGAGATAATTGCTTGCCCAGTAGGCAAGGGTAAATTACGTTTTGATAGAGAAAATAACGAACTAATTAGCACGGCAGCTAAACTTGCTTATCCTGTAAAAGATGATATTCCAGTATTGCTTGAAAATGAAGCGCGTGAGTTATCTTTAGAAGAGGTTGAAAAGTGGAATTCGTAGTTGTTATACCTGCGCGTTTTGCATCAACCCGACTACCAGGAAAACCACTTGCCGATATATGCGGTAAGCCAATGGTTCAACATGTTTACGAAAAAGCATGTTTATCAGGGGCTAGCAAAGTTATTGTAGCAACCGATCATCAAAAAGTATTTGATGCAGTAAGTTTATTTACTAGCGACGTAGTAATGACTCGCGAAGATCACCAGTCTGGTACTGAACGGTTAGCAGAAGTAGTTGATTTACTTGAACTTGATAACGATACAATTGTGGTTAACGTACAAGGCGATGAGCCATTACTTGCACCAGAAAACGTATCTCAAATTGCTGCACTATTAAGTGATTCAACAGCACCAATGGCAACGTTAAGTGTTGCTATTGAAGAGCGTGATGAAGTATTTAATCCTAATGCCGTTAAAGTGGTGAGTGATATAAATAAAAATGCCCTGTATTTCTCTCGTGCAAGTATACCGTTTGATAGAAATACAATGATGGATGATAGCACTGCTCTTAATTTATCACCGTTCCAACGCCATGTAGGTATTTATGCGTACAGAGCGGGTTTTATTAAACAATATATAGAACTGAGTGTATCACCACTTGAATTGCTTGAATCGCTTGAGCAGTTACGTGTTTTGTATCATGGTTATAAAATCAAAATAGAACAAGCTCAAATAGCTCCCCATGCAGGTGTCGATACGCCCGATGACTTAGCTAAAGTGATAGCGCATATTAAAAGTAAAAACGTGTGAGTGAGCAAGTAAGTAAGATATTAAACGTTGTTTATACACATAACGATTTTTATATTTTAGAAAAGCCAGCAGGTCTTAATTTTCATTCAGAGGAGGGGCCTGGTTTTGTTGTGTTAGCCGAACAACAATTATCGCAAAAACTTTATGGTGTTCATCGTTTAGATAAAGTGACATCAGGGCTTATTATTTTAGCAAGAAACAAAGCCTCTGCAGCCGCCTTTACTGTTATGTTTACTGAGCATGCGATTAATAAATTTTATTTAGCGATTAGTGATGCTAAACCTAAAAAGAAGCAAGGGTGGATAAAAGGCGATATGGCTAAATCTCGCCGTGGCTCATTTAAGTTACTAACGAGTACACTTAACCCTGCAATCACCCGATTCTATTCTCTGAGTTATAAGCCAGGATTTAGAGGGTATATTTTAAAACCTTATTCAGGAAAGACGCATCAATTAAGAGTGGCACTAAAAAGTGTGGGCGCAGCTATTTTTGGCGATGCAATGTATTCAGGCACGCCTTCAAATCGTACCTATTTACATGCATATGCGTTAAGCTTTTTATGGCAAGGTGAACAAATACAGCTAACTTTATTACCCGATAGTGGTGATGAGTATTTGGCGTTAATTAAACATCAAGATTTTCAAGCATGGCAATCGCCATGGCAACTGGATTGGTAAATGAGCGAAAAAGTTACAGATATACGTTTTGGCGGTATTAAACGTTTATATGGTCATCAACAGTTTGATTGGCTTCAAGAAGCACACTTTTGTGTAGTAGGTATTGGTGGTGTAGGAAGCTGGGCGGCTGAAGCGCTCGCGCGTACTGGTGTTGGTAAAATAACATTGATTGATTTGGATGATATTTGCGCCACTAACGTAAATAGGCAAATTCATGCGTTAACGGGCACTATTGGTCAAGCTAAAGTCGATGCAATGAAAGCGCGCTGCGAGCTTATTAACCCAGAATGCCAAATTAGTGTAATAGATGATTTTATTACACTTGATAATATTCAAGAACATATTCAAGGTTTTGATTATGTGATTGATTGTATTGATGCAGTTAAAGAAAAGGCGGCATTAATAGCGCATTGTAAACGTAATAAACTCCCTATAATTACAACCGGTGGTGCTGGCGGGCAAACTGATCCTAGCCAAATAACTTTTGGTGATGTAGCTAAAACTACGCAAGACCCATTACTTGCAAAAGTGCGCTATATTTTGCGCAAGCAGTATAATTTTAGTAATAACCCTAAGCGTAAGTTCAATATTGATTGTGTTTACTCAACAGAGCAATTGGTTTACCCAGGAAGCGATGGCAGTGTATGTCATGCTAAGCAAAGTGCTGATGGCTCGATGAATATGGACTGTAATAACGGTTTTGGATCTGTGACTATGATCACAGGAAGCTTCGGCTTTTTTGTTGCGGCAAAAGCTGTTCGAAAATATTTGGATAAAAAGCAGCGTCTACTTACAACGCTTGATTGTGATAGAGCTTAGAGCACTTTTTGTTGTGCCATGGTTTTTATTTTTTCAATCATGGCTTTAATTCCATTGCCACGAGAAGGGCTTAAGTGACTAATTAAGCCTAATTTTTCAAACTCTTCATACGCATCAATTTTAATTACCTGCTCTGGTGTTAAACCGTTATACAGCGCTAATATTAAGGCTAGTAAGCCTTTTACAATACGTGTATCTGAGTCACCTATAACGACTAAAGAGCTCTCTGTTAAATCAAACTCTACAAACATCCACACTTTACTTTCGCAGCCTGGTACAAGGGCATCATCAATTTTCAGCGATTCTGGTAATATAGGTAATGTTTTACCCAACAGCATTATTTCACGATATTTTTGCTGCCAAGCGGGTGCATTTTTTATAGATTCAGTGACTTTTTTAAACGTATTTGTCATGAGTTATCCTAATTAATTCTATTAAAGTGACGTTTAATCCAATAAAGCGATACATTTTTTAAGCGAATGGATAAATATATCTACATCTTCAAAGGTATTGTAAAAGGTTAAACTAGCTCTAACTGTTCCATTAACGCCTAAATGTGCCATTAAAGGTTGTGTACAATGGTGTCCGCTCCTTACTGCAACCCCATATCCGTCAAGTAAAGTTGCCAAATCGTAAGGATGTTCATTATTAAAGTTAAAACAGAGCGTACCAATATTGTCAGATAGGTTACTATATATTGTAATACCCTCAATCATTACCAATTTTTTTGCTGCATAATTAAATAATTTTTGCTCGTAGCGCTGAATTTTACCGTGGTCTAATTCATTTAAATAGTCTAATGCAGCACTAAAGCCTAAAACGCCGGAAATATTCGGTGTGCCGGTTTCAAATTTTGCAGGTGCTGGGCGATAAGTACTGTGGGTTAAATATACTTTATCGATCATTTCACCGCCTGATTGATATATATCTAAGGCGTTTAATTCCTCATATCGACCATAAAGTACACCTAAGCCTGTTGGACCAAGCATTTTATGGCTTGAGCAGACATAAAAATCACAGTTTAATTTCCGTAAATCAGGCTTTAAATGCAGTGCACCTTGCGCACCATCGACTAAAACAAGTGAATTTACCTCTTTTGCTACTCTAATCAATGGCGATAAGTCAGTGATATTACCAAGTGTGTTAGATACTTGTGTAATAGCTAATAAGGCAGGTTCTGTTTCTTTTATAAATTCACAGCATTCTTGTGTGTTTAGCGTGCCGTTTTTATTAAGCGGCAGCGATACTAATTTAGCACCTGTTTGTTGACTCACTATTTGCCAAGGCACTATGTTTGCATGATGCTCAAGTGGAGATATCATTATGGTATGACTTTTATCTAAACGCTTTTTTAAGCCGTTAGCGACCAAGTTTATTGCCTCTGTAGCGCCTTTTGTCCAAACAATCTCGTGGCTGAACACATTAAAATACTGAGCCATTTTATCTCGTGCTTGCTCGTATAAATTAGTAGCCTGTTCGCTGAGCGAGTGACGGCCACGGTGTACATTTGCGTTTTGAGAAGTGTAAAACTCAGTAATTGCATTAATAACTGATTGAGGCTTTTGCGAGGTTGCAGCTGAGTCTAAATAAACAAGCGGGTAGCCGTTTATAGTTTGATTTAAGGTAGGGAAGTCACTTCGAATTTTATTTATGTCAAACTCTAAAACAGTCATTAGCTTCATCAATGTAGTCATTTTAAGGCGAGAATTGTAGACACTTTTTTATTATTCTCAAGTAACAAATAATAAAAAAGGCCGCAAAGCGGCCTTTTAAAATATTCAAACAATACTAAAGCGGATTAGCGCTTATCAGTTGATACGTAGTCACGTGCAGTGTAACCAGTATAAAGCTGACGAGGGCGGCTTATCTTATGACCAGGTTGAGATAACATCTCGTCCCAGTGAGTGATCCAACCAACAGTACGTGCCATTGCAAAAATAACAGTGAACATGCTTGTTGGAATACCAATCGCTTTTAAGATAATACCTGAGTAGAAATCTACGTTAGGGTAAAGTTTCTTCTCTACGAAGTACGGGTCTTCTAGCGCGATTTTCTCAAGTTTCATTGCAATATCAAGCAATGGATCTTGGATATTAAGCTCAGCTAAAACTTCATGACACGTTTGACGCATTACTGTAGCGCGTGGGTCAAAGTTTTTGTAAACACGGTGGCCAAAGCCCATAAGGCGGAACGGGTCAGCTTTATCTTTAGCTTTTGCTACATATTCATCGATACGGTCAACAGAACCGATTTCTTCTAACATGTTTAAGCATGCTTCATTAGCGCCGCCGTGAGCAGGGCCCCAAAGAGAAGCAATACCAGCAGCAATACAAGCGTATGGGTTAGCACCAGATGAACCTGCAAGACGTACTGTAGACGTTGATGCATTTTGTTCATGGTCAGCATGAAGCATGAATATTTTATCCATTGCTTTAGCTGTTATAGGGTTAACTTTATATTCTTCAGCAGGTACAGAGAACATCATATGTAAGAAGTTTTCTGCATAACTTAAATCATTACGTGGGTATACAAACGGTTGGCCGATGTTTGTTTTATAAGCCATTGCAGCAATAGTTGGTAACTTAGCAACTAGCTTAACTGCGCTTGTTTTACGTTGTTCTGCATCAGTAATATCAAGATCTTCATGATAAAAAGATGATAACGCACCCACTACACCACAAAGCATTGCCATTGGGTGAGCGTCAAAGCGGAAACCTTGGAAAAAGTTAGCAATCTTCTCGTCAAGCATAGTGCTTGTAGTGATTTCATTCTTAAAAACTTCGTATTGTTCTTTAGAAGGTAATTCACCATTTAACAGTAAATAACATAACTCAATGTAGTTTGAGTCGTCAGCTAATTGTTCGATTGGGTAACCGCGGTGAAGTAAAATGCCTTTACCACCATCAATGTAGGTGATTGCAGATTCACAAGAACCAGTCGACATGAAACCTGGGTCATAAGTAAAGTGACCATGTGAACCGAGCGTTCGTACGTCGATTACATCTTGGCCAGCAGTGCCTTGATAAATTGGAAGTTCGATTGGATCTAGTCCATCAATTTGGACTGTGGCTTTTTTATCTGCCATCGTTATGTATCTCCTATTAAGATATCTATTCTGATTTTTAGATTTTTAAAGTTCTGAAATCTGTTTTAAGCACATCTTTGCATTTTAACGTGAAAGAGGGGTGTAAAGTCAATTTTTATAAACATTATGCATATATGTATAATAAATATTCTGTATTAATTAAATATAATACCATTGGCTAATTCGCAAACATCTATAAATAAACAAGAATTGTAAAAAGCCCTGTGGGTATATATACTAACAGTGGTTTTAAACCGCATTGTATTTGGGTAAACATTTTTTTACAGCTTAACTTTTGCTTAAATGTGAACTTTAACTGTTTTAATACGTTTACTTTGATAGTTCCACCAGTAATATTTGGTGGGTTTTTAGAAAAGCAAGTAGATGAGCTCCACTGCGAGCAAGATGGGCAAGTAACTGTGAAAAAGCAAAGACCTGTAAATCTAGATCTAACAACTATATCTATGCCGGCAACGGCTAAAGCGTCAATATTTCACCGCGTCACCGGTGTTGCATTATTTTTTGCTTTAACGTTTGTCATTTGGGCTTGGTCTGAGTCTCTCTCTTCAGCTGAAAGTTTTGAATTCGTCAAGGGTCTGTTTAACGGATTCATTGCCAAATTTATAGCTTGGGGCACTGTTTCTGTATTAGGTTATCATCTTATTGGTGGTATCCGTCATATGATTATGGATATGGGACATTGGGAAGAACTCGAATCAGGAAACCTCAGCGCTAAAGTTTCAATGGCTCTTGGTGTTGTGTTTGCCGTATTGGCAGGGGTGTGGATATGGTTTTAAATCAAGCAACTCTTAAACGTGATGGTGTACAAGATTTCGTATCTTTACGTACCACGGCATTAATAATCAGCGCTTATGCGATTTTTATTATCGGCTATTTTTTAGCGACGCCAGAAGTCACTTTCGAAGCCTGGACAGGCCTCTTCTCTAACCTAGCAATGAAAGGGTTTACATTAATTACCCTTGTGTGCGTTATGGTTCATACCCGCATTGGCCTTTGGCAAGTTCTTACAGACTATGTTAAGTGTGCGAAGTTACGTGCTGTTTTAGGTTTTATATTAAACCTAATGGCCGTTGCGTACGTAGCTATTGGTCTAATTGTATTATGGGGTGTTTAAGTGAAATATTCTGTTCGTGAATTTGACGCCGTAGTAATTGGTGCAGGTGGTGCAGGTATGCGCGCTGCTTTAGCAATTACTGAATCTGGCAAAACGTGTGCATTAATTTCTAAAGTATTTCCAACTCGCTCACACACTGTATCTGCACAAGGTGGTATTACAGTAGCGCTTGGTAATTCACACGAAGACAACTGGGAATGGCATATGTACGATACCGTTAAAGGTTCCGATTTTATCGGTGACCAAGACGCTATTGAATACATGTGTCAAACTGGCCCAGAAGCGATTACCGAATTAGAAAACATGGGTTTACCATTTTCTCGTTTTGAAAATGGCCGTGTTTACCAACGTCCTTTCGGTGGTCAATCGAAAAACTTTGGTGGTGAACAAGCCGCACGTACTGCAGCAGCTGCTGACCGTACTGGTCACGCGCTATTACACCTTCTATATCAACAAAACGTTAAAAACAAAACAAATGTATTCTCTGAATGGTATGCACTTGATTTAGTTAAAAACGATAATGGTGATGTGGTAGGGTGTACTGCAATTGAGATTGAGACAGGTGAAGTTACCTTCTTCAAATCTAAAGCTGTTGTATTAGCTACTGGTGGTGCAGGTCGTATATTCGCATCAACCACTAATGCTCACATTAACACTGGTGACGGTGTTGGTATGGCAACACGTGCTGGTATTTCTATGCAAGACATGGAAATGTGGCAGTTCCACCCAACGGGTATCGCAGGTGCTGGTACGCTAGTAACTGAAGGTTGTCGTGGTGAAGGCGGTTATCTTTTAAATAAAGATGGCGAACGCTTCATGGAACGTTACGCACCAAACGCAAAAGACTTAGCGTCTCGCGACGTTGTTGCACGTTCAATGATGACTGAAATCCGTGAAGGTCGTGGTTGTGATGGTCCTTGGGGTCCACATCTTAAGTTAAAACTTGACCACTTAGGTGAAGAAACACTTAACTTACGTCTTCCTGGCGTATGTGACCTTGCTAAAACATTTGCTCACGTTGACCCTGCAAAAGAGCCAATTCCAGTAATTCCAACGTGTCATTATATGATGGGTGGTGTTCCTACTAATGTAAATGGACAAGCGCTACAAATCGATGCTCAAGGCAACGAAACAGTAGTTCAAGGTTTATTTGCAGTAGGTGAGATTGCATGTGTATCTGTACACGGTGCAAACCGCTTAGGTGGTAACTCATTACTTGATTTAGTTGTGTTTGGTCGTGCTGCGGGTAACTTCTTAGGTAAGTACCTAAATGACGTTGAAATATCTAAAGCTGCTTCAGAATCAGACTTAGAAGCGTCTCTTGCACGTTACAATCGTTGGGAAAATTCAACGGCTGGCCAAGGTGAAGATCCAGTTCAAATCAAAAAAGACCTACAACAATGTATGCAGCTTAACTTCTCGGTATTCCGTGAAGGTGACTCAATGGCTGCAGGTCTTCAAGAACTTAAAGAAATTCGTGAACGCCTGCAACATGCTCGTCTTGATGATAAATCATCAGACTTCAATACGCAGCGTATCGAATGTCTTGAACTAGATAACTTAATGGAAACAGCTTACTCAACTGCAGTAGCTGCAAACTTCCGTACAGAAAGCCGTGGCGCACATTCTCGCTTTGACTACCCAGATCGTGATGACGAAAACTGGTTATGTCACTCAGTATTCAATCCTGTAACGGATGAAATGAGCAAGCGTGATGTAAACTATGCGCCTAAAACGCGTGAAGCTTTCCCACCTAAAGCACGTGTTTACTAGGAGATAGACGATGGCACAAGTACAATTTTCAGTTTATCGTTATAATCCAGATGTTGACAACGCTCCTCGTATGCAAGAATACACCTTGCAAACAGAGGAAGGTCACGACATGATGGTGTTGGATGCACTCATTCTTTTAAAAGAACAAGATCCTACATTATCTTTCCGTCGTTCATGCCGTGAAGGTGTGTGTGGATCTGATGGTGTTAACATGAATGGTAAAAATGGTTTAGCATGTATTACTCCCTTATCTACGCTACAAAAAAATGGCAAAGGTAAAATCGTAGTACGTCCATTACCAGGTTTACCTGTGGTTCGTGACCTTGTTATTGACATGAGTCAGTTCTACACTCAATACGAAAAAGTAAAACCTTATTTAATTAATGATCAGCCTGCTGCAGGCGAACGCCTTCAAACCATCGAAGAGCGTGATAAATTAGATGGGCTTTATGAGTGTATTTTGTGTGCATGTTGTTCGACATCGTGTCCTTCGTTCTGGTGGAATCCAGACAAGTTCATTGGTCCAGCAGGGCTTCTTCACGCTTACCGTTTCTTGGCTGATAGCCGAGATACAGCAACTGAAGAACGTTTAGCGGATTTAGACGATGCGTTCAGTGTGTTCCGTTGCCACAGTATCATGAACTGTGTTAGCGTTTGCCCTAAGGGTCTTAACCCGACTAAAGCAATTGGGCAAATCAAATCTATGTTATTAAACCGAGCGGTTTGATTACTTAGTAAACGTAAGATGGCTAATACAGATTATTAGCCATCTTGTTATGATAACTATTAATTTCTGCGCTAAAGAAAAGGGCTTATAAATGCACGAAGGTGTGATGAAGGCATGGCTAGAATCTTCACATTTAAACGGCGGTAACGTTGCTTATGTAGAAGAGCTTTATGAAGCGTATTTAGACGATGCGACTTCTGTGCCAGAAGAATGGCGAGAAGTGTTCGAACAATTACCTAAAGTTGATGGTGTGGATGTTGAAGTAAAACATTCAGAAGTTCGAGCGCAGTTTGCACAGCTTGCCAAAAACAAGCATAGAGAAGTAGTGGTAGCAGAGGGTAGTGGCGGTGACCTTAAACAGGTTAAAGTTCTACAACTTATTAATGCTTTCCGTTTTCGTGGACACCAAAATGCAAACCTAGATCCATTAGGTATTTGGCAACGAGAACGTGTACGAGATTTAGAGCTAGATTACCACGACTTATCAGCAGCTGATTTTGACCGCGAATTTAATGTAGGATCGTTTGCCGTTGGCCGCGATACTATGCCTTTAGGTGAACTATACCAAGCACTAAAAACTACATATTGTGGTTCGATTGGCGCTGAGTATATGCACATCACATCGACAGAAGAAAAACGTTGGTTACAACAGCGTTTAGAATCTGTTCAGTCTAGGCCTAAATTCGAAAAAGAAGAAAAGCTGCGCATCCTAAAAGGATTAACGGCAGCTGATGGTCTTGAAAAATATTTAGGGGCTAAGTTCCCAGGTGCCAAGCGTTTCTCACTTGAAGGTGGCGATGCATTAGTTCCAATGTTAAAAGAGCTTATTCACCGCGCTGGTGAAAGCGGCCAACAAGAAGCTGTTATAGGTATGGCTCACCGTGGTCGTTTAAATGTGCTTGTGAACGTACTAGGTAAAAATCCATCAGAGTTGTTTGATGAGTTTGCTGGTAAACACAAAGAAACATTAAGTTCTGGTGATGTTAAATACCACATGGGTTATTCATCTGACTTTGCTACTAAAGGTGGCAATGTTCATATGGCGCTTGCGTTTAACCCGTCTCATCTTGAAATTGTAAATCCAGTAGTTATGGGCTCAGTTCGTGCTCGTTTAGATCGCTTAGGTGATAGCTCTGGTATTAAAGCGCTACCAATCACAATTCATGGTGATTCTGCGGTTACAGGTCAAGGTGTTGTACAAGAAACATTTAATTTATCACAAACTAACGCGTTTAGTTGTGGTGGTAGTATTCGTATTGTTGTAAATAACCAAGTTGGTTTTACTACATCAAAACAAGACGACGTTCGCTCTACTGATTACTGTACTGATATTGCTAAAATGGTTCAGTCACCTATCTTCCACGTTAATTCTGATGACCCTGAAGCAGTTGCATTTGTTACTCAACTTGCACTTGATTTCAGAAACCAGTTTAAGCGTGACGTAGTAATCGATTTAGTGTGTTACCGTCGCCATGGTCACAACGAAGCTGATGAGCCTAATGCTACGCAGCCTTTAATGTACCAAAAAATTAAAAAGCATCCAGTTCCACGTTTAATCTATGCCGATCAACTTATTGCTGAAGGTTCTTTTTCTGAACAAGAAATAAAAGCCTTAGCCGATGAGTATCGTAACGCATTAGATGAAGGAAATTGTGTTGTTTCAGAAATTCAGCCAGAGACATCACATTCTTCAGATTGGGCAAAGTATGTTGGCCATGAATGGGATGTTGATTACGATGCCAGCGTACCTGTTGAAGAGCTTAAGGCACTTGGTGAGAAAATTGCTTCTTATCCTGAGCAATATAAAGCACAGTCACGCGTTAAAAAGATTTACGATGATCGTAAGTTAATGGCTTCTGGTGAGAAGCCTCTTGATTGGGGTATGGCAGAAACACTTGCTTATGCAACAATTGCAACTGAAGGTACTGACATCCGTTTGACGGGTCAAGATTCAGGTCGTGGAACATTCTTTCATCGTCATGCTGTTGTTCACAGTCAATCAGATGGTGCTACTTATACACCTCTACAGCACTTAAGTGAAGATCAAGGTACTTTCCAAGTATTCGACTCTGTTTTATCTGAAGAAGCTGTCGTTGCTTTTGAATATGGTTATGCAACTGCTGAGCCTACGTCATTAGTACTTTGGGAAGCGCAATTTGGTGACTTTGCCAACGGTGCACAAGTTGTATTTGACCAATTTTTAAGTTCTGGTGAGCAAAAGTGGGGCCGTTTATGTGGTCTGACAATTTTGTTACCACATGGCTACGAAGGTCAAGGTCCAGAGCATAGTTCAGCACGCTTAGAGCGTTTTCTACAATTATGTGCTGATCACAACATGCAAGTCTGTGTTCCGTCTACTCCGGCACAAGTTTACGCTATGCTTCGTCGTCAATCAGTTCGACCACTTCGTCGTCCACTGATTGTTATGACGCCTAAGTCGTTACTGCGCCACCCTCTTGCTACTTCATCGCTTGAAGAGCTTTCGCACGGTGTTTTCCATAATATGATCGACGAAGTTGATGATATTAACCCTGAGAAAGTAGAACGTGTTGTATTTTGTAGTGGTAAAGTTTACTACGAGCTATTACAAGAGCGTCGCAAACTTGAACAAGATAATGTTGCTATTGTTCGTGTTGAGCAGTTATATCCGTTCCCACACGACGAAATGCAAACAATTATGGAGCGTTACCAACACGTAACTGATTTTGTATGGTGTCAAGAAGAGCCACAAAACCAAGGTGCATGGTACTGTTCACAACATCACTTTATTGATGCAATCCCACAAGGTGCTAAATTAAAATATGCAGGGCGTAAAGCGTCTGCATCACCAGCGTGTGGTTACATGTCAGTACATACTAAAGAACAACAAGCGCTCGTTGCCGACGCGCTTACTATAGAAAATAAAGGATAAGCAATGAGCACAGAAATTAAAGTTCCTGTTCTTCCTGAGTCGGTTGCAGATGCTACCGTTGCTACATGGCATGTAAGTGTTGGCGACAAAGTAACTCGCGATCAAAACTTAGTAGACATTGAAACAGATAAAGTGGTTTTAGAAGTTGTTGCACAGCATGACGGTGTAATTACAGAAATATCACAAGAAGAAGGTGCAACCGTACTTGGCGATCAAGTTATGGGTTTACTTGGTGATGCTGATGCAGCGCCAGCAAGTGAAGGTTCATCTAAAGAAGAATCAGCACCCGCTAAATCAGAAGACGCGCCAGCGGCGCAATCAGCACCAGCACCAGAAGGTAAAGAAGTGGACATTAAAGTACCTGTACTTCCAGAATCAGTTGCAGACGCAACAATTGCTACATGGCATGTACAACCAGGTGACGCAGTAACACGCGACCAAAACTTGGTAGATATTGAAACAGATAAAGTTGTTCTTGAAGTAGTAGCTCAAGAAGATGGCATCATGGGTGATATCATTCACAACGAAGGCGATACTGTACTAGGCGAGCAAGTAATTGGTTCGGTTAAAGCAGGCGGTGCACCAGCGGCTCCAGCTGCAAAAGCAGACGCAGCGCCAGCAGCAGATTCAAGCGAAAGCTCTGATGTGTTAACACCATCAGTTCGTCGTTTAATAGCTGAGAAAGGCCTAGACGCTTCTAAAATTAACGGCACGGGTAAAAATGGCCGTGTAACTAAAGAAGACGTTGATACATTCTTAAAAGCACCAGCACCAGCGGCTAAAAAAGCAGAAGCTTCAGCTCCTGCAGCACCGATGGGCGACCGCACTCAAAAACGTGTTCCTATGACTCGTTTACGTAAAACGATTGCTACACGCCTTCTTGAAGCTAAAAATTCAACTGCAATGTTAACAACATTCAACGAAGTGAACATGGAACCAATCATGAGCCTTCGTAAGCAGTACCAAGAAGTATTTGAAAAGCGCCATGGTATTCGTTTAGGTTTCATGTCTTTCTACGTGAAAGCGGTAACTGAAGCACTTAAACGCTTCCCTGATGTTAATGCATCAATTGATGGTGACGATATTGTTTACCATAACTATTTTGATATCAGCATTGCAGTATCTACTCCACGTGGACTAGTTACTCCGGTACTTAAAGATTGTGACAAACTATCTGTTGCTGAAATCGAAAAGGGTATTCGTGAATTAGCACTTAAAGGTCGTGATGGTAAGCTAACGCTTGCAGATATGACTGGCGGTAATTTCACTATCACTAATGGTGGCGTATTTGGTTCATTACTATCTACACCTATCATTAACTTGCCACAGTCTTCAATCTTGGGTATGCATAAAATTCAAGATCGTCCAATGGCTGTAAATGGTAAAGTTGAAATACTACCTATGATGTATTTAGCACTTTCTTATGATCATCGCATCATTGATGGTAAAGAATCTGTTGGTTTCTTAGTAACTATTAAAGAGTTACTTGAAGATCCAACACGCTTATTGCTAGATGTTTAATCTAGTTGTATGAAATGTAAGCTGTGAATGAACATTCACAGCTTTTTTTTTGCGCCTTTGGTCGTACTGGGGTTTTCATGTTAAGCCTTGGGATCTATACTAGGTGCGCAATTTGGGATAGTTGTTTATTTTCAAAAATATTCAGCTCTTTTAGTATAAAAAATTGGATAAAGCATCATGAATTTGCATGAGTATCAGGCAAAACAACTTTTTGCCGAATATGGTTTACCAGTTTCTCAAGGTTTCGCTTGCGATACACCTGAAGAAGCTGCAGCAGCTGCTGAAAAAATCGGCGGTGATATGTGGGTTGTTAAAACTCAGGTTCACGCAGGTGGACGTGGTAAAGCTGGCGGTGTAAAGCTAGTAAAAACTATCGACGAAGTAAAAGCGTTTGCAGCTAACTGGTTGGGTAAAAACCTAGTTACTTACCAAACAGACGAGAAAGGCCAGCCAGTAGCTAAAATTTTAGTTGAAAGCTGTACTGACATTGCTAACGAATTGTACCTAGGTGCAGTAGTTGACCGTGCATCTCGCAAAGTAGTTTTCATGGCGTCTACTGAAGGCGGCGTTGAAATTGAAACTGTTGCAGAAGAAACACCAGAGCTTATCCACAAAGCTGAAATCGACCCGTTAGTAGGTCCTCAAGCTTACCAAGCACGTGAACTAGGCTTCAAATTGGGTCTTAACCCAGTACAAATGAAGCAGTTTGTTAAGATCTTTATGGGTCTTGGTAAAATGTTTACTGATTTTGATTTCGCACTACTTGAAATCAACCCGTTAGTAATTACAGACGAAGGTAACCTTCACTGTCTTGACGGAAAAATTGGTATTGATGGTAATGCACTTTACCGTCAACCTAAAATCCGTGAGTTCCACGATCCATCTCAAGAAGATGCACGTGAAGCGCATGCAGCAAGCTTTGAGCTTAACTACGTAGCCCTAGATGGCAATGTTGGTTGTATGGTTAACGGTGCAGGCCTAGCAATGGGTACTATGGACATCGTAAACCTACATGGCGGCAAGCCGGCTAACTTCTTGGATGTTGGTGGCGGTGCTACTAAAGAACGTGTTTCTGAAGCATTCAAAATCATTCTTTCTGACGACAATGTTAAAGCTGTTTTAGTTAACATCTTTGGCGGTATCGTTCGTTGTGACATGATTGCTGAAGGCATCATTGGCGCAGTTAAAGAAGTTGGCGTAAACGTACCTGTAGTTGTACGTTTAGAAGGTACTAATGCTGAACTAGGTCGTGAAGTTCTAGCTAATTCTGACCTTAACATCATCGCTGCTGAATCACTAACAGACGCTGCTGAGAAAGTTGTTGCTGCTGCGGAGGGCAAATAATGTCTGTATTAATCAATAAAGATACAAAAGTTATCTGTCAAGGTTTCACTGGTGGCCAAGGTACTTTCCACTCTGAGCAAGCGCTTGAGTACGGTACACAAATGGTTGGTGGTGTAAGCCCTGGTAAAGGCGGTCAAACGCACCTTGGTCTTCCTGTATTCAACACAGTTCGTGATGCTGTTCAAGAAACTGGCGCAACTGCTTCAGTTATCTATGTACCAGCTCCTTTTTGTAAAGATGCAATTTTAGAAGCTATCGATGCTGGCATCGAGCTGATTGTTTGTATCACTGAAGGTATCCCTACACTTGATATGGTTGACGTTAAAGTTAAACTAGATCAAACAGGTACTCGCATGATCGGTCCTAACTGTCCAGGTGTTATTACTCCTGGTGAAACTAAGATTGGTATCATGCCTGGTCACATCCACAAACCTGGTAAAGTAGGTATTGTTTCTCGCTCTGGTACTTTAACGTACGAAGCGGTTAAGCAAACTACTGATGCTGGTTTTGGTCAGTCTACGTGTGTTGGTATTGGTGGTGATCCAATTCCAGGTACTAACTTTATCGACGTTTTAGAAATGTTCGAAAAAGATCCACAAACTGAAGCAATCGTAATGATTGGTGAAATTGGTGGTACTGCAGAAGAAGAAGCTGCAGAGTACATCAAAGCTAACGTAACTAAACCTGTAGTATCTTACATTGCTGGTGTTACTGCACCAGAAGGTAAGCGTATGGGTCACGCTGGCGCAATCATCGCAGGCGGTAAAGGTACTGCTGATGAGAAATTTGCTGCATTAGAAGCTGCGGGCGTAAAAACTGTACGTTCACTTGCTGAAATCGGTAAAGCACTTAAAGAGAAAACAGGCTGGTAATTGCTTGTTCCCTCTGAAAAGGCCCGCTTATGCGGGCCTTTTTGTTATTGGGTTAAATTTAGAATGGATAACTAATGTGCTGAAAGAAGCGCACAGACAAATCTTGTCGTTGTTTATTTATAGCAAGCTCTTCACATAAAGCGTGAACCGTTTTTTCTACTTGGTTCATGAAGCGCCCATACCCAATCTCATGCTTATCTTGGTTTGTCGCAACGACAACGAAATGGATGGTTTCTACTAGTTTAGTTTCATCATAAAAATATTTAATCTGACTTTCATTTGATTCAACATCAAAACTTAATTTCTGCAATTCTACATTGCCTTCATTTTTATCTATTTTACTGTTACGGATAATTGGTATTGCACCATTGGCAACCATTGCGCCATGCGTTAGTTTATTAATTTCACATGCGCGTTTAAAGCTATCAGCAAAGTAGTCATAAAACTTTTTAAAATCCTGATCGTTTACCATTGTTTGAAACTGTGTTTTGATTGCACGAGAAATTGGAATAGTAAAAGTCGTGTAAGTCATTTCAGCATAGTCACCCGGTATATTGCATTGCCTCGACTGATAACGAGGGTAGAGGCTTCTTAGCTTATAACCATAACTTTCTCTATTGCCTTTGTCTTTAGCAAACAAATCGTAAGTAAGATGCTGGTGATCACGAAGTTTAAATTGAGGTTGATTTAGAAATAATTGCTCTTGTAAAAGGGTCAATACTTTTTGTACTTTATTGTGAAACAAAGCTGAATTCGCACGTAAGTCCTCACCGGTGGCTAAAAAAAGTAAACGTATTTTTTTACTTTTCGTGTTTGGTGTGTAATAAAGTTTATGCGCTTCGTGATAGCGAGGATTATAAAAAAACAGCATCTGCTTATCCGTTTCTAACTGGTATGACTCATCATGAAATCGTACAACCGGTAGCTTATCGTTGGCAAGTAAATGTACATTATGAAGCTCATATTCATCACAACATGCAAATAGTTGACGCGCAATGCGCTCGTAGCAACAATCTATAGTGGTAAAACTACTGTAAAACGCTTCACTAGGTGTTATTTCAGCCAATAAATAGTGATTAGCGCGTGCGTTTGTTGGAATATATACGCGGTGTTGATTAAGTGTAGCCATCTTCGGATCCTTATAAAGTAGGTTATTCGATTACTATAATCGGTTTTGATGACTTAAATATTGCGTTAAAACAAATTTTATTCGTAAACAATGGAACCTGTGGATTAAAGTTAATCAATATCTAAAATAAACCTTAATCTATTGCTGTATGTTAGTGTATGTTTTTGTAATAATGCATTAGTTTTGTTATTACGTAATATTAGAGGATCACACTCCTATGGCGGAAATTGAGAATCGCCCAAGTAACTTTATTAGAACCCGAATTGATGAAGACTTAGCAAGCGGGAAACATGCTACAACGCATACACGTTTTCCACCTGAACCAAATGGTTTTTTACATATTGGTCATGCAAAATCAATTTGCTTAAATTTTGGTATCGCAAAAGACTACAACGGTTTATGTAACCTACGTTTTGACGATACAAACCCTGAAAAAGAAGACATTAACTACGTAAATTCTATTAAAGAGGATGTACAGTGGTTAGGTTTTAATTGGGATGGCGATATAAAGTATTCTTCTAACTATTTTGATACTTTATATGGTTACGCAGTTGAGCTAATAAATAAAGGCTTAGCGTACGTTTGTTTTTTAACTGCAGACGAAGCGCGACAGTACCGTGGTACATTAAAAGAGCCAGGTAAAAACAGTCCATATAGAGACACGTCAGTTGAAGAAAACCTAGCGTTATTTGAAAAAATGCGTGCTGGTGAATTCAAAGAGGGTGAATGTGTTCTGCGTGCTAAAATTGATATGGCAAGCTCATTTATGGTGCTTCGCGATCCAATTATTTACCGTGTGCGTTTTGCTCACCATCATCAAACAGCTGATAAGTGGTGCATTTACCCTATGTATGACTTCACGCACTGTATTTCTGATGCGCTTGAAGGTATTACACATTCGTTATGTACATTAGAGTTTCAAGATAACCGCCGTTTATACGACTGGGTACTTGATAACATCAGTTTAGAATGTCACCCGCAGCAAATTGAGTTCTCACGTTTAAATCTTGAATATACAATTATGTCTAAGCGTAAGCTTAGTGATTTAGTGGTTAATAACCATGTAGAAGGGTGGGACGACCCACGTATGCCTACAATTGCAGGTTTACGTCGTCGTGGCTATACACCAGGTTCAATTCGTGAATTTTGTTTGCGTATTGGTGTAACAAAACAAGAGAATATGGTCGAAATGGGCATGCTTGAAGCGTGTATCCGTGAAGACTTAAACGAAAATGCACCACGTGCAATGGCTGTACTCAATCCTGTTAAAATAGTTATTGAAAACTACGATGCAGACAAGGTTGAAATTTTATCTGTGGCTAATCACCCAAATAAAGAAGAAATGGGTCGTCGTGATGTACCGTTTACGCGTGAAATTTATATCGAACGTGAAGACTTCAAAGAAGAAGCAAATAACAAATTCAAACGTTTAGTACTTGATAAAGAAGTACGCTTACGTGGTGCTTATGTTATTAAAGCGCAGCGTGTTGAAAAAGACGAAAATGGCGAAATCACAACTATCTTCTGTACTTACGACAGCGAAACACTTGGTAAAAACCCAAGTGATGGACGTAAAGTAAAAGGCGTTATTCACTGGGTTTCAGCACCAGAGTCTATCACTGCAGAAGTGCGTTTATACGACCGTTTGTTTAGCGTACCAAACCCAGCAGCTGCTGATGAGTTCGAAACAACACTAAACCCAGAGTCATTGGTTGTTTTGCCAAACGCTAAATTAGAGCCATCGCTTGCTGATTCTCAAACAGAGCAGGGCTTTCAGTTTGAGCGTACGGGTTATTTCTCTCGTGATTCTAAATCAGAGAACGTTGTATTTAACCAAACAGTGGGTCTTCGTGATTCATGGTCTAAAACACAGTAGCTACGTTTAATAATGAGCCTGTATTTATACCGGCTCACTATATACTATCGTAATTTAGACACAAAAAAACCTGCAATTAGCAGGTTTTTTATTGCTTTAAAAAGCGCTATTAGCTGTTTGCGTCGCTAAACTCTTTACACGCTGCTTTATCATTACACTCACCGTATAAATACAAAGAATGATTTGTAAGGGTAATCCCATTTTCTTCAGCAATCTCAAGTTGACGACGTTCAATCATATCATCTTCAAACTCTACAACTTTACCACATTTCAGACATACTAAATGATCGTGGTGCGTGCTTCCTGAAAGTTCAAATACTGATTTTCCACCTTCAAAGTGATGACGGCTTACAATACCTGCATCATCAAATTGGTTAAGTACGCGGTATACAGTTGCAAGACCAATTTCTTCACCTAGATCCAAAAGAATTTTGTAAACATCTTCAGCACTGATGTGTTGGTTATCTGGAGATTGTAAAATCTCTAATATTTTTATACGCGGTAAAGTTACTTTTAAACCGGCTTTTTTAAGTTCCAAGTTATGATCAGTCATTAAATCTGTCTCAATTTTATTTGGTTATACTAGACATCTTGCAAAGATGTACACGACACATTAGCAATAAACAGGATAACGTGCCTAAGCGTTAAGTGCAAAGAACAATTGATTTATATTGCTATTAAAGCTTAAATCGCTAACTGTTTGATAGTTATTTAAACAGCTCGCGATATATGTAGAAAATTAGTCAGCTAATTCACTTAAACACATTTCTTCATACACTTGAGCCGACCATGCTTTAACACGTTGCTCAGTTAGCTCTGGTTGACGGTCTTCGTCGATACCCAGGCCTACAAAGTGCTTCTCATCAGCCATGCCTTTAGACGCTTCAAAGTCATAGCTTTCGCTTGGCCAATGGCCCACAACAATAGCGCCACGCTCAGTAACGATATCGTTGATCATGCCCATTGCATCTAAAAAGTACTCTGCGTAATCTTCTTGGTCTCCACAACCAAAAATAGCCACAAGCTTACCTTCGAAGTCCACTTCCTCAAGCTCAGGGAAAAAGTCATCCCAGTCACATTGCGCTTCGCCGTAGTACCAAGTCGGAATACCGAATAAGATTAAATCAAATTCAGCTATCTCTTCTTTAGAGCTTTTTGCAATATCATGAACAGCCACTAGCTTTTTACCCAATTCTTTTTGGATCATTTTTGCTACGTGTTCTGTGTTACCTGTGTCACTTCCGAAAAAAATGCCTACACTTGCCATGGATTTAAAACCTTTTATGTATCAATAGCCAATCTTTCTTGTAAAATCGTTTCAATCAGCGCACTGCGGCTAATATTTTGTGCATCTGCCATATCACTTAATGCTTGATATAACTGTGATGAAACTTTAAATTCAACACGTTTTAAACCACGTGCTTTATCTCTTTTTATTTGATTACGTTTATTTACCTTTAACTGCATATCCCGTGAAAGGGGATTGGTTTTAGGCCTGCCTGGGCGTTTTTCGTATTCAAATAAATCGAGTGTAGTTCTATCTGTTTCTGACTTCGCCATGCTTAACCTACACCTGCGCCTTGCCAAAATACTTGAATAAGCCCTTTAGCAATAAAGCCTGAACAACCTAAAAAGAGCACGCCCCAGACAATGTATTGTCCGAACTTTGGTACATTACCACTTTTTAGTACGTCTTTAATTGCCATGCCGATGAATATGAAAATACCGGCTAAGCCAAAATACAACCCTAGGGTATCAAATTCGTTAATTAACTGACTGACCATCAACGTATAACCTTTAAATTAAACGGCGCGTACTATAGCATATAAATATTGATATATTTAGTGCGCAGAATCAAAAACACGCGATTAAAATTACTTTAAATCGCAGTTAAAAAGTCATTTATCGCTTTATTAACAGCAAGGGGCTTTTGAGCATGAAGCCAATGACCTGCTCCATGAATAATTTTAGCCTTGGTGTTTTTAAAGCGTGTTGTAATTGCAGTACGATGTTCGGGCAAAATATAGTCAGAATCGTTGCCTTTAATGAAAAGAGTATCGCATAAACAAGAATTGTTTTCATTAACATTGGATGTGATTGTCGAATATTTTTCATTAAGCACATTTAAGTTAAATCGCCACGCAAAACGACCTTCTTCATTTTTAGCGAGGCTTTTAAGTAAAAATTGTCGAACTCCAAGCTCTTCGATAAAAGGCTGCATAATTGCATCAGCTTGTTTTCGATCGTCGATTGATTGTGCTGAAACTGCTTTTAATGCTTGCAGTATTTTTGTGTGGCGAGCGGGGTAACTAACAGGTGCAATATCAAGTACAACCAATTTATTTACCAGCTCAGGACGGGTAAGCGCTAATTCCATTGCCACTTTACCACCCATAGAGTGGCCAACTAAATGGGCCTTGTCTATGTTTAAACGGGCTAATAACTCAACAATATCTTGTGCCATTGCTGGGTAATTCATTTCATCGCTATGAGGTGACAGACCATGGTTACGCAAATCAACGTTTATAACATTAAAGTGTTCACTTAATGGCTTTGCAATAACATTTAAGTTTTCTAATGATCCAAAAAGCCCGTGGATCAAAATAACGTTAGGACCTTGCCCTTGTTGCTTGTAATTTAACTGCATACACGCCTCCTGAAAATTTGGCCATAGTTTGCCGAGCATTGCTCTAAAAAGCAAAAAATACAGCGACTATTTATTCAATTGGGCTTTTGTTTGTTAAATCAACAACAATCAAGTAAATATTAATATGTTTACGGGAGTGCTTGTTGTAACTCGCATTTCTGATTGGTTTGGGTATAATCACACGGGAGAAAGAAATGTGACCCGTAATGACAGGAATAACATGAAACAAATCGACATAGACGACGAATTATATCAATATATTGCAAGCAATACGCAAAGTATTGGTGAAAGTGCATCCACTATTTTACGTCGTTTATTAAATCTGAGCGGCGAAAAAATTCTAACCGCAAACGTAGAACTAACTCAAAACAATCAAACTGCGACTACGTCCACTGCCACATTAAAAAGCTCAGACCCAACGGCTGCTGAGACTACAAAAAAACAAACACCTGTAGCTCACGCACCTGTGCAGCAAAAAAGTGATAATATTTTTAATGTACTAAATAAAGAAGAGCTGGCAATGCAAAAGGGCGTTGTTGGACGTTTTTTGTTTATTTTAAGTGCATTTTACCGTACACATAAAACTGACTTTTCGGCTGTATTAGATATAAAAGGCCGCGACCGTGTTTACTTTGCTACCAGCAAAGAAGACTTAGTTAATAGCGGCAGTAGCATGAATCCTAAAAACATAACTGATAGTGAATATTGGGTTATGACGAATTCTAATACAACGCGTAAAAAAATGATGCTTCATGAAGTGGCTCTTTGCCTTGGTTACAGTGCAGAGCAAGCTGAAAAAATTCGCGATTACCTGTAAGGAAATATAATGGCTATTCACTCAGGCGCAGGTAAAACTGCTCCACAATCGGCACTGGTTAATGTTCCAAAATTAGTATCTGCCTATTATTTAAATGAACCAGATCTTGAGCAGAACCCTGAGCATTGCGTTGCTTTTGGTACATCAGGCCACCGTGGGTGTTCTTACGATGTTAAATTTAACGAATCACACATTTTGGCGATTACTCAAGCTATTTGTGATTACAGAAAACAAAATGATATTTTTGGTCCGTTATTTTTAGGTAAAGATACGCACGCATTGAGTGAGGCTGCATTTAATTCAGCTATTGAAGTTTTAGTTGCTAACGAAGTGCAAGTGATAACGCAAGAAAACGGTGACTTTACACCAACACCTGTAATCAGTCATGCCATCGTAAGTCATAACAAGCTACACCCAAATGAGCTTGCAGACGGGATTGTAGTTACCCCGTCGCATAACCCTCCTGAAGATGGTGGCTTTAAGTACAACCCACCTAATGGCGGACCTGCTGATACCGACGTCACTAAATGGATCGAAGACAGAGCTAATCAACTTTTATTAGAAGATTTAGTTGAAGTTGAGTTATTCCCATTCGCCAAAGCTTCACGTTCAGGTTTTATCCGCTACGAAGATTTAATGACTCCTTATATTGGTGATTTAGCAAATATCGTTAATTTAAAAGCAATTAGCGATGCAGGTATCAAAATTGGTATCGATCCACTTGGTGGTTCGGGTATTAATTTTTGGCCTGTTATTGCTAAAAAATATAATTTAGATTTAACCGTTGTTAATGATGTTGTTGACCCACGTTTTGCTTTTATGCCACTTGATAAAGATGGCAAAATTCGTATGGATTGTTCATCACCTTATTCAATGGCGAATCTTATTGCATTAAAAGATGATTTTGATGTGTCTATTGGTAACGACCCTGACTACGATCGCCACGGTATTGTAACGCCAGATGGTTTAATGAATCCAAACCACTTTTTAGCAGTGGCAATCGATTACTTACTTAAACACCGTGATTGGAATGAAACCGTAGAAATTGGTAAAACATTGGTTTCTAGCTCTATGATTGACAAAGTAGCTGCTCGTAACAGCCGTAAAGTTAAAGAAGTACCCGTAGGCTTTAAATGGTTTGTTGAAGGCTTAAGTAAAGGCAAACTTGCGTTTGGTGGCGAAGAAAGCGCCGGTGCGGCATTCTTACGTTTTGATGGCTCTGTATGGTGTACAGATAAAGACGGCTTCATAATGGGGCTACTCGCTGCAGAAATACTTGCTGTGACAGGTAAAACGCCATCAGCGTTTTATAAAGAATTAGAACAAGAGTTTGGTTCTCCAATTTATAAACGCCTAGATGCACCTGCTACAAGCGGTCAAAAATCACGTTTAAAAGCATTGAGTGCTTCTGATGTTAAAGCAGATACACTTGCTGGCGAGCCTATTTTGCAAAAATTGACTCATGCACCAGGTAACGATGCGGCAATTGGTGGTTTAAAAGTGGTCACTGAAAATGGCTGGTTTGCAGCGCGTCCATCGGGTACTGAAGATATTTATAAAATATACCTTGAATCATTTAAAGGTGAAGCGCATTTAGCGTTACTTGAAAAAGAAGCTAAAAAGCTTGTAGATTCAGTTATAAGCTAACTTAATCTAATAATTTTAAAACGGCTGATTTATTCAGCCGTTTTCGTTTCTATACCTTGTGTATTTATAAAAATATATGCATAAGAGTCTACTCTCACATTATTTTTAAAGGGCTTATTATATGTCAGCCAATCCATCTTACTTAAATGAATTAAAACAAACTGGCGATTTTTTAACGCTTAGTCGTGACAACGAATGGCATTTAGATGCAGGTGAGTTTGTTTTAGATAATGGGACTCGTGTAAATATCCACGATACCGGAGTCATTGAGTTTCAACCTGCTGTTACAACGTCAAAGGATGTAGTTTATTCAAGCGCTGTACACGGTAACGAAACTGCGCCAATTGAAATTTGTGATGAGCTCATTAAACAAATTATAAAAGGCGAGCTGATACTTAAGCAGCGCGCTTTGTTTATTTACGGTAATCCACAATCAATTAATATTGGCCTGCGTTTTGTAGAAGAAAACTTAAATAGATTATTTAATGGTCACCATACAGTTGAAGGTGTACCAATGAATAATGAGCGAAACCGCGCTGCAAAGCTTGAGCAATACGTAAGCGATTTTTATGCCCGTGGCGAGCAAGGCAGTAGCCGATGTCATTACGATCTACATACTGCTATTCGTGGATCAAAGAATGAAAAGTTTGCCGTGTATCCATATTTACACGGAAAACCGTGGAAAAAATCACAGCTACAATTTTTATTGAGTTGTGGTGTAAATACCGTGCTTATGATGAAATCTCCTGCAACCACATTTAGCTATTATTCGTCATTTATACGCGGTGCTGATTCTTTTACGGTAGAGCTGGGTCAAGTTAAGCCATTTGGCCAAAATGATATGGCCCGCTTTGAAAAAACAAAGCAAACCTTAACTGCATTAATTAGTCAAAATAAAGTTAAATATCCTGAATTTAATGCAAACGATTTTGAATTATTTGCAGTGCACCGCACAATTAATAGAACGCAGCACGATTTTAGTTTTCCTTTTTCTGACGATGCTGAGAACTTTACTGGCTTTGCGAAAGGTGAACTACTTGCAACCGACGGTGATACAGCGATTTACGCTGACGTTGAAGGGGAGGCTATTATTTTTCCAAATGCGAGCGTAGCATTAGGGCAAAGAGCACTCCTTACTGTTATTCCAATGGATATTGATAGTAATTTTATCTAATTTGACTCATCAGACCACTAGTAACTTAAAGTTAACTATATGATTACTATTAATTAAAGTAACCGTATCGTTAACTTGCCACTTATTTAGCCAGTATTTGCTTTTGTTTCGTCCCAGATCTGTTGAATAACACTTTACGTTAACGTAAAGTGTTGGCAGCTTTAATTAAAGATAGTGCAGATGTTGCAAAGTTTAACCAGCAACAATCACCCACAATAATAATTTAAAGGGGCACTGTTTTACCGACAACAAAAGAAGGTAGGTTATGAGTAATCCAAATAACGTATCGCTGAATATTAACCACGCGCTTGAATTTATTGATGGCCAAGCACTTAATATTCCAACCCTTAGTATTTTAACTGAGGACGGCGACATCCATCCTAGTGCAACCGCACCTGACATTTCAAAACATACCGCTATTAAGTTATATGAAACAATGCGTTTTATACGTTTGTTAGATGAACGTATGCAAGGCGCGCAGCGCCAAGGCCGTGTTAGTTTTTATATGCAATGCCTAGGCGAAGAAGCCGCAGTTACAGCCTCTGCTGCTGCACTTGATCAAGACGATATGATCATGGCGCAATATCGTGAACAAGCTGCATTGCATTACCGTGGTTTTACACTTGATCAATTTATGAACCAAATGTTTTCAAATGAATTGGATTTAGGCAAAGGTCGCCAAATGCCAATCCATTATGGCTCTAAAGCGCTAAACTACATGACGATTTCATCGCCATTGGGTACGCAAATACCACAAGCAACGGGTTATGCATATGGCCAAAAAATAAAGCACATCGACGCTAAAACAGGCGAGCTTGCCAGCACAATTGATAATGTGACTATTTGTTACTTTGGCGAAGGTGCTGCATCAGAAGGTGACTTTCATGCCGGTTTAAATATGGCCGCTGTTCACAGAGCGCCAGTTATATTTTTTGCACGTAATAACGGCTATGCCATATCTACCCCTGCTGATGAGCAATTTAAAGGCGATGGTATCGCCTCGCGTGGTGTTGGTTATGGTATTAAAACAATTCGTGTTGATGGCACAGATGCACTTGCTGTGTATGCAGCGACTAAAAAAGCACGTGAAATAGCCTCAACACAAGGTGAACCCGTACTTATTGAATCAATTGCTTATCGATTAGGCGCGCATTCTACGTCAGACGATCCAAGTGGTTATCGCTCTAAAGATGAAGAAGCAAATAATCAAACCTGTCCTATTGATAAATTTAGAAAATGGCTGGTCAAACAAGACTGGTTAAACGAAGAGGACGACATAAAAGCAAAAGAGTCGATTCGTGAAGAAATTTTAGCAGCGCTAAAGCGTGCTGAAGTTGTTGCCAAGCCCGCTTTAGAAGAACTGGTATCTGACGTTTACGATACACCAATTCCATTATTGCAACGCCAGTACGAGCAATTAAAAGAACATATAAAACAGCATCCAGATGCTTACCCAGTAACCGCAGGGAGAATTAAGTAATGGCTAAAATGAACATGCTCCACGCAATTAACTCTGCCCTCGATATTACGATGGATGAACACCCTCAAGCCTGTATTTTTGGTGAAGATGTTGGTTACTTCGGTGGTGTATTTAGAGCAACATCAGGCTTGCAAGAAAAGTACGGTAAACATCGTGTTTTTAATACGCCTTTAACCGAGCAAGGTATTTTAGGTTTTGCTAATGGTTTAGCGGCATTTGGTGCACCTGCATTGGCAGAAATTCAATTCGCTGATTATATTTTTCCAGCGTTCGATCAAATAGTAAATGAAGCTGCTAAATTTCGTTACCGTAGTGGTAATGAATTTAATGTGGGTAACTTAACTATTCGTACGCCTTATGGCGGTGGTATTGCAGGCGGCTTATATCACTCGCAATCACCCGAAGCTTATTTTGCGCATACACCGGGCTTAAAAGTGGTTGTACCGCGTAACCCTTATCAGGCTAAAGGTTTATTACGTGCTGCAATTAAAGATGATAACCCGGTCATATTTTTTGAGCCTAAGCGTTTATATCGTGCATCAACAGGCGAAGTACCTGAAGAAGATTACAGTATTGAACTAGGCACGGCTGAAGTAGTACAAGAAGGTACCGATATTACGCTTTTAGCGTGGGGTGCTCAAATGGAGATTATTGAAGCGGCTGCACAGCAAGCAAGCGAGCAAGGTATAAGCTGTGAAGTAATAGATCTTCGTAGTATTTTACCATGGGATGTTGAAACGATTGCTAAATCGGTTATTAAAACCGGCCGTTTAATCGTGAGTCATGAAGCGCCTATAACTAATGGCTTTGGTGCCGAGATAGCAGCAACAATACAACAAGCGTGTTTCTTGCATTTAGAGTCGCCAATTTTACGTGTATGTGGCCTAGATACACCATACCCGTTGGCACTTGAAAAAGAATACGTACCGGACGCACTAAAAGTGTTGGCTGCAATTAAACAATCAATGGATTTTTAGGGGTTACCATGGCTAAAGATTTTATATTACCCGATATTGGTGAAGGCATTGTTGAATGCGAAGTTGTTGAGTGGCTAGTTCAAGAAGGCGATACCGTATCTGAGGATCAGCCAATTTGTGATGTGATGACAGACAAAGCATTAGTACAAATTCCGGCAGTGCATGATGGCATTATTTCAAAGCTATATTATCAAAAAGGTGAAATTGCTAAAGTACATGCACCTTTATTTGCTATGGATGTAAGTGGTGATAGTACGAGTAATGAAGTAGTAGAAGAGCCAGTTCAAGCTGAAAATCAAACTAATAACAATGTATCTGATGTAGTTGAGGACTTTATACTACCTGATATTGGTGAAGGTATTGTCGAGTGTGAGATTGTTGATTGGTTAGTCGCAGAAGGCGATGAAATAGAAGAAGACCAAGCGGTTTGTGACGTAATGACCGACAAAGCATTAGTACAAATTCCGGCAAAATATACAGGCACAGTAAAAAAACTATATTACCAAAAAGGTGAAATAGCAAAAGTACATAGCCCGTTGTTTCAAATGACAATTGCAGGCAGTGCAGTAAAGCCAAGTGTTGATATAAACCAAGCGGTCGTAAAGGCTCAAACTAATGCCGTCGCTGAAAAAGTTGCCTTTGTTAAAACGCAGCAAGCTGCTAAAGTTATCAATCAAAAAGCGGTTGCATCCCCCGCGGTTCGTCGTAAAGCACGTGAGCTAGATGTTGATTTAACGTGCGTTCCAGGTAGTGGTAAAAATGGTCGAATTTACAAGCAAGATATTGAAGAGTTTGTAAAAGGCGAAGTGCCAAATACTATTGATACTTCACCGCTTAATAGCGATGCTTTTCAAAGTGCAGTGCAAAACCAAACGCAGAATCAAAGCGGTGGCGTACGAGTAGAGCAAATTAAAGGCATTAAAGCGGCCATGGCCAAGCAAATGGTGGCTTCGGTTTCAACTATTCCGCACTTTACGTTTAGTGATGAAATCGACTTAACACAGCTAATCGCTTTGCGCAGCTCCTTAAAAGAGCAGTACAAAGCACAAGGCGTAAAGCTCACCATGATGCCATTTTTTGTAAAAGCACTTTCGCTAGCAATGAAAGAGTACCCTGTACTTAATTCAAAAGTGAATGATGATTGCTCAGAGCTTACCTATTATAGCGATCATAATATTGGTATAGCGGTTGATTCAAAAATTGGCTTGTTAGTCCCTAATATCAAATCGTGTCAGAGTAAAAGCATTGTAGATGTGGCAAATGATTTAACTCGCTTAACTCATTCAGCGCGAGAAGGGCGTGTTGCACCGGATGATTTAAAAGGTGGGACGATTAGCATCTCTAATATTGGTGCAATTGGCGGCACTATCGCAACCCCTATAATTAATAAACCAGAAGTGGCTATTGTTGCGCTTGGTAAACTACAGCATCTACCACGTTTTGACGAAAGTGGGCAAGTTGTGAGTAAAGCTATTATGCAAGTGAGTTGGTCTGGCGATCATCGCGTTATTGATGGCGGGACTATTGCTCGTTTTAATAACCTATGGAAATCGTACTTAGAAAATCCATCGGTAATGATGATGGCTATGAGTTAATAACTCAATTGTTAGTGTGTAATAAAAAACCAGCTTTAAGCTGGTTTTTGTTTTAATATGAACTGTTTTTAATTAAGATACAATTGTTACTAAAAAGTAATTGAAATCAAGCCCATTAGGGAATATAAAAAATAACATTAAGGAATATTATTATGGAATATTATATGGATGCGTTGCGTAGCTACGCAGATTTTTCAGGTCGTAATCGCCGCAAAGCTTTTTGGATGTTTTATTTGATTAACTTTTTAATCGCTTTAGCATTATCAGTAGTTGATGAAGTACTTGGTATAGCTCTTATTGGCACTATTTATAGCCTTGCATTATTAATTCCTCAATTAAGCGCCGGTGCTCGTCGCCTTCATGATACTGGCCGCTCTGGTTGGTGGCAGCTACTTTGGTTAGTACCTATTATTGGTTGGATAGTTATAATCATCTTTTTAGCACAAGATTCTCACGAAGGTGAAAACGATTTTGGCCAAAACCCTAAAGAAGGTTTTGTAGCAGCAGAGTAAGTTACTATTTTTTAGCAAAAAGCTCAGCAATTGCTGAGCTTTTTTGTGTTTATAATTTACAGTATATCTTTAGATATCAACTAAAAAATAGAGTCCATAGCCTACAAGTAAAGCAGGAATAGATGTATAAAGCGTAGCTATCACTGCAGCTCTAGGAGCCATTGCTATTGCTGGAAATAACGCATCACCATCGTTAGAAATCGCGTTTCCTGCTAAAGCACTAAAGGGAATAATGCCTTGAATATACAATGTAGTGACAATTATTTGCGGGCCACAGCCAGGTAAAAACCCAATAACAACTGCAATAAGCGGTGCTAAATAGGCGTAATGTACAAACCACGTTTTTAAGTTCAGTCCTGCAATATTGACTAAAATTTCAAATAACATAAAAGAGGCTACTACCCATGCAGTTACAAAGTGTGTGTCTTGTAATACTTTAATTATTTTAGAAGGAGGATTGCACGTATCATCTTCTGAGGTCACTTCTTTATAACTTTCACCCTTTGACGAAAATGCCCAAATACTGACAACAAAGAGTGCCATTGCGGCACCAAAAATACTGATCACAGTATCTATATTTGTGCCAAATTTTGTGAAGTCGACATTAAATGCAATTAATAAAGCAATCATTAAGCTAGGTACAATTGTTATCATCCACACAGGTTTACTAATTTTAATAATATTAGTGGGTAAAATTTTAATTTGATGTTTTTGTTCTTGCGCTGTTGGGCGTAAAAAATCTTTACTGTGCATTGCATTAACAAGTAATCCACTTACTATACCGACAGTTAATCCTATCCCCATAATAATTAAACCTTCAGTAGGGCGTGTGGCAAGTAGCAAAAAAGCAGCATCGCCCATCGTTGCTGTTAGCACAGCAACAATAGAGCCAAAGCTCGCTTGACCTTTAGTAAACTGCGTAACAACTATAATAGCGCCACCACAGCCAGGTAATGCACCTAAAACAGCAGCAAAACTAATTTCTAAAATAGGCGACTTAGCACTTAAATAACTCAGCTCTAGTTGAGGTAAATGCTCTATAGCGTAGTAATAAATCAAAAGGGTAGCAGCAACAAACACACTCACTTGAAAAAAAGCATCGCTTAATGCAGTCACAGTAATTTCACGTAAGGTAGGTAATGCTAAGCAAACCAATATAAATAAAGGTAGCAATAAACGTTTGTTTTGGCCTATAAACTGTCTTGACGCGGGAGTTATTAAACCAAAGTGAGAGAGTAGAATCATACAATGCGACCTAATAAATTATCTAAGTCACACTGTATATTTTAATTAAACGATAATCAATATCATTTGCATTAATTTAAATCGAATGCTTGTTTGAATTTCCGATTAAAATAAAACAATGTGCGTATCCATTTATGTGTCGATATCACCTATTCGTGGGTTATAACCACAATAGGCTACCTAGCCTAAAAATAAAAAACACATTGCTGTAAATTTAACCTTTGATGGTAAACACGACTTATATTATTTACGTTGAAATTCTGAATTTGTATTCCACGTCGGCCATTGCTCTTGCTCAGAAATATCAAAACCTACTTTATAAAACAATTGTAAGTCTTGAACAGCACCCGATAAATCCCATTCATCTCTATAACGATCACATGGTTGATGGTAACAACCGCGAAGTACTAAGCTCATACGTTTACGGTAATTAGCCGTTTCTTCATCAGCAGCTACTGTGCCGCCACCGGCGTACATGGCTGGAATACCCATGTTAGCAAATGCAAAGTGATCAGAGCGGTAATAACCACCTGATGATGGTTTAGGATCGCCTGATATTGTTCTGCCTTGCTCTTTAGCTGCAGTTGCTAAAAACTCATCCATTTGTGATTTACCAATACCAACCACATTCATGTCTTTTACTTTGCCTAATAAATTTAAGCTATCCATGTTTATGTTAGCGACTGTTTTATTCGCTGCAATCACTGGGTTTGCTGCATAGTATTTAGAGCCAAGTAAGCCTTGCTCTTCAGCAGTTACCGCTAAAAATGTCATTGAACGGCTAGGGTGCTTAGGTAACTTAGTAAAGGCTTCAGCTACTTCAATTAGCCCAGCTGTACCCGTTGCGTTGTCATGAGCACCGTTATAAATTTGATCGCCTTTACGTGTTTTATCCGTACCTAAGTGATCCCAGTGAGCTGAGTAAATAACATGCTCATCTGGTTGCTCGCTTCCTGGTAACGTGGCAATAAAGTTATACGACACTGATTTTTTAATCGTATTTTTAACATTAACAGAAGCAGTTAAATCGCCCATATCAACATGGTAAGCACCTTTAGCAGCATTTGTTTTAACGGTATCAAAATCTAAACCTGCTTTAGTGAAAAGCTCTTTTGCTACGTCAGTTGTAACCCAGCCTTCAACAGCTACACGATCCATATTGTTGTTTTCTTTTTGAAAACCAAACTGCTCACCACTCCAAGAGTTTTCAACTACTGACCATGGGTATGACGCAGGTGCTGTCTCGTGAATAATAATTGCGCCAGCTGCACCTTGTCGACTTGCTTCTTCATATTTGTATGTCCAACGACCGTAATAAGTCATTGCGTCGCCAGTAAATAAAGCAGGGTCTTTTGTTGCAAAGCCCGGATCGTTAACCAGCATTACAACCGTTTTGCCCTTAACGTCTAACCCTTCGTAGTCATTCCAATTGTACTCAGGTGCATTAACGCCGTAGCCCACAAATACGAGTTCAGAATTTTCTATGCCTTCTTGTGCGCTAATGCGGCTGCTACCCATAACCATGTCTTTTTTATATTGATAGTCTTTACCACCAATACTAAGGACCATATTCGAATCAGCTTCTAAAGAAACCAATGGCACTTCTTGTAAGTAACTGTCGCCATTACCAGGTTCTAAGCCTAAAGCTTTAAACTGCGCAGTTAAATAATCAAGCGTTAGCTTTTCGCCAGGTGATGAAGGAGCACGGCCACCAAACTCATCCGATGCGAGTACTTTTACATGTTTAGCCAATTCATCAGCTTGAATACTGTTATAACCATTTGTTACATCAGTAGGAGTAATACTTGTTGTTGCGCAACCTGCTAAAACAGCCGTAGCGAGGAGTGTGAGAGAGAAATAATGTTTCATGTCAGCTCTTTTTTGTTTTAAGTTGTGATTAGTATATTAACTTCTATTAATCAGAACCAGTTTTTGCGGTAAACTTCTCGTAAATTATAGGCATAAATTGTTAAAGGTTTAAATGAAGCGTTTTACTCCCCCCGAGCAGTGGCAAATCAGTAGTTTAGAAACAGGTGCATTTGCGCATTTACGTGAGCTATTTAAAGTTAACGAACTAACAGATTGGCCGGCGCCGCAGTGGTTTTCTCCATTTTTAACCGCTATTAATGAGAATAATATTCCTATTACTTTTGAAGATGATGCAAAGGTAGACTTTGGCGATCGGTATTACGAGCAAGTAATTTTTGAAACGGGTGTTGTGCCTACACGCAGTGAAAATTGGCATGACTTATTTGGTGGGTTTATATGGTGTTTATTTCCAAAAACCAAAGCGTTAATAAACCATAGACATGTGCAAGATATAGCTGAGCATGGACTGCAACAGCGTACTAAGCATCGTAATGCACTAACGCTTTTTGATGAATGTGGTGTTGTATTAGCTATAAGTGAGAGTAAATGGCGGCAGTGGCTTTGCGATCACCAATGGAAAACTGCATTCGTTGAACACAAACATGAGTGGGGTAAAACAATAAAACCTTTTATGTTTGGTCATGCTAATTATGAAATGCTAACAAAGCCTTATATAGGTTTAACGGGTAAAGCGTTATTTGTTTGTGTACCTAATGAAATATTTTGTAAAGATTTAGTAACTCAATACCATTACCTTGACCAAGCCCTTTATGAGATGATTAATACAGATAACTGCTTAGCCGATAACAAAAAGCTTTCACCACTGCCTTTATTAGGTGTGCCTGGCTGGCATGACGAAAACAAAGACGATTCTTTTTACAACAATACAGATTATTTTAGAGCGAAACGAAGGATGCGAACATGATAGAAGTTGCTGGGCTTAAAAAGAAATTTAAGCTAACTAAAGATCACAAAAAAAATAAAATAGACGACATCGATCCTCGTGAAGATAAAGACTACTTTCACTCAGTACGAGACGTTAGTTTTAGTTGCGCTAAAGGTGAGGTACTTGGATTGCTCGGCCCAAATGGTGCGGGTAAAACGACGACACTTAGAATGATTTCAACTGCGTTAAAGCCCGATGAAGGCTCAATAACGATTGCCGGAAACGATATTGTAAAAAAACCGCTATTGGGACGTAAGTCTATTGGTTTTTTATCAGGCTCTACAGGGTTGTATGGCCGCTTAACTGTAAAAGAAAATATAGAGTATTTTGCAAAGCTTCATGGCATGAAAAAAAGCGATATAGCAACGCGTTGTGATGAGCTATTTACATTGCTTGATATGCACAAATTTGTAGATAAACGGGCAGAAAACCTTTCAACAGGTATGAAGCAAAAAGCAAATATTGCGCGTGCGGTTGTTCATCGCCCAGCAGTTGTGGTACTTGATGAGCCAACAACGGGCCTTGATATAATGACAACACAAACAGTTATTAAATTTATCAAAGGTTTAAAGGCGCAGGGGACACCTGTTATTTTCTCAACCCATCATCTAGATGAAGTTGCACTTTTATGTGACCGTGTCGCCGTAATTAACGAAGGTATTAGCTGTTTTGACGGGACAGTAGAAGAGTTTAAACAAGCAGGCAATAGTGATGAGCTTAACCAAGCGTTTATGAATATATTAACGGAGAAACATGATGTTTGAGGTATTTAAAAAGGAATTAAGAGAGTTATTACGCGATAAAAAAACGCTATTATTTGTAGTCGCGCTCCCTGTTGCTATATTTCCGTTATTGTTTGCCGTAATGGCATTTATAAGCTCGCAAGCTGCAATGGACGCTGAGCAAAAAGTAAATACTTACGCAATTATCAACGGTGAATACGCACAAGAATTTACTGACAAAGTGTATTATCACAAAAGTTTTGAGCTTTATAAAGGGGATAAAACCTTTAACAATATTGATGAGCTTAAAGCAGGCGTAATCGCTGGCGATATTGATATGGGTATTTATTTACCAAGTCATGCTGTGCAAACATTGGACGATGGAAAACAAAGCCAGTGGCAGGTTGTTTTTAACGATTCAAAATCTATCAACTTTTTATTCGAACGCGTTAAAGAACTCGCAAAAGAATACAGTGACGTGCTGCAAACTCAAAAGCTAATCAGTTTTGGTATTGAAGAGTCTGTTCAAAAATCTATTCTTAATCCGATTGAAGTCATAAAAGTGGATACAGCCGATAAACGTGAAAACCTTGGCGAAAAAATTGGCGGGTTTTTACCTTATTTACTTATTCCATTAGTATTGATGGGGGCAACTTATCCCGCTATTGATTTAGGCGCTGGCGAAAAAGAACGTGGCACGCTAGAAACACTCCTACTTACACCTATTACGCGTACAGAGCTGGTGCTTGGTAAATTTATAACCTTGTTAACTACATCCATTGCCTCCACAACCATAACGGTCTTAAGTATGGGCTGCTGGATAGCACTGGCGCTCGCATTTGCCGATCTTGATTTTATTAAAGCGGCATTTAGTACATTAGCAGTTACCGACTTACTGATGATATTTTTACTATTATTACCGGTTGCAGCTATATTTTCGGCCTTAGCTCTGGCTATATCTATCTATGCTCGCACGTTTAAAGAAGCGCAAAACTATATGGCACCACTTAGTATGGGCGTATTTTTCCCGATTATTATTTCAATAATGCCAAATATGGAACTCACTGCTAAAACAGCATTTATTCCAGTTACAAACGTGGCTTTAGCGATTAAAGAAATAGTAAAAGGGACTGTTGATTACACATTCATAGGCTTAATATTTTTAGCCACTGCAATCATTGCTGCAGGGCTACTGGCCTTTTGCGTTAAGTGGTTTAATCGCGAAGATGTACTTTTTAGATGATATAAAGTTATCCTGGCTTTGGTAATTTATTACCAAAGCCAGTAATCGTATATTTAAGTTTTATAGCAGCGTTTAGCTGCTATTTTTATATGTTGATTTTAATTATGGAAATCATCAATAATACCAATACCCTTAATTACGTGATCTATTTTTAAGTAAGAAAATTATGTTGATAACAAAGCAAAAACTTCTTTATTTAATTGTTATCACTAATTGCTCTACCTCCTGCATCCATGCAGTCGTATAACAGGAATTTTAACGCAGTTAAAGTCAGATTTAATCCCTGAAATTGATTAAGTATTATTGCGGATTGGTATAAAAAACCTTTTAAACAGCTGTTTACGAATGTTGCTCTCATGGTCATTAGTTCCCAATGTTCAGATCTGTTCAGAACGTATTAACGTACTCTATGCTTATAATTACCTCGGTGTTTATTAATTTAAGTTAGGCGTGTTGAACTTTTGTGGGTGAAATCTCAAAAATAGACCTGTTTTTTAGTCAAAATACAGCCTAAAAAATACAGCCTAAATAATGTGGTGTTACTTATAAGGGATTATTTATAAATAGGCGATAGCGCAGCATAAATGCCAAACATACGCTGCCAATTGCATTCTCCCTTATGATTCTTTGCCGCTTATATTGAGATAGGTAAAGCGCGTTAGTAATCTGCAGACATTTTACTTATTCTTAATGTAAGTCAGTAAGGTAACGCAGGAGCAGCTAGCTAGCCCAAAGGTTATAAACCATGTGCCGCGATATAGGCCCTTGACGGAACAAATTTCAATCTTGAATGATAAACAGGGCGTAATGCTGAAAAACTATACGTAAATAGTTACCCGTTACTAATAAAATAATTGCACGGTTAATACATAAATGGATTTACGATGCCATCTCAGATTATCAATCTTTAAGTAACTAAAAGCTAAATATTGAAAATTACCCCTTATAGACCTGTAAGCTCTGGTTTTTAGGATATTTAATTGTTTAATACTCTATACTGTTTAGTAGTTCAATTTAGTGGCGAAAGTAAATGTTAAAAAAGAATATTTTTTTAAGAAGCACAAAAAATAACAAGCTGATACTTTTGGTAGTAATAACATTTATAGTTATTTCATTACCCTCGCTTTATTTATTTGAGAAAAAAGTAAGAAGTGACGTTTATAATACAGCTCAAATTGAATTAAAAAGAGAATTAGAAACAAAAACGCTGTCTTTAAAAAAGCACTTTAAAGACAGCGTTACTGCTATCCGATTTCTAGATGCTACACCACCAATCCAAGGTATTTCTCGCGCCTCAGAACATAAATTGATAGATCCACTATTGGGTACGCCAATTGCGGTCTGGCAAGAGCGCTTAGCAAGTATATTTTCGGGTTTTATGCGCACAGACGAAAGCATATTACAGGCACGTTATATTACACTAGCAGACGGTGGCCGAGAAGTTGTTAGGGTCGATCGCACTGAGCTCGGCAGCCTAGTTAGGCTCGATGGAGAACAATTACAACAAAAAGGACAACGTGACTACGTAATTAAAGCCAGTATATTAGATGCAAATTCAGTTTACATTTCCCCTATAAATTACAATCGAGAAAATGGCGAAATACAGCAGCCTTACATTAGTACTTTTCGAGTTGCTAAACCTGTTTTCGACGAACATAAGCAAGTGTTTGCAGTACTAGTCACTAATTATTTTGCAGACGAATTATTTAAAAGCTTAATTGTAGAGTCTCCAAAGGGCATTGCTATTTACTTAATGAATAATGAAGGTGAATTTTTATACCATCCAGATACTGACTTACGATTTGGCTTTGAGTTTAACCAAAGTAGGACTTGGGATGATGAATTTAATGAAGCCGAAGAAATGTCTGTTGGCAATACACTGCCAATAAATAGTTACCCTCAACAATACTACTTAAAAAAACGGATTTATTTTGAAGGAGATATCGCGATGCTCCCTCTTGAATTAGCTGTTAGCTTAAATACTCATGATTTATTATTGAAAGTAAGTGAAAGGCGACAAAATTTCATTATTTTACTCGTTGTGTTTTTTAGCATATTTTTAATAATAACCTCTATATATCAAAGATTCATAAACCGTAAATTACTTATACATTCATTGAAAGAGCAAAATAATAAAGTAATAGAAAATTCTTTGGACGCTATTTTTACAATTGAAGAAACGGGACAAATTGTTCATTTTAATAACACGGCTAAAAATGTATTTGGCAGTACTCTCGAGGACAAAGAAAACGATTTCATTTCACTATTTAACTTAAATAAAGCGGATATTAATTGTATTGAAGAAACTATAATTGATGGGGCAAAAATGCCCTTCGAAGCTATTTATACTGATGCATTTGGTAACAAGCAATTTTATTCGATAACACTCAGTAGTATTTTTGATGTGTATAACAACCGCTATCAAGTTGCTGCGATTTTAAGAAATATTACTTCACTGAAAAACATACAATCAGAACTTGAAGGTTTAAATAGTACTTTAGAGCTTAAAGTATCCCAAAGAACCATAGAACTAGAACGCGCTATAGATCAAGCCCTAGCAGCGAGCCAAGCAAAAAGTGACTTTGTTGCTAACATTTCTCATGAAATTCGTACCCCAATGAACGGCGTATTAGGCATGCTAGAAATGTTAAAAGAGGAGGGGTTATCTGAGCAACAGCATCATTATTTAAAATTAGCTAACAGCAGTGCACATTCATTAATGAACTTAATTAATGACATCTTAGACTTCTCTAAAATTGAAGCCGGAAAACTCGATATTGATAATCATACTTTTGATGTTGTCACCGTATGCAGTGATATGATTACTTCTTTAGCATTGCAAGGACAACGAAAAGGACTTGAAGTTTTTTTAGATACAAAAGACGTTATCGACCGGATGGTGATTGGTGACAGTCACCGCTTAAAACAAATTTTGATAAACTTAGTTAATAATGCCTTTAAGTTTACCCACAAAGGTGAGGTTAGCTTAACAATTGGCTCTAAGTACATCACCGATTCTAAACTGTTAATGAGTTTTACGATCAAAGATACCGGGATTGGTATTGCTCCTGAAAATTTAGATAGATTATTCGAGGTGTTTACACAAGAGGATTCAAGTACGACTCGTCACTTTGGTGGAACAGGTTTAGGTTTATCTATTTGCAAAAAGTTAGCCCAGTTGATGGGAGGCAATATTACGGTTACTAGTAAAAAAGGGATTGGCAGTGTTTTTATTGCTACGTTAGAGTTGCATGTTGCACAGCAGAAAAAGTTAAATACGAGCATTGAATTAGCGACATCAATTAACGTGGCAACATTAATTGCGCGTGATAACGTATTTAACAACGTCACAAATTTACTAATACATGCGTGTAAAATAGATAAGGATAAAATTGTCCGCTTAGATTATTTTAGTGGACATAGTGCATTTGATGCCGACTTATTAATTATAGATGATGAGCATCCACAAATTGACGCCCTCATTAGTTTTTGTAATCAATATGATAAGAAATATGTGCTGATTTTACGTGATATGGTAGTAAACAAGCAGTCTACGATAGTGGCCGAATATAGCCATATTTTAAATAAACCACTTACCCAAGATCAGTTTAGCTACAAGTTAGCGAGTTTATTCGGCGCAAATAATGAACTTGTGGTTGCAGCAGCTAACCATTTAATTGAAGAACCTATAGAGCCAGACTTATCGAATTATAACGTATTATTAGTTGATGATAATATGATCAACGTTGAAGTTGCTAAAGCTATTTTAAAACATACGAAAGTAAAAATAACCACAGCATCAGATGGCTTAGAAGCATTAGAGGTATTAAAACTACATGAGGGTCAAACCTTCGATATTATTTTAATGGATTGTCAAATGCCAAATCTCAACGGTTACGATACTACTAGCGCAATAAGAAGTGGTAAAGCGGGAAGTGAATATTCGTACGTGCCAATTATTGCTATGACAGCAAGTGCGATGGAAGGTGACAGAGAGCGCTGTTTAGCTGCAGGGATGAACGATTATATTACTAAGCCAATAAAGCCACAAACGCTAAAGAGTAAGCTATTGACTTGGTTAAACTGAATCACATCCATTGTGTAAGTGTTCAGCTGCTATGCAGCTGTTTTTTTTGGTTTAGCTTCTACTGAGCTGACTATCGGTGCAGCTAGTTTTGTAATATCAGCACTGTCGAGCACGGTTTGCGTATCTGACCAATGTAATAACTCAATTTTTCCATCTTTTTGCTCTACAAGTGCCGTGCAGCTCTCAATCCAATCTCCATCGTTGCAATACATAATCCCATCATCCACTTTTATTTTAGGGTGATGGATATGTCCACAAATAATACCATCTACTTTTTGTTTTTTAGCTTCGCGGATAGCGGCATCCTCAAAGGCTTCAATAGCTTCACGGGCTTTGTGTACTCGCGCTTTGATCCACGCGGCAAGTGAGTAGTAATTCCCACCAAATACTTTACGTATACGATTTATCCAACGATTTAAAAACAATAAAAAGTCGTATCCTGCATCACCAGCTATGCTAATGAGTTTGTTATAGCGAGTTGCGATATCAAATTCATCACCATGAACAAGCAAGAATCGCTTATTAGCTTTAGTGGTGTGAATAAACTGCTGATGGACCTCAACACCGAATAAAGTTTGATCAACGTAGTTACGAAACGTCTCATCGTGATTACCGGGAATATAAATGACGCGTGTCCCATTAGCTGCTTTTTGTTGTATAGAATTTAATACTTGATAATGTGAAGAGTGCCAATAAAACTGACGTTTCATTGACCATAAATCGATAATATCACCGACTAAATAAAGTGTATCGGATTCTACCGAGTTTAAAAAATCAAGTAAGTAATCAGCTTTACAATCTTTGTAACCTAAATGAACATCAGATATCCAAATGGCAGGGTAGTGTTGTTTATTACTCTTTGCAGCGTTACTCATTTTCATTCCCTAAAGTATCGAGTGTAATAGTTAAATAACCTGAACTCTGGTTAAGAAATTTACTAAGGTATTGAATCATGGTGATATTTAAATTTATTTTTTCTAGCCAGAGATTTTCAGTGAAAACAAGGCGAATTTACGCGTCAATAGCGAGCCTATTGCAAGTAAATTCAACGCAGTTAGCACTGAAAATAGCTGCTCGAGATAGATTTATTATCCAGAGTTCAGGTTAAATACTTTAGGGAATGAAAATGACAATTATACGATAGTAATACTAAAGCTAAATGACACACACAAAATTTAGGTATAAAAAAACCGCTTTTAAAAAGCGGTTTTAAAATTACTTATAAGTATTTTTAGCTTACCCTTTAACGGCTGCTTTAATTGCATCAATTGCTGTGTCGATATCAATCATTAGCTTTTCACCGGTGCGGCGGTTTTTAAGCTCAACTTTGTTTTCGTCAAGGTTGCGCTCACCAATTACTAGCGTAAATGGCACACCAATGAGTTCCATATCGTTAAACATAACACCAGGGCGCTCTTTACGGTCATCAAATAACACATCAAGACCTGCATCTTTTAAACCTTGGTAAAGGTCATTTGCAATATCAGGAATACGATGCGATTTATGCATGTTCATTGGCACAATTGCTAAATCGAATGGCGCGATTGATTTTGGCCAAATGATCCCGTATTGATCGTTGTTTTGCTCTATAGCAGCAGCAACAATACGTGAAACACCAATACCGTAACAACCCATGGTCATTGTTTGGTTTTTACCGTCTTCGTTTAATACGCCCGCTTTCATTGCTTGTGAGTATTTAGTGCCAAGCTGGAAAATATGCCCAACTTCAATACCACGTTTAATTTGTAAAACGCCTTGGCCACATGGGCTCATATCGCCTTCAACAATATTACGGATATCAGCAACTTCATAATTAGTTACATCACGATCCCAGTTAATGCCGCTGTAATGCTCGTCATCTTTATTAGCACCGGCAACAAAATCAGCAAGTACGTTAGCCGTTCTATCAACAATAATTGGCATCGACAGGCCAACCGGGCCAAGTGAACCAGGTCTTGCACCAATCGCAGCAACAATATCAGCCTCTGTTGCCATTTCTAACGGAGAGTCTACTAACGGGTGCTTTTCAGCTTTTAGTTCATTTAATTCGTGATCGCCACGCAGTACTAAGGCTACAAGACCACGTACTTCGTTTTCATCAGGCGTACCATAAAGAATTAACGTTTTAACACCGCGATGTGGCTTAACACCGTAGTGTTTTTTAAGCTCGTTAATAGTTTTAGCGTCAGGAGTTGGAAACGCTTTAAGCTCTTTTGATGCTTCAGGGCGTGGATCGTTTGGTGCAAGCGCCTCTGCTTTTTCAATATTAGCGGCGTAGTCGCTGCCATCACTAAATGCAATGGCATCTTCACCTGATTCAGCAAGTACATGAAACTCGTGCGATACGCTTCCGCCGATAGAGCCTGTATCTGCGATAACAGGACGGTAATCAAGACCTAAGCGCTCAAAAATATTACAATATGCCTTGTGCATCGCTTGATATGTTGCATCTAAACATTCTTCACTTAGGTGAAAAGAGTAGGCATCCTTCATTGTAAATTCACGAGCACGCATCACACCAAAGCGAGGACGGCGTTCGTCGCGTACCTTAGTTTGTACTTGGTATAAAGTAACTGGTAACTGTTTATAGCTATTAATTTCTTTACGAACGAAATCAGTAATCACTTCCTCGTGCGTTGGTCCAAGTGCAAATGTACGGTTATGACGATCAGTAAAGCGCATTAGCTCAGGACCAAACTCATTCCAACGACCAGACTCTTCCCACAAATCAGCCGGTTGAATAACTGGCATTAGCATTTCAATAGCGCCAGCTTTGTCCATCTCTTCACGTACAATGTTTTCTACTTTACGTAGCACACGTAAACCAGAGGGTAACCAAGTGTATAAACCCGAAGCGACGCGACGGATCATACCGGCTCTAAGCATTAACTGATGCGATACGATTTCAGCATCTGATGGCGTTTCTTTAAGTGTTGCGAGTATATATTGGCTTGTACGCATGTTTTTTCCGAAATAGAGTAATTATGTTCTTTTAATAGAGCTTAAGTTTAACAGCGGATGCTTTTACACTAAAGCGCTAAGTGAGTTATTTAGTTTTTTTCTATGCTTGTTACTAGGTTATGCTCGCCATTGACTTGCCAGCGAATATTATAATTGTACAAAGTCATACCGTAGCTTTGCTCGCCATCTTTTTGTTTTTTATAGGCAGGGCGGGGATCTTGTTTTAAAACATTAGCTATAAAATCATGTAAATCTGGGTACTGTGTTTGCGCATTAACAAACTCAATTGCCTGAGGGCTAAATTCAACCGTCATTTGTGTTTCTGGGCGTGTATCTGCAAAGCCAGCACTGGCGTCAAACATAGCATCTGAATAAGGTAAGTACGGTTTAATATCGATAATGGGTGTGCCATCAAGTAAATCAATGCCAGCGAGTAATAAACTAAGTTGTCCGTTTTTATACTCAATACCTTCGAGCTTTACTGCGCTCATACCAATCGCGTTTGGTCTAAATGTAGCGCGGGTAGCAAATACACCTTTTCGCTCATTGCCACCTAAACGAGGTGGGCGAACCATGGCAGAATAACCTTTATCGGCCGTTTCATGAAAACGAAATAACAACCAAATATGAGTAAATTCATCTAAACCACGTACAAACTCTTCGCGATTAAAATCAGGTGCAAAAATAAGTTTTGCCTTGGCTTGTGGCACTAAACGAGGCTGCCTAGGTATAGCAAACTTTTGTTTATAAGGGGATTCAATGTGGCCAATAGCCGAAATGGTATAATCGCTCATAGTACTCGGATACAAATAAAATAGAGCGCTATTCTACCTTTATTTAGCGGCTATGGCATTAATGTGAATAAGTTTATTATTTATAGACTGCTTGGTTTATATGATGAAAATTAGCAGGCCTTAAAACATAAAAGGGTAAGCTCTTAAGCTTACCCTGTTAATACATGTTAAAGACTCATTAAAACATGTATTGAACTGATACAGACGCTACATCCATGTCTGGATCAATATCATCGTCAAGTTTGTAACGTTCATACTCTAAACGAAATTGAACATTTGTTGTAAGCGCATATTCAATACCTGCACCGTAAAACGCATCTCCACCATCTGTAGAGGTTGATATACTTCCTACTGGTAGGTCTTGTGTGTAGTCTGCGTCCCATTCAAGCCAACCACCTTTTGCGTATACAGTGAAGCTTTCAGATAGAGGAAGCCCTAGGCGTGCGGCAAGTGATACGCCATCAATCTCAGCTTTACTGTCTATGTCACTAACTTCATCAAAGTTTTGGTAAGCAAGCTCTAAGCTTAAGTACTCGTTAAATTGAGTACCAACATACCCTTTGAGCATTTGTGCATCGTCGTCAAAGTCAGTGTCGTTGTCACTGTCTTCAAACTCAAAAGAATATTGACCGTAACCGATACCAGTATAAATACGTGGAGAATCAAAATCAGAAATATCAGCGTGTGCTGCTGTGTTAAAACCCAGTGTTGCTAATGCAAGTGCAGAAAGAGAAAGTGTTTTAATCATTGTGAATAGCTCCTTTACAAATTAAAAATTAATGTTCGATTAAGTCAATCAAACTTCAATTTAATAAGTGCAGTGAACATGCCAATTTTAAAAACAAGTAAAAACCCCTCACAATACCTACTTTAGTACTGGTTATCGCAAGGGGTTGTTTGGTTTTTAAGCAACGCGAGCTTTTGTAGTGATTTGTTTTCTAAGCAGTTTTGTACGTTTTACAAGACAACATGAGTTTTTTACACAGCTACATTTTCAATTTACAGAACAGCTAAAAGTTATACATTGTGTAACAGGTTTTCAGTTTCAATTGCTATTTCTTTCATTTTAATAGCGTAGTTTTCTAATTTTAAATCTTCGTCTGTCACAGCTTTAAATTCAGGCACTTCTACTGGATAACCCGTTTCATCCATTGCGACAAAACTTATAACACAGTGATTTGTTTCAACCATATTTTGTGTTTTTGGATCGCCACAACGTACTTGAATAAATATCTGCATACTTGTTTTACCGGTATGCGCTATTTTAGCTTCTACTTCGACAATTTGCCCTACTAATATTGGACGTCTAAATTTAACCCCAGCAACTGACACAGTCACACAATAATGACCACTCCAGCCAGCTGCACATGCATAACCAGCTTGGTCAATCCACTTCATGACGACTCCACCATGAACTTTACCACCAAAATTTACATCGGTAGGCTCTGCTAAAAAACGAAAAACAACTTTTGACGACGGCATAGATATTACTCATTTATTAATACTGCATATGAGCATAGCGCAAAAAAGGGGCCGAAGCCCCTGCAATTTAGGATATGTTTATAATTTATATGTAAAAAACGTAGTTATATAACTATACGACGCATAATTTAGTTACATATTAGGGTAATTTGGTCCACCAGCGCCTTCAGGTGTTACCCACGTAATGTTTTGGCTGGGGTCTTTAATATCGCAAGTTTTACAGTGCACACAGTTTTGGGCATTAATAACAAACTCTTTATTGCCTGCTATTTCTTGTACTTCGTAAACGCCAGCAGGACAATAACGTTGTGCGGGTTCATCAAATTTAACTAGGTTTACGTTAATAGGAATTGACGCATCTTTAAGCTTTAAATGACAAGGCTGTGATTCTTCGTGGTTAGTATTTGATAAAAACACACTTGAGAGTTTATCAAAGCTAAGTTGTCCATCTGGTTTTGGATACGCAATTTTGTCAGCAGCTTTTGCATCAACAAGGGTAGAGTGATCGGGCGTACTATCTTTAAATGTAAACGGTAAACCGCCATTAAAAATATTTTGATCAAGCGTGTTATACGCACCACCTATAAACTTACCAAGTTTGTGCATTGCAGGGCCAAAGTTACGAGATTGATATAGCTCTTTATATGCCCACGATTGCTCAAACGCTGTCTGGTATTTAGTTAAATCGGTATTTGCTAACTCATTTTTCAGCGCTTCGAAAATAACCTCAGCGGCAATCATTCCCGATTTCATTGCTGTGTGATTACCTTTAATTTTTGCAAAATTAAGTGTGCCTGCATCGCACCCTACAAGTAAACCACCAGCAAAATGCATTTTTGGTAATGAATGCAAGCCACCTTTAGCAATAGCACGCGCACCGTAAGCAATACGTTCAGCGCCTTCAAGTACGTTTTTAAAAACTGGATGGTGTTTCATTCGCTGAAACTCATCAAACGGACTCAAATGTGGATTTGCGTAATTTAAATCAACAATTAAACCAACAACGACTTGATTTTTTTCACTGTGATACATAAATGCACCACCATTAGTATCGCCGCTAAGTGGCCAACCTGTACCATGAACAACTTTGCCAAGCTCATGTTTACTTTCATCAATTTGCCAAATTTCTTTAAAGCCTAAACCGTAATGCTGCGGCGATGAACCTGCATCAAGTGCAAACTCATTAATTAATTGTTTACCTAAATGACCACGGCAACCTTCTGCAAAAATAGTGTATTTTGCACGAAGCTCCATGCCAGGCATGTAACCGTCTTTTTCATTACCGTCTTTGTCTACGCCCATATCGCCAGTAATAATCCCTTTTACTGCTTTATCTTCAATTATTAAAGAGTGTGCGCTAAATCCTGGAAAAATCTCGACGCCTAAGTTTTCAGCTTGCTCTGCAAGCCATCGACACACGTTACCCATAGATACAATGTAGTTACCATCATTATGAAATGTTTTTGGTGTAGCAAAGTGGGGGATTGATGTCGCTTTTTGCTCGTTGTTAAACCAATAAATTTCATCGTTAGTTACTTTGGTTGTAACCGGTGCGCCAAGCTCTTGCCAATTAGGTAGTAGTTCATCCAAAGCTTTGGTTTCAAAAATAGCCCCAGAGAGTACATGTGCACCTACTTCCGAACCTTTTTCGACTACGCAAATCATGCACTCTTGTTGTTTTTCTTGTGCTAATTGCGCGAGTTTAATTGCACTTGAAAGCCCAGCAGGGCCTGCACCAACAATTACTACATCAAATTCCATGGTTTCACGTTCGACCATAATAACCTCTTTATCTATGACGGACTTATTTCAATGTTTACTAAGCATTTAAATAAGGTGTACAGCCTATTTTTAACCTTGCAAATTAAACGTTACAGACTGTGAATAGTTAAAGGTTATTTTAGGTTGACGTTTACGTCAACAGGAAGTAGTCTAATTTCATAAAATAAATAGGTTGACGTGCACGTTACCTTGTAGGTTTAAATAATTATGGAGTTCCTATGAAAGTTCTCGTACCAATAAAAAGAGTGATTGATTACAACGTAAAAGCACGCGTTAAAAGTGATAACAGCGACGTTGATTTAACCAACGTAAAAATGGCAATGAACCCGTTTTGTGAGATTGCCATAGAAGAAGCAATTCGCCTCAAAGAAGCCGGCACAGCCAGTGAAGTGGTTGCCGTAACTATTGGTCCTAAAGCATCACAAGAACAATTACGCACAGCATTAGCATTGGGTGCTGACAAAGCCATTCACATCGAAACTGATGAAAAGCTCGAGTCACTTCATATTGCAAAGCTACTCGCTAAAATTGTAGAGCAAGAAACGCCTGAACTTGTCATTTTAGGTAAACAGTCAATTGACTCAGATAATAATCAAACAGGTCAAATGCTCGCTGCGCTTACTAATCGTGGGCAGGGTACATTTGCATCAAAAGTGGTTATTAAAGATGGCAAAGTAAACGTAACCCGCGAAGTTGATGGCGGGCTGCAAACGGTAGCACTTAATTTACCGGCAGTTGTTACAACCGACTTACGCTTAAACGAGCCTCGCTACGCATCACTGCCAAATATTATGAAAGCCAAACGTAAGCCGCTTGAAGTAATAGCAGCAGATTCGCTTGGTGTTGATTTAACACCGCGTATTCAATTAATAAGTGTTGAAGAGCCAGCTAAACGCACCGCAGGAATTATTGTTGAAGACGTTGCACAGCTTGTAGAAAAATTAAAAACAGAGGCAAAGGTGATTTAAATGAAAACACTCGTAATTGCAGAGCACGACAACGGTGCCTTAAAACCAGAAACCTCAAAAACTATTAACGCCGCAGTAAAAATGGGTTTTCCTATTGATATACTAATTGCAGGTAACAACTTAAGCGCAATGAGCTCACAAGTTGCCAGCATTGATGGCGTAGCTAATGTTTTAGTTGCTGATAATAGGGTTTATGAACATCAATTAGCTGAGAGCATGAGCGATTTAGTGTTATCACTTAGCGACACCTACAGCCACATTGTTGCAAGTGCTACTACAACGGGCAAAAACTTTATGCCACGTGTTGCCGCGCTATTAGATGTTGCGCAAATTTCTGAAATTATCGCAGTAGTGGACGCCGATACATTCAAACGACCTATTTATGCAGGTAATGCAATCGCCACGGTTAAATCACTCGACAGTAAAAAAGTAATTACCGTACGTGCCAGTAGCTTTGATTTACAAGGTGAGCAATCAGCTGTTGCTTTAACAAGCATTGATACAGTATCAGATTCGCAATTAAGCAGCTTTGTAAGTGTTGAGCAAACCGAATCAGAACGCCCTGAGCTTACAGCAGCTAGTGTGGTCATATCGGGTGGTCGCGGTATGCAAAACGGCGAAAACTTTGCATTACTAAACGGTATTGCCGATAAACTCGGGGCAGCTGTTGGTGCGTCGCGCGCAGCAGTTGACGCAGGCTTTGTACCTAACGACATGCAAGTAGGGCAGACCGGTAAAATTGTAGCGCCTAACTTATACATTGCCGTGGGGATTAGCGGTGCTATTCAGCATTTAGCGGGCATGAAAGACTCAAAAGTAATCGTCGCGATTAATAAAGACCCCGATGCACCTATTTTTCAAGTCGCTGATTACGGTTTAGTGGCTGACTTATTTGAAGTACTGCCACAGCTTGAAGGCGCTTTATAACGCTTAATCGAGCAAAATTTATTCTGGTTGAAAGCCGTGGTGCTCTTTGAGTGCTGCGGCTTTTTTATTCGGTTAATTCAAGACACAAAAAAACCAGCCAATTGGCTGGTTTTTAGTATTTATAAACATCTTACTAAATATTAGTAAGTTGCGCTGCCTTTAGTACGAGGGAAGGCAATAACGTCACGTACGTTGCCCATACCTGTTACATAAGCAACTAAGCGTTCAAAGCCTAAACCAAAGCCTGAATGTGGCACGCTACCGTATTTACGTAAATCGCGGTACCAGCTGTAATCTTCTTTGTTTAAGCCCATTTCTTCTAAGCGTGCATCAAGTACATCAAGACGTTCTTCACGTTGTGAACCGCCAATGATCTCACCAATACCAGGTGCTACAACATCCATTGCGGCAACGGTTTTACCGTCTTCGTTTTGGCGCATGTAGAATGCTTTAATATCACGTGGGTAGTTTTTAATAACTACCGGTGCTTTAAAGTGCTCTTCAGCTAAGTAACGCTCGTGCTCAGACTGTAAATCTACGCCCCATTCAACAGCGTACTCAAACTTTTTGCCACAGTTTTTAAGGATTTCTACAGCGTCTGTGTAATCAACTTGTGCAAAGTCTTTATCTACAAATTCTTCTAAACGCGTAATTGCGGTTTTTTCTACACGTTGTGCAAAAAATTCCATGTCATCACGGCGCTCTTCAAGTACCGCTTTAAACACATACTTAAGCATGTTTTCAGCCAGTTTTGCTATATCTTCTAAATCAGCAAACGCTACTTCAGGCTCTACCATCCAAAATTCTGCAAGGTGGCGAGATGTATTTGAATTTTCTGCGCGGAATGTAGGGCCAAATGTATAAATTTTTGACATTGCAGACGCGTAAGTTTCGCCATTTAACTGACCAGATACAGTAAGGAATGCTTCTTTACCGAAGAAATCTTCGCTGTAATCAACATCGCCTTTGTCTGTAAGTGGTAAGTTTTGCATATCAAGCGTTGATACACGGAACATTTCGCCAGCGCCTTCACAGTCACTTGCCGTAATAATTGGCGTGCTGATCCAGTAAAAGCCTTGCTCGTGGTAAAAACGGTGAATAGCTTGTGCTAAACAGTTACGTACACGAGTTACCGCGCCAATCATATTTGTACGAGGGCGAAGGTGAGCGTGCTCACGTAAGTACTCAATGCTGTGGCGCTTTGCCGACATTGGGTATGAATCTGGGTTTTCTACCCAACCTAACACAGTCACTGAGTTAGCTTGAATTTCGTAAGATTGACCTTGGCCAGCAGATTGAACTAAAACACCAGTAACCGACACAGAACAACCGGCTGTTAAGCTAGTAACTTCATCATAATTATTCAGTGAATTAGGAACTACCGCTTGAATAGGATCAAAACACGAACCGTCATGAACGGCTAAAAATGAAATTCCTGCTTTTGAATCGCGGCGAGTACGGATCCAGCCCTTAATTGTTACTTGGCTGTCTACCGCAACATTGCCTTTTAATAGCTCTGAAATCGCTAAATGGCTCATCTTCACTCCAATGATATAAGTTGCCTAACTATTTTATTTTAACTGTGCGCAACACTCGGGCATAAATTTCACATAAACGGCGCTGCACTTGAACCCTGTATCTTACCTAGTAAAGTTAAATAAAAAAACTATTGTGGGCAACTCTTTAAAAGTTTTTATGCATGCGGTTTATTTTTAAGCAGTTTTAGAGGGTTTATTACTTCTAATGTTATTTGTTACTCTCAAATTTAGTGATTTTGTGGCATTATTAACAAACTAATTAAATTTCTTTTTATTCACACTTAAAAAATCGATGCTATGAAACAAGTTTTTATATTACGTGGACTACCTGGAAGTGGTAAGTCTTATTACGCGCAAAACCTTGCCGACGAATTAGGCGGCGCTGACGAAAGCCAGTACCTAATTTGCTCAACAGATGATTACTTTATTAATGAGCAAGGCGAGTATCATTTCGATAAGTTTAAATTACCGCAATTTCATAATTTAAATTTAGCGCGTTTTATAAATGCACTTTCCCAAGGCACTCCTTTGGTAATTGTAGATAACACTAATATTAAAAAGTGGGAGTTTGTAGCGTATTCGCAAGCGGCTATCGCTTTAGGTTATCAAGTAAAAGAAGTGATAGTGGGTGAAGTGAAAGACAAATCAATGCAGCATTTATACGCTAAACGCAACTCCCATCACATCCCACTAAAAACAATAAGTAAAATGGCGTACATGTTTGAGTGGTAATCACTTAGAGATTAGATAAGGCTTTTATATCGCATTGTGTAATGGCATCTAAATGAGCAGTGATTTTTTCATTGTTCCAATCCCACCAAGCTATATCTAGCAGCGTATTTATTGTTTTATCGTCAAATCTGGTTTTTATCACTTTAGCGGGATTTCCACCTACAACGCTATAAGCAGGTACATCGCAGGTAACAACTGATTTACTGGCAATAATAGCGCCGCTGCCAATTTTTACCCCGGGCATAATTGTAGCGTTATAACCAATCCAAACATCATGACCAATTTCTGTATTGCCTTTAAAGGGTAAATCATTTGATTTTGGTACAAACTTTTCCCAGCCATTACCAAATATAAAAAATGGATAAGTAGAAAATCCAGAAGTTTGATGGTTAGCGCCATTCATTATAAAAGTAACGTCTTTAGCTATCGCACAAAATTTACCTATGATCAGACGATCCCCAATAAAATCGAAATGGTAAAGCACATTTTTTTCAAAATTCTCAGGGCCATCAGGATCGTCATAATATGTATAATCGCCTACTTCAATATTGATAGAAGTAATATAGTTTTTTAAAAAACCTACTTGAGGAAAACCTTCCATTGGTGAAGGATTATTGGGGTTTGGTCCGTTCATGAGGTTTCCTCTTAATTTTGAGTTAGGTATAGATATTAATCTATAGATTTATAAACGGCTAGTGGGTGCGATGTGCTTAGTGATACATGCACTTCATCGCCAGGGTTTACCACAACTTCATGGCTTACTCTGCTAGTTACCACCGTAGAACACGCAAGTTTTACAGCGCACAAGCGGCTGCCACCTTCAAAGCGTACCCAAATCACTTCGCCGTTATTACCAACACTGCTTTGTACAAGCAATACATCGTCAGGGCGTAGTAGTACATCAACGTCGCCACTTTCACAGTCAACGCCATGAGCTGGCGCATTACCAATTGAGGTAGTGGCTTGCCCTTGGCTAAATTGGCCGCTAATAAAGCTGGCTTCACCTAAAAAGCGTGCCACAAAGCGATTGTTTGGGGTACTAAAGCAGCGCTCTGGTGTATCGATTTGCTGAATTTTTCCGCCTTTAAGCACACCAACGCGATCGCCAACTGAGAGTGCTTCTTCTTGGTCGTGTGTTACCCAAATCGCCGGTACGCCAGCAGCTTTAAGTGCGTTTCTAATATCCCAACGAAGCATGTCTTTAAGAGCGGCATCTAAGTTTGAAAGCGGCTCATCAAGTAATACAAAATCAGGTTGGTGGGCAAGGGTGCGCGCAAGTGCTACACGCTGTTTTTGTCCGCCAGAAAGCGTTGCTGGTTTTTTATCTCTAAAATCGTTCAGTCCAAGTAGGTTTATCCAATACTCAGCAGGGGCTGTATCTTTTAATCTAAAACAAATGTTTTGCTGTACGGTTAAGTGCGGAAATAACGCAAAATCTTGAAACACCATACCTACACTGCGTTTTTCAGGAGGTAGTGTTAATTTGGGAGTAGCGCGCCATTTACCCGTGTTTATTTCGCCTTCGCTAATAGGTATAAGGCCAGCAAGGGCTTGTAAAATTGTACTTTTACCACAACCTGTTGGTCCTACAAGCATAAGGATTTCGTTTTCACCCAGCGAAAAGTTTAAATCGCTTACTACGCGGTTACTGCCATAATCTATAGACAACTGACTTACAGATAGCATTGTTTTTTAAATCCTTAATGTTCGAACTGGTTGCGTTTTTCGCCAGACATCATAATAGCTAACCCGCAGGCAGATATCACTACTAACAATAATCCAGGAATAGCGGCGCGACCAAAATAGCCCGCTTCGTATACACGCCATAAATAGGTAGAGAGGGTTTCAAACCCTGTTGGACCAAGTAGTAGCGTGGCTTCTAGTTCGCGCATTGACTCTAAAAACACCAGTGCTGCACCGGCAATAATACCGCGCATTGTTAAAGGCAGTGTTATACGAGTAAATACTTCACGTGGGCTTGCCCCTAATACGCGCGCAGACTTTACTAAGCTTGGATCTAAGTGTTCGGTGCTTGTTCTAACAGAGCCTACAGCAAGTGGTAAAAATCGCAGCATATAAGCAATAATAAGCAATCCCAGTGTTTGATATAAAAACGGTAACTGCAAACCACCGTAAACAAGCGCTGTGCCCATTACTATACCCGGAATACCAAAACCAAAGTAAGTAACACGTTCCATTATACGACCCGCTTTTCCACTCAGTGCGGCATGCGCAACGGGGATCGCAACGATAACAGCTACAATTGCCGCAATACCCGATGCATACGTAGAGTTCCACGCAATATTAAAATCAAATGAGCTAAAACCATCACGAGCTAACCAAAGCGAAAATATAGCCAAAGGCAAGCCAATAGCGAGTAGTAAAACAGGTGCAAACGTAACAAACAATGCACTTAACTGTAACTTGTTTGGAAATAAAATTAACGGACGACCATGGCGCTCAGGCGCTGTTTTTATTTGTGATTCAACTAAAAGTAAAAAGCCAACAATAACCATCAGCTGAAGTGAAAGCATTGCAGCGCGCCCTAGCGCAAAGGCGTTGTATTCAACATAAATTACGCGGGTAAAGGTATCTAAGCGCATCATTGCGGGCGTACCAAAGTCTGATAACGTATAAAGCGCGACTAACAATGAGCCTGCTGCAATACCGTTAATTACGCGCGGTAATATTACTTTAAACACGCTTTGTGTCATCGACATGCCTAGCGTTCGCGCGGCATTAACCATGCTTGCGTCAAGGCTCAGTAAAGATGAGCGAGTTGTCATCATTACAAACGGGAAGGTATAAAGCGTCATTACAATGGCGGCACCTGTTAGGCCATACATTGATGGTGTTTCTATTCCTGTTAAGGTGTTTATTTCGCCACCGGGGCCAAAAGCAGCATAAAGTGTAAATGCGCCAATATAACTGGGAATTGCCAGCGGGGCTGCAAATACAACCAGCCAGAGCTTTTTAAATGGTAAATGCACATACGCGCTAATAAACGCCAGTGGCACACCAATTAAAATAGATCCGAGTACCGTTAAACCCATTAATGATAACGTGTTACCTAAAATTTGCAGGTTGTGGGTGTCAAACACTGAGCTTGCATCGCTTGCAAGCACAATTAATACATAAACAGGGGTAAGCGCAACAAGCGCTGCAAGCAGCGCCATTGGATAAGAGGCAGGTATTTTCATTACAATACGCCGCTGCTTCGCATCAAATCTATAGTAGGGCGTAAATCAGCTAGCTGTGTTAAATCTACTTTAGGTGGAGAAATGTTAGCAAGTGACGGTAAACCCTCAGGTTGGGTAATATCATTTACTAACGGAATTTCGTACGCTTCACTGGCTAAGTAACCTTGTACTTCTTTACTTAGTAAGTAACGCATAAAGTTAGTAGCAAGCGGATCATCGTTAAGCGCTAATACACCCGATGCATTAACTAAACAGCCCGCATCATTTTGTGTAAATGCTAAATCAAGCTTAGCATCAGGCTTGCCTGATTTTAAACGCAATGTGTAATAGTGATTTGCAAAACCAATATCAACTTCACCGCGTTCAACGCCCATAACAACGCCTAATTCTCCAGCGTATGTTTTAGCACGTTTTTGAATTTTTTTAAGCCACTTAGCGGTTTTGTCGTCGCCTTCTAAAATTCGCATTGCGGTTACAAACGATTGAAAAGAAGCGTAGGCGGGTGCCCAACCAATACTTAAATCGCTGTCGGCAATTTCCATAATACTTGTTGGAATTTGATCTTTAGTCAAACGCGACGTGTTATATGGCAATGTACGAATACGGCCAGTTACTGGTGCCCACTCTTTATATCTAAATTGTGGTTGTAACTGAGCAGATAAATCACCTGGGATAGGTTGTGCAAGGCCAGCATCGGTTACTAAACCAATCGCGCCTGAATCAACAGCCCAAAATAAATCAGCGCGTTTAACGCCGGCTTTAGCTTCTGCAACAATGGTATTTGCTAAAGCAGCAGTAGGACCTCGGCGAATGCCTAACTTAAAGTCTGGATTTTTTTTCTGGATTGCTTGTAATACGTTTTCATACAAACCACCTTCGCCTCGGCCTAAATAAAGGGTTAACTCGCCTTTAAGCTTTGGTAAATCGTCAACAGAAACAGGGTTTGCTATATCAGCGGCTAGCGCACGAGAAAGAGGCAGCGGCAATGAGCCAACCACCCCTAACGCAGCTAGGCCTTGAATAAAGGTCCTACGCTTCACTTAAAATACATCCTTACGAGCTTTTTCGGCTTTTTCTATTAAAACCTTAGCGCGGTCTAATTTTGTTTGCATGTCACTGATCACATCGCGTACTTCGTCTACGCTTTTGCTGTTTTTAATGGCTTGTGGCAGTGTTACGTTAAAGTCTTTTTCCAGCACTTCAACTAGTTTTGCATCTTGTTCAATAAGTGTACCTTCAACGCCTTCAAACAGGTGCAGATAAGTATCGTGAACAATTTCAGTTGCTTCGTCTCGTAAACGCTCAGCAAATTTAGCTACTACACGGTCTAATTTGTGCTTAATTTCATCAATTGTGGCACTTTGTGTCATTTGAGTTGTAGCGGTTGCTTTTACAGTGTCTAACAAGCCTTTTTGCTGGAATTTTGCAGCAAGCTTAACAGCCCCAAGGCCTTGCCACAAGGCTATGTTCATCGCTTTTTGCTGTTTACGAACTTCCTCAGCAGGCTCTTTATTATCAATGGCCATTTTTACGCCATAAAGACCCTGCCAAATAGAAGCGTATACTGGTACAAAGTTAGTTTCTATTGCGCTGTGAAACTTAACTGATTCCCAATATTCAATTAAATCATCAGTTTTTACTGCTTTTGCGCCTTTAGTATCGTAGTCGCTTACCATGGTATCAACTTTGCCTACCATCCATTCTACTTCTTCGGTGTAGCTTTTAAGGTTAGCTTGAAGATGATTAACATGCTCGCCAATAGGGCCGTTAGCTAATACTGGTTGAGCCATAAATGCCGAGGCTAGTAAAAGGCTTGCGCCTAAAGTTTTGGCTGGTTTAAATAGTAATTTCATAGCAAAAGAGTCCAAAAAGGTAATTGTAAATGATAGACATTATCATATAGCTAATAGTTAACGAGATCAATAACCACAAACTCGCTTAATAGATAAAAACACTAAATGTAGCGGTAGGTTACAGCAAATAGCGCTATAACCTGTATTAAGAGAATATATTGAGACCGGCTATTAAGCGTAATGCTTGCCTTTAATAGCATTATAAATGGCATCACACAGTGTTTTTAAACTTGCATCATCACTTATATACGGTGGCATAAGGTAAATTAGTTTACCGAATGGACGTATCCATACACCTTGCTTTACAAAATAAGCTTGAATTTTAGCAACATCAACATTGTCCGCAGCCTCGTTTAGTTCAACAACACCTATTGCACCTAAGGTACGTACATTGGCAACTGCTTCTAGTTCACTGCATTTATTAAGTTGTTGTAGTTGGGTATTTATTTGCTTTATTCGTTGTTGCCAGTTTTGTTCAAGTAACAAATCAATACTTGCGCAGGCCGCAGCACAGGCAAGCGGGTTGCCCATAAACGTAGGGCCGTGCATTAAAACACCTGCTTCACCTTCGCTTATGCCAATGGCTATTTTATTGCTAGTGATAGTGGCCGATAGCGTCATTGAGCCGCCAGTTAATGCTTTACCAATACACATTATATCGGGCTCTATATTGGCGTGCTCTACAGCAAATAATTTACCTGTACGGCCAAAGCCTGTGGCAATTTCGTCGCAAATTAGCAGTACGTTATATTGGGTGCACAATTTACGTACGCAGGCTAAATAATCAGGGTGATAAAAGTTCATACCACCGGCGTTTTGTACTATTGGCTCAATGATAAAGGCGGCTACTTGGTTATGGTTTGCTTTAAAGTATTCTTCAAGCTCTTGAGCTTCAGCTTGGTTAAACTCGCCCCCAAATTGACTAACCGGTGCAGGTACAAAAACGTGTTCAGGTAAAAAGCCTGAATATAAACTATGCATTGAGTTAACGGGGTCGCATACGCTCATGGCTGCAAAGGTGTCGCCATGGTAGCCCTTGTAAGGCGTCATTAGTTTTTGTTTTGTTGTAATGCCTTGGCTTAACCAATACTGCAGCGCCATTTTTATTGCTACTTCAACACTTACCGATCCGCTGTCGGCTAAAAACACTTTAGTTAAACTAGGCGGCGTTATATTTACTATTTTTTTGCAAAGCTCTACTGCGCTGTTATGCGTTATACCGCCAAACATAATGTGGCTCATATTATTAATTTGCTCAATCATTGCGTTATTTATAACTGGGTGGTTATAGCCATGTATTGCGCTCCACCAGGAGGCCATACCATCGATTAATTGCTCGCCAGTTTCAAGGTAAATAATGTTGTGATTTGCATGTGTAACAGGGTATACCGGAATTGGCTTAGTCATCGATGTATATGGGTGCCAAATGTGCTCACGATCAAAATCAAGGTCAATCGTATTCTTTTTAGTCATATGTAAACTTTAACTTGGTGGGCTTCGTTGACAATGGTACTTCAACTCGTAGACTAAGCCAATATCACCGCTGAGAAAAAAATAAGAGAGTATTATGGAATTTGCGCCTGTTCGTCACGATTGGACCCACGCTGAAGTTAAAGCATTATTTGAAATGCCATTTAACGATTTACTTTTTAAAGCCGCATCGGTTCACCGTGCTAACTTCAATCCAAATGAAGTGCAAATTTCTACGTTGTTATCAATTAAAACAGGCGCTTGCCCAGAAGACTGTAAGTACTGCCCGCAGTCGGGGCATTACCGAACAGATTTAGAACGCGAGCGCTTAATAGAAGTAGAAAAAGTAGTAGAGCAAGCACGCCTTGCAAAACAAAAAGGTGCGACGCGTTTTTGTATGGGCGCTGCATGGTCAGATCCAAAAGACAGAGATATGCCATACATTTCACAAATGGTTAAAGAAGTAAAAGAGCTAGGGCTAGAAACCTGTATGACGCTGGGTAAACTCACAAACGAAAAAGCCCATGAGCTTAGAGACGCAGGGCTTGATTACTATAATCATAACCTTGACACGTCACCTGAGTATTACGAGCAAATTATATCAACCCGTACTTTTCAAGATAGATTAAATACCATTGATCACGTCCGCGATGCCGGTATGAAAGTATGCTCGGGCGGAATAGTCGGTATGGGCGAGCAAGCAAGTGACCGCTTTGGACTACTTATGCAGCTAGCTAATTTGCCACAACAGCCAGAAAGCGTGCCTATTAATATGCTGGTTAAAGTTAAAGGCACACCGCTTGAAAACGCAGACGATTTAGATCATTTTGAATTTATACGTACCATAGCAACAGCGCGCATTATGATGCCACACAGTTATGTACGTTTATCGGCGGGGCGTAATGCAATGAACGAGCAAATGCAATCAATGTGCTTTTTTGCAGGCGCTAACTCAATATTTTATGGTGATAAACTACTTACCACCGAAAACCCAGACGCTGATGCCGATATGAACCTAATTAAAAAATTAGGCATGAACCCAGAAAAGCGTCACGACTATTCAGACGAAGCAGTAGAAGCCTCGCTTTCATCGCAAGTAGCCGACAAAGCAACCTCTGAATTGTTTTACGAAGCGTAGGCTTTTTTATATTTATGCCTTTTGATTTTATAAAAACGCATCTACAGGCTCGCCTGCAAGATGCACTGCTTCGTAAACGCCAAGTAGTAGAGTATGCTACAGCGCGTACCATAACGGTTAATGACAAAACCTACCTTAATTTTGCCAGTAACGACTACTTAGGCTTTGGTGACGTGGTTGTTAACCTTAATGACTCCCACGCATTAGGGAGTCACAGCTCTGCATTAGTGACAGGTTATCAGGCGCAACAAAAAGCGCTTGAGCAATACTTATGCGAGCAATTTGGTTATGGCGCAGGCATGTTGCTTAACTCAGGGTTTAGTGCAAATAGCAGCGTAATTAAAGCGTTGTTTCAAGATAAAGCCGCTGCACAAAACAGCGCTATTTTTCAAGATAAGTTAAATCATGCAAGCTTGATTGACGGGGCTATGCACTCTAACGCCGCTTTAGTGCGTTTTAATCATAACGACCTAAACCACCTACGTTCACGGCTCGAAAAATCAAAAGCGCAAAACAAGCTTATTATAAGCGAAGGCGTGTTTTCGATGGATGGCGATACCGCGCCTCTTAAAGAATTACTCGCACTTGCAAAACAGCACAACGCATGGCTAATGATTGACGACGCACACGGCTTTGGTGCATTAGGCAAAACAGGTTTAGGCAGTTGCGAAGTACTTTTAGAAGAGGGCATTACACTTCCAGATATATTAGTCATTACCTTTGGTAAATCAGTGGCTAGTAGTGGCGCGTGTGTATTAGGCAATAAACAGTTTATTGAATACATGCTGCAGTTTAACCGCGATTACACGTACTCAACTGCTATGTCGCCGCTAATGGTAAGCCACACACTTGCGCGTATTAAAAGCATAAAAACAGCTGATGATAAACGCGATAAGCTTAATGCCAATATTGTATTGTTTAAGCAACTCGCTAAAAGCCATAATATTGCTGTGATGGAATCAAACACAGCCATACAGCCCATTGTATTAGGCTGCGCTGAGCAAACGTTGCAAGCGGCAGATAAACTTAAGCAAGAGGGTATTTGGCTCACTGCAATTAGACCGCCCACAGTGGCACATAACACCTCACGTTTGCGCATTACTTTAACCGCCGCACATACCGAGCAAGACATAATGCACTTAGTGAAGCATTTAGTAGGTGCAATAGCATGACTGCTCAGCCAGTATTAAAAACAGATTTAATGCAAACACAACTTGTAAAACCGTGCCTAGTGAGTAGCGAGTTAAATAGAGAGTTAACTAGCGAATTGGATAAAGAGCTAAGCAAGGAGCTTAAAAAGTCCACCCAAAGTAAGTTTTCAAAAGCAGCTGAGCATTATAACACCCATGCAAATGTACAAAAACACGCTGCGAGCGATCTGTTTGCACTTATAAAACCAGGCTTTAATAAAAATAAGGTATGCGTTGATTTAGGCGCAGGCCCGCTTGTTAATACACATACCTTACAAAGCATGTTTTCAAGCGTTGTGGCAATAGATTTAAGTTTAAACATGCTGCAAAGTAGTGATTTAACCACAGCTAAAATATGCGCCGATATGGATAACTTACCGCTGCAAGCAAATAGTGTTGATGTTATTTACAGTAACTTTGCAGTGCAGTGGTCTGCTAATTTTTCGGCTTTAATGCAATCACTTTATAGCATATTAAAACCAGGCGGGCAGGCGTACATAAGCACTGTGGTAGAGGGCTCACTAAACGAAATAAAAACAGCTTTTGCAGCGCTTGATTCAAACAGCCACATAAATACTTTTAATAGTGAATTGTATATAAACCAATCAGTCCAAAATACAGGGTTTACTATTAACAGCGCTAAAAAACATATTTACACCGATGAATACACAACACCTTTAAAAGCGATTGCTTCAATTAAAGCTATAGGGGCAACTACGCAAAATCATACCAATACGCGCCAAGGGTTACTTACCAAATCGGCGCTTAAAAAAGTATGCAGTGCGTATCCGCTTATAAATAATAAAGCGTGTGTGTCTTATCATGTGGTGCTGTTATCATTAGAAAAACACTAAATAAGCCCAAAGACATTAAAGGCAACGCATGAAAGAATTTTTTATAACAGGCACCGACACCGATGCCGGAAAAACCCACGTTACCAGTTTGCTATTAAAGTTACTTGCCCAACATAAAAAACCAGCTATTGGTTTTAAACCCCTTGCTGCTGGCTGCGAAATGGCATTCGATCAGCTAGTAAACGCCGATGCTCTAATACTAATGGAAAGCGCAACAGTGAGCGCTAAATACGACGTAGTAAATCCGTTTGCGTTTGCACCCCCTATTGCGCCGCACATAGCCGCTGAGCAAGTTGGAGTTAGTATTACTATTGATAAACTAAGTGATGCTTATAAAAACGTAAAACAACAGGGCGCTGACATTATCCTTACTGAAGGTGCGGGTGGTTGGGCATTACCTATTAATAAAAACGATTATTTATACGACTGGGTTAAAGCAGAGCAAATGCCGGTAATACTTGTTGTTGGCATGAAGCTAGGTTGCTTAAATCATGCGTTACTAACCGCTGCGCATATGCAAAGTATGGGAATAAACTGCGTTGGCTGGATTGCAAACCAAGTAGATAAAAATATGGACGAATACCAAGCAAACCTTGATTCACTTAAAGCACGTTTACCGTTTCCAATACTTGCTATAAGCCCCTACAGCGAGCAAACTCCTAAGTTACAAATATACAAAAGCTTGCTTATTGCGTTATCTATAAACACTTAAGTGGTTTAAAAAGATTTACTTTTTTAGGTAAATCTTGAAATAGTCAGCCTTAGTACACATATAAACGTTTATAAATACATAGCTTGCTCAAAAACAATGTTACTAAGGACATAACGACTATATGACGCACCCATTTATTGAAAACTACGCCCCAGATGCGCACGTAAGCGCTGAGCCAAAAGCACTAAACTATGGCTTACCTAAAAAACGCGTAGGTATAATAGGTGGAGGCACAGCTGGCGCCACAATAGCCATTAGACTTGCTGCGTTAGGGTTAGAGACTTATGTGCTTGAAAAGAAAAAGTCGTTAATTGATGGCCCTCCAATGTGCCATTTGCACGCAGGTGGCAACTTATATCGTGAAATACCCGACGAAGACTGCATAGATTTACTCAAGCAATGTATAGATATTGCTCGCCTTTATCCTCACACCATCGATGTTCGCCCCACAGTATTTGCAGTGCCTAAGCGCGATGACGACGCACCCGAGGATTTATTTCCGCGTTTAAATAAATTAACACAAGCCTACAGCGAGCTTGTAGAGCAAGACAGCGCTAATAAAGTGTTAGGCGAGCCAGAGCATTATTATCAGTTATATAGTTATGAGCAAATGCTAAAGCTTGCTAAACAAAAACAAGTAGCCAAGCCCACGTCATTAGATGAGTGGATGATACCCGTGGCTAAGCATTTAGATTTAAATAAGCTAAAGTTTCCGCTAATTGTTGCCCAAGAATATGGCTGGAATATTTTTCGTTTATCGGCCAGTGCTCAACTGGCCCTTGCACAGTACAAACACGCTTATGTTTTAACAAGCACCAGTGTTAAAAACGTATCGCCAGTTATAAATACCAATAATGATAAGCAAACACTTAAATGGCGCATTGAATACCAATCAGAGCCAAGCCTTGATGAACAACCTGATACTTCAACCGATACACAAGCCGATTCACAAACCATTGAGGTAGATTACCTAATTAATGCGTGTGGTTTTCAAACCGGTATTATTGACGACTTGGTTGGGGTAGATGTAAAACGCATGGTTGAATTTAAAGCCTCTTACATTACTCATTGGCAAGGTGCTGGTGGGCAAATACCGAAATTATTATTTATGGTAACCGTGGTACGCCAGAAGGTATGGCGCAGTTAACCCCTTACCCTAATGGTTACTTTCAAATACATGGAATGACTAACAACATTACATTGTTTAATGATGGCTTAGCTGATGCCACGCCAATGAGCGCACAACCTAAACTTCCCAATAAATACCTGCATTATATTAAAGATGGCTGGGATGAAGCAGCATTGCAAACACGTACTCAAACAGCAATTGAGTATGTAGCCGAGTTTGTCCCTGCGTTTAAAACTGCTAATACACAAAATAATGCCTTGTTTGGCGGGCAACAAATCCCGGGTGATGACGACACCTTGCGCGTAGCCGATGTCAGTTTATATTCGCATATTTGCTACGCACGGGCCGAAAATGTTAAAGCATCGTCAACGTTAATCGCTGCCGATCAAATAGTGGGTGAGTTTATAAAATTAGGAATAATAAGCAGCGATCCTGCTGTAAATCATCACCGCAGTACCCATCAATGGTCTTACCTTAAACATAATAGCGGCGAAAATATTGGCGAAGTTGCGCGCATATTGGCACACGAGCGTGGTTTTCCAATTGATATGGCAGAGCTAAATAACAGCTTGTAATAAACTGATTATAGAGAAATGTCAGTCTTAAATTGGCTATAAAACTCCTCTCAAAAAAATTATCAATAAACACATAAATAACACTTGTGTTATGACATAGTTTGTCACAGAATAGCGCTAATGTTATGACATAGTGTGTCATGACGCAGTGATTGCTTTAACCTAATTTAATGTTACGTTCGGTGATCAAACCTATTTTTGTGAGGACAATATGAAACGTGTATTTTTGTTTTTATTAACTAACCTAGCGGTTATGTTGGTATTAGGTGTAGTGCTTTCAATAATAATGAGTGCGCTGGGCTTAAGCCATCGTAGCCTTGGCGGAATTTTACTTATAGCCACCGTATTTGGTTTTGGTGGATCGTTTATTTCGTTATTTATGTCGAAATGGATCGCTAAAAAATCAACAGGCGCGCATGTAATTACGCAGCCTCGAAACGAAACCGAACATTGGCTTGTACAAACGGTATCTGCGCAAGCACAAAAAGCAGGTATTAAAATGCCAGAAGTGGCTATTTACGACAGCCCAGAAATGAACGCGTTTGCAACGGGCCCAAGTAAAAACAACTCGTTAGTGGCAGTAAGCACAGGCTTAATGCACAACATGACCAAAGATCAGGCCGAAGCCGTACTTGCCCACGAAGTATCGCATATTGCTAACGGCGACATGGTAACGCTTACGCTAATACAAGGCGTGGTAAACACCTTTGTAATATTTGCCGCAAAAGTACTGGCAGGCATTGTAGATAACTTTATTAATAGCGATGAGGAAGAGGGCGGCAGTAGCTGGACATACTTCTTATTCGATATGTTATTCCAAGTATTATTTGGCGTGCTAGCAAGCATAGTAGTTGCAAGTTACAGCCGTAAGCGTGAGTTTGCAGCCGACAGCGGCGCAGCTAAATTAGTAGGTGCAGATAAAATGCGCTCAGCTCTTGAGCGATTAAAGCAAAACCATCCTTCGCAATTAGAAGGCTCAATGATGGCCTTTGGTATTGCAAGTGGCAAAGGTGTTGCTGAGTTGTTTTCGTCGCACCCACCGCTCGATGCACGAATAGACGCACTACGTAAGTAATGTTTTAAGCATTACTTGCTACATACCCAAAGCCTGCTTTTTAGCAGGCTTTTTTTATCCGTAATATTTTAGCAATTGAAAAGAATAATTATTGAGAAAGAATAATTTCAGTAATACCTTCGGCAGACAGTATTTCTATCCAGTAGCCGTCGGGATCTTTAATAAAGGCTAAGCCTTTCATTGAGCCATCATCTGGTTTTTTAACAAACTCAACATCGTACTTTGTAAAGCGTTCACTGGCCGCATAAACATCTGGTACGCTAATACCAATATGGCCAAAGCCTTTTGGTTCTTGGTTACCACTGTGGTATCCCTCAAAGCTGTCGTCGGTTTCAGTGCCCCAGTTATGAGTAAGCTCAATTAGCGCAGGGCGACGAAACACCCATTCTGCTTTAGTTTTATCATCACCTTGTGGCAATTCTTGCTCGTAGCCTAAAAAGTAAAGCGTAAATTTCATACCAGGAAAATCATACTTACCTAACAGTTTCATACCTAATACATTTTGGTAAAATTCAAGCGACGGCTTTGGATCTTTAATACGTAACATAGTTTGTTGCATAACAAAGCCATGAGTGGCCTGTGCAACTTGTTCTGGAGATTCGTTATAGTTAGACATGGTGATCCTTTCAAAAAATGATAAAGCGAAAATAAAGATATAATGCTTAAACCATCATAATCAACCGTAGTTTAAATTTAAACTGTCTAGGTCAAATCATATAATAAAAAACAAGGAATTTTATGGCTATAACTATAACTACAGGCACCATTGAAGATATAACCGCAGTGAGTGAATATGTCCCTGAACTGCTAACAACCATTGATAGTGACACTTTACGGAACCGTTTAGAAAACAAAAAAGCATTGATATTAGTAGCACATAAAGAAGATACATTAGTTGGTTTTAAAATTGGCTATGAGCTATCTAATACACAGTTTTATAGTTGGCTTGGCGGGGTGCACTTTAACTATCGTCGATTAGGTATTGCTAAAAAATTACTTGTTCAACAAGAAAAGTGGGCTCGTGAACAAGGCTTTACCAATATACACGTTAAATCTATGAACCGGTTTCCTCAAATGCTCACTATGCTCATCACTAATGGTTATCTCGTTTGTGGCTACGTTGATAAACAAAGCACAGAGCAAAGCAAAATTAAGTTTGTAAAACAACTAACAAAGTAAATGCAGGCACTTTATTCATCGTTATTTAACTTAGCGCCATGAAGGGTTATAAGTAAAAGCTAATTGCCACCTTTAATAGCAAGGAACCACTATGTTTTATGATGATATGCAGGGGTTATTACGTGTACTTACAATATGTGTACTGGGTTATGTAGCACTGGTGTTTTGGCTGCGTATATCGGGTAAACGTACGCTTTCAAAGTGGAACGTGTTCGACTTTATAGTCACCATTGCGCTGGGCTCTATATTGGCGTCTGTTATTATTTCTAAAAGTATCCCTTTAGCTGAGGGCATACTTGCCTTTGTCGTATTAATAGGGCTGCAATATGTTATTACGTGGCTTAGTATGCGCTCATCAAAATTTGCAGCGCTTATAAAAGCAGAACCCACGCTTTTACTGAGTGATAGTGAATACTGCACTGCTGCACTTAAATCGCAGCGGGTAACTAAATCAGAAATTCGCGCTGCTATTCGTGGTGCAGGCATATTAGCCATTGAAGATGTAGCCGCAGTCGTGCTCGAAACAGACGGCAGTTTTAGTGTAATGGCTCACAGTAACAGTGACTCTAAAACTGCGTTAAGTGATGTTTTTTAGCTATTTAATCGGTGACAAATACCAATAATTTGAAGGTTTAAAATAACTGTAAATAATATTACTTGTTGCATGGTTTTAATTATGGAACGTATAATAACAAGTGTTAACTAAATGGAATTTGCGTAAATTGCAGCTTAAGCAGAACAGGTGGATAAATGAACAAAGGATTGTTAAAGTCGTGGAAAACCGACAAAGGTTTTGGTTTTATTAAATCAGACACCCTAGAACACGACACGTTTATACACATATCAGCGCTCAAGCACATGAGCCGTAAGCCAAAAGTTGGCGACACTATTTACTTTGAAGTGGCAACACAGCCCGACGGTAAAACCAAAGCAATTAACTGCCGCATAGAAGGCGTTGCAGAGCTTAAATTACTAAAAGCACCTTACCAAAAACACAAACAACAGCCGCATCGCATTGCCAAATCTAATTTTGCCAGTAGCTTTTTAGGTAAAGTTGCCTCAATTGCGCTTATTGCCGCCCTTTGCTTTTATACAATTAATAAATACAACACTCACTCAAGCAGCCAAACACCCATTATCACCAATGATTTATCCACCAACTCCGATTTAACCACGTTTGATGAGCAATACCCAAAAATTGTAATTCCTCAAAACTCACAAAACTTTACCTGTGATGGCAGGCAGCACTGTAGCCAAATGACCTCACGTTCAGAGGCGGTATTTTTTATAAATAACTGCCCGTACACAAAAATGGATGGCGATAGAGATGGTGACCCATGTGAGAGGGATTCACGCTTTTAAAGCTAGGGTAGTTATAAGCCTTTTAGTTATAAAGGTTTAGGCTTAAGATAAGTTTTATTGAATGCTTAGCTTAGCTTAGCGCTAAGCGTCCGTAAGTACATCATTTTCATAATAAAGTGTAGATTTTAACTATGTATAAAATTCAAAGTGTAAAAATTGATAACTTCTGGCAAAGATTTAATGCAACTTGCCAATTTAACGAAGACGTAAATATCATTATAGGTAAAAATGGTACTGGTAAGACAACGTTTATGAACATACTATATTCAGTTTTATCTGTAGACGTAGATGGCATTAGTGATAACGATTTTAGTTACGTTGAAATTAGATTAACTCAAAATGGTAAACAAAAGACTATAAGAGCTAGCAAAATTGAGAATGACAATGTTCCTTTTTTAACAATGGAATACCAAATATCACAATCTAAATATAATGTTAGGATCATAGCAGCAGAAGATAGGCGCTTTGCTGTGCATCATCGAAGAAAAGCTCATGAAGAGTCTGAAGAACTAAGGCGCATACTATCTGAACTAGTTTCGTTATCATCTCTATCTGTTTATAGGCTTCGGAATGGTCAAGATTATGAAATAAGAGATAAGCACGGTGCTAGAGCTGTCGCACCAGTTGATCACCGTCTTACAGAATTACTACGTGGCTTAACACATTACCAACTTGATCTATCGCAGCAAGCTAGAGAAGTGGCTACATCACTTCAAAAAGATGTTTTAGCATCAATTCTTTATTCTAAAGAAGATATTGAGACGAAGGGGTATGCGTTAGACTTTGACAAAGATAAAGAAAAATCAAGTTTGATTTCTGCATATAGCCAACTGAATGCAATGGATTCAGATGTTAGAAAAAAAATAAACTTTCATGTCATGAAAATTGATGAAACCGTTGCAGAATTAAAAAAAGAGAATAAAGGGGAATCTTCTTTTCAAATAGATTTTGCTTCACTTGAAGCTTTAAGGAAGACTCAAAAAATAATTAAAATGTCTTTAATTGCAGAAGAAATTACATCGCATATTTTTTCTCCAATAGATCTTTTTTTGGAAATAATAAAAGACTTTATCACCGATAAAATTTTTCAATTTAATGGAGGTAATTTAGTTATTAACAATGAGCATAACGCGATCAGTTATGATGGTTTATCTTCAGGTGAAAAACAGCTATTAATATTATTCATAGAAACACTATTACAAAGAAAAAAGCCATTTATATTTTTAACAGATGAACCAGAGTTATCTTTACACATCTCATGGCAAAGAAAAATCATACCTGCGATAAAGCAATTAAATCCTAATGCACAAATTATAGCAGCAACTCACTCGCCAGAGGTTGCATCTAAGTACAGAGATTCTATTTACGATATGGAGCGAATTATAAATGGATGATTTTTACCACTCTGAAGATGCTAATAATATCGTGCATTTGTTTTATAATGCAGATGTTATGGTTTATGTGGAAGGAGAAGATGATGTTCCTTTCTGGGAAGTCGTATTTAATAGTTTGGCTGAGTACAAAGTTGAAGTTCAAGAAGTTGGTGGTTCAAATGAACTAGCAAAATATATAGAGGAATTAGAGTTAGGTAAATTACAAGGCGTAATTGCTTGTGATAGTGATTTTGAAATTTTGAAAGGTAATTTACGCAACCCCAATATAATAAGAACTTATGGTTACGCAATTGAAAATTCTTTAATTTGTCCATCTACAATATTAAAAGTAATTCGAAGTGTAGGTAAAATTTCTGCTAAAAATATACCTAGTCAAGAGCTGGGTGTATGGCTAAGTTATTTTACTCGGATTATGAAGAACCTAGTCATTTATGATGTCCACAATGAGCTAAATGGTTTGGGTATTTCAGTTGTTGGTGATAATTGTTCTAAGTTTTTAAAATCAAAAAAATCTCATGATGTATGTGAGATTAAAGTGAATGAATTTATAGCAAATATTGGCTTTTCAGTGTCTCAAAATGAAATTGATACAATAATAAATTTAATCGGTGAAATACCAAGAGATTTTAGTGATTTTATAAGAGGACATTTTTTATTTTCTGCTGTATCAAAGTTCATCTCAGCTAGCATAAAGCAAATTAATTCAAAAGTAAGTATTTCCAATGATGCCTTATTTGGATCACTTTTACTTGCTTTTGAAAATAATTTTGATGAAGAGCATAAACACTATAACTATTATTCAGATGCAATCAAAAATCTTTCTATAGCCGCTTAGTAATTAAACTTATGAAGGTGATTAACAAAAAACAGAATTAGAATTAGGATGACACCCATCCTAATTACAAAAAAAATATGACACCCATTCTAATTTTTGCACTTTTTGAAACGGAGTACTAGGCTTTGTTCAGTGCAAAAAACAAGCAGGGTGTCTTATGGCAATCGCAAGAAAGCGTCAAGTAAGTTTGGTTGATACAAAGTACTACCACTGTATTTCACGTTGCGTGCGTCGTGCATTTTTATGTGGTGAAGACTATTTTACGGGTCAATCTTACGAGCACCGCAGAGGCTGGGTTGAAGACAAACTGCTTGAGTTAGCCAAGGTGTTTTGTATTGACGTCTGTGCTTATGCCGTTATGAGTAACCACACGCATTTAGTGTTGTATGTTGATGATAAACAGGCAAATAGGCTGAATGATAAAGCGATTATTATTCGCTGGCATAAACTCTGTAAAGGCACATTGTTAACGCAAAAGTACATACAGGGTGAAAGGCTAAGTAAAGTTGAGCTTATCTTTTTTAATCAAACAGTAAAGGAATATCGAGAGCGTCTATCAAGCGATTAACAATGACACCCATCCTAAATTTTGCACTTTTCAAAATTAAAGGCTAGCCTTTGGTTAGTACAAAAAACAAGCAGAGTGTCTCATGGCTATCGCAAGAAAGCGTCAAGTAAGTTTGGTTGATACAAAATACTATCACTGTATTTCACGCTGTGTTCGTCGTGCATTTTT
>NZ_JANJGQ010000017.1:0-99922 GCF_030847595.1 Pseudoalteromonas sp. 20-92
TGTTTAAGTTGCGGAACGAGGCATTCAATAAGCAATAAATTTGGCGTGATCACCGCCATATCTTCGGTGAGTATTTCAACCAATTAAAATGACACCTATCCTAATTTTTGCACTTTTCGGACAAATTGAGATGACATCCATCCTAAATTCTCTATCTTGAGCATCCTGATCAAAAAATATTAAACGATAGAGGAGCATTGGGATCGTGGATGGCACGGACGGCTGCGAAAGTTAGTAGTGCTTAATTTCAATACTAATCCACTTTGCAAAACGTATTAAATTTTCGATTCACATGTTTAGTTAAAAGTTGTTTGTTTGCGGTCTGAATTGCAGACTCGAATATCAAGTTAGGATAATATATTAGCTCGATTTATAAGTAGGTAGTGTTATGGATAAGCTTAAAAGCGTCGACTTGTTACTGGGCCAAGCTATCGAAACGGTAGTTGATACTTCAAAACTAATTGAAGATTCTAGTTCATTGGATACGCGGAAAAATATGGTTGATATTGGCACAGCAATTCACTCTTTGTGGGAAATAAGAACTCGTATCTATGAGATAGACCCTTCGTTAACTCCGGATGTAGTAAACGACTTCAAATCCAACGAATTAGACTTTAACCGACTGGATGAATTAGCTTCCAAAGCTGAGGGGTTTGAAGGGAATGGTGATTTGGATAGTGCTCGAAATTATTATATGAAATTACTAAAAGAATCATCGCTAAACCATTTCAGATTGTTAGCTGAAGCAGGTTTGTATAGGACCACTGCGACCAATAAATAGTGAAATTGTTTACATCGGTTAATCAGCCACTTAGAACTTTTCGTTACAACTGATTTGCTATAGATTCTATATGAATATTTTGGTCTGTGTACCGAATGATTGAAGCTACAAGTCGGTTATCAAAGTGGTGAGTATCGAAACCTCGACTGACAAACCATGAACGAAGCGCTTGTTTCCGAGACATAATACCTCATATGACGTTTACCTTGCGGGCCACCATACGGAGGATGATAGTTGTAAAAGACTCCTATTCAGTGGAATTGGCCTCTAAGCTGTATTAGTGTGATTACCAAGGGATTCTGTCGGTCTAATTACCGAGCGACTTTGCCGTAGTGACCTTAGCAAGTAATACCTATTTGGGCAATCTGATCGAAACAAAAAAACGAAACACAGATCAATAATTGTCTTATTCGAAGGTATCTACCACTGCTAAAGCACTCGTTCGTATGATTTAGGAATTTGTATCAAGAGCGCAACAAGCGTCCGTGTCAGAATTCGGAGCTGCTAATTTTTTTCAACACCTTGATTGTTTCCATGTGACTAGACTCCATCTAAGCAATCCCTTATTCTTGAGTTTCTTTTACTAAACAAGCATTTAAATAAGGACATTGAATGACCAAGTATTTCTGCACGATTTTTTTTATTGTCACGGCTTCCTTTAGTGCGTATGCGGATTCATTTAAAGAAAATGCTGTTGAGCGGCATTTACCTTTTCAAAAAATACCAATTTCATCTTCTGTGTTAAATGAAACCGTTGATATCTATGTTCAATTGCCTTTCAAGTATGAAAGTGAATTCAATCAAAACTATCGTTATCCTGTTCTTTACACTTTAGATGCACCTGTAGGGTTGCCTCTTGTATCAGGCGTTCTTGCCCCGCTGAATGGCTACAATAGCGCCCCTCAAATGATCATCGTTGGGATCTCTACTTCCAACAGAGGCAGAGATTTTACACCAACATCTGATCCAAATTACGAAGAGCATAGCGGCGGGGCAGATAAGTATTTAACGTTTATTGAACAAGACGTTATCCCATACATCGAGAAACACTATCGGACAGAAAAATTTAGAATACTCTCTGGGCATTCATACGGCGGGCTGCTTGTGTCACATAGTTTTCATAAAAGGCCAAACTTGTTCCAAGCGCACTTTGCCAATAGTCCCTCTGTGTTCTGGGAGAGCGGAAAAACCGTTAGCGATCTCATTAAGTTCGTAAAAACGAATCCCATGCACAAAAATTTTCTATACATGAATATAGGGAATGAAGGTAACCCAGAATCAGATTCCCCAGAAGGTTTTCAGATGCTCTCAGGGATTCAAAAGATAGAGAGAGAACTTGCGAATTTAAATACACCGAACCTGCGTTACAAATTTGAATACTTTCGAGAAGAGCCTCATCAGAATACACCGATTTACGGGACAATTGGGGCACTCAGAGGTTTGTACCCTCAGTGGTCTATTCCATATGAAACATCAGTTGAAGGCTACGAAAGTGTCCTAGCGCACTTCAAAAAGCTATCAACCCTATATGGGTATCAAATTGAACCAAAATCCTGGCAAATGTATGATGAAGGCATAGGACAACTCACCTACTTAGAAAATCCTGCTGAAGCAATTAAGTATTTTAGCTACAACATCAGTCAGGAGCCATCTGCATATAGCTCTAGGCTTCATATCGTTGACGCCTTTGTAAAACTTGGTAAAAAACAAGAAGCGTTAAAACATTTAAACATTTTGTTGCGCAGAGATGATTTAAGTGATGAGGAACGTCAACAATTGACCGAGAAAAAGTCGAATGTAAATTTGATGTAAGTTTAACCAAAATAGCGTTGACACCCATCCTAACTGTTACGGAAATTATCAATTAGATCATGATGGCAAGTGAGTTTTATAAATAATGAATCACGTAAAAACTGAGCTACATTAGCAAGATGAAAGTAAAAAGAGAAAGTCAGTAGGTCGATGGCAATTGTACTGCTTTGTTTATTATATAGAAGGGCTGTGTACACGATGCATTGAGAAGGGGAAGCCCTTTTAACCTAAATAAAAGCCACTCAAGTACCCGTAATCCCGTCCAAAACGCCAATTAAAACAACACCAAATTCCCGCTTTATATTCTGCATAAAATACAGTAATCAATTGAACCGAAATAGGAACTCAGCTATGGTTTATCCATCAATAAAAATAAATTAAAACGAGTTATTCTACAGTCTCGTTAAGCACACATGGAGGTTTCGTGAATCTTAATCAAGTTACATTGCCAGTTAAACACATGAATAAAGCGACTGAGTTTTATTTAAAACTAGGTTTTACCCAAATTGTCGATACTCCCCATTATGCCCGTTTCGAATGTCCTGACGGAAACTCAACCTTTTCACTTTTATTAGAAACTGGTAGTTTTTTAAATGGCGTAGTAATCTATTTTGAGCATGAAAAACTTGATCAGTGGGTATCTGATTTAAAATCTATTGGCATCGAGTTTTATCAAGAGCCAACAGATCAAAGTTATCTGTGGCGTGAAGCAATATTGCACGATCCATCTGGTAATAAAATCAAACTGTATTGGGCGGGAGAAAACAGGCTTAATCCACCATGGCGAGTAGATAAACGTGCCTATCAAGCACTTCAAAAGCAATAAAAAAACAGTTGGTTAAGTTCCGTGCATCTTCATATTTTAACCAACTATTTTTGTCCGATCATGTGGACGTTAAGGCTGTGGAATTACTCTTTTTTAAGAAAAACAGCCTGTTTATGGGTTCCAAATAATACCTAATGCTTTAATAGCGCTTAGAGTTAATTACAGGATCTCGTTTTTAATTGAATTTGGCTGTTGGAGTTATTTTACAGTCTTGTTAGTTGCCAAGGATAATAATGAGAACATTTCAGCTTTTAGGTTTTATACTTGCGATTGTTGGGTTTATTTTAGGCTACGTGATGCTAGCCCCAATTGATGGTGAAGCATCCGACGCTTCAGCAGGAGGAACAGGCATAGGCATTATGTTTATGGTGTTACCTATACTTGGTTGGTCTGCGTTAATATTAGTGCCCTCTTCAGTAGCATTGTTCAACCATAAAGTAAGAGAACGCAGTTATTTCAGAGGCAATTTTTGGCTAAACCTTTGGAAAGTAAACCTAGTTATTTCTTTTGGATATATTGCCGTTGTTCTATATTTTGCTTACATATGGTTTAAGGGCAGCATTGGCAATTAATAAGACTTTAAATGCCTAATACCTTTAATTCATTCTTACCTACTAACATCTAACCCAAACTAAGGACTAATAACCATCAGGTTTAACACCATTAGCATTAAACCTGACAGTCAAACTCCCCAGCCAACGTTAATTAGTCGGCATTAAATAAATCTCGCGTACGCTGTTGCGCTGGTTTGCTTCAATGGTAAACAGTACGGCGTCGGCTACATCTTGTGGGTCGAGTTTGTCGGGTTTAGCTTCATCAAAAAACGGGGTGTTTACCATGCCTGGTGCGATGGTAGTGCATCGACCGTTCCACTCGCTCATTTCCTCTGCTAAGTTTTGTCCAAAGCCATAAGCAAACCATTTAGTTGCACCGTAAATAGAGCCACCAATTGGCTTACGACCAGCGGCAGAGCTGGTTAATATAAAGTGACCTTTATTTTGGCGTAAATGCGGCAGGGTTAATTTTGCAGTCCACAGTAGGGCTTTAATATTTATATCAATCATAGTTGACCACTCATCGGGGTCACCTTTTTCGGTGCCAGCGGTTGAAACGCCCATACCCGCGTTAGCAAAGGCTACGTCTAATCGGCCAAACTTTTCAATGCCTTTGGTAACCACGCTTTCAAGCGCAGTAAAGTCGGTTGCATCTGCGGCTACGCTCAGTGCGTTATCTGATCCTAGTTCGACAACAAGTTGGTTAAGTTGCTCTTCTCTACGGGCGGTTAATATAACTTTATGACCGTTGTTTACTAAGGTTTTTGCCGTTGCTTCACCAATGCCACTAGAAGCGCCGGTTATGAGTACTATTTTTTCTTTTGCCATATATAACCTCTTTAATGAACGTTAAAAACTTAAAATCACCATAACAATAAACGATTAACCTACATTGAATAGTCACTATAAATTAGCGATAAATAGCTGTGTTTTGTACTTCAATCATCATGTTTTTTAGGCCGTTATTAAAATTGAAATAAGTGATTAAAAAAGATAGGTTTAAATTTTTTATTCTATATACTCGCGCCACTTCTTTTGAAGTCGGTTTTATTAGATTTAACCATTATTTTGCTGAGTGTCAGCAACATTTATCGGAACAAACATGAAAGATAAACTTTTAGCGTTTTGGCAAAGCCATTCAGAAACAATCATCACTTTAGGGTACAAAGTGATTTTAGCGTTGGTGATTTTAATTGCGAGTGCCTTAATTGCACGCTCGGTTAAAAAAGCGATTAAAAACGCTAAATCGCCATTAAAAAAAGTGGATAGTACGCTGCTTCCTCTTTTATCGAGTATTGCTGGTTATTTAGTTTATATAATTGGCGGGCTATTTATTTTAGATATTTTTGGCGTAAACACGGCCAGTTTAATTGCGCTAATGGGTGCTGCTGGTTTAGCGATTGGTTTAGCCCTTAAAAATACGCTGAGCAATATTGCTGCGGGTATTATGCTGCTAATACTCAGACCTTTTAAAATAGGCGACTTTGTTGATGCCAGTGGCACGTTTGGTACTGTGAGTGAAATAAACCTATTTACCACTATTTTTAAAACCACCGACGGCCTTTATATTGCATCCCCTAACGGCAAAGTATGGGGTGGAAATATTAAAAACTTTACCCGTAATGGCAAAAGACGAATGGATATAGTGGTGGGTATTTCGTATGCCGACTCTATTGACGTTGGCTTAAATGTACTTAAAGAATTAGCCGCATCAGAGAGCCGATTACTCGCAGAGCCTGCCCCTAAAGTAATGGTGACATCAATAGGCGAAAGCGCAGTAAACATTCAATTACGTGCGTGGGCTGTTAATGGTGATTATTGGCAAACCGTGTGGGATTTAAATAAGCGCGTTAAAGAAGCTATTGAAGGTGCTGGGCTGAGTATTCCATTTCCGCAGCGTACGCTGCATATATCTGAGTCGATGGCCTCAGCAATAACTGTAAGTAATACCAACCCGTAATAATGCTTAATCAATTTGAGGAATTAAATCTGACGCTAACTGCGTTAAAAATTTCTAATATACGACTGCATGGATGCAGAAAGTAGAGCAATGCAGGAGCAATTAGTAATGACAACTAAATAACGAAATTTTTCCTTGTTATCAACATGATTGCCTTACCTCAAAATAGACCACTTAATTAAGCGAATTGGTATAAGGACGCTTAAATTTTATATTAAGTTTGGTGATAAATTAGTATGACGTTTATTTTAATTGCTACAGATAGATCAGGAAATCTACTTTTTTAAGATAAAGCAATATTACAGCTAATAAAGGCATAAAAAGTTAACCCTATATGGGTAAACGAAAGTGAATTTATACACTTTATTATATGACGAGTTTGGTGATATTAACGATTCAATAATACATGAATCGTATTGCATTTAAATCACATAGCTTTATTTATAAATGTTTTTATTCAATGGTATAGAGTTAAACTAGCAGGCCATTGATACCACCAAAACTATTACCGTATCGGTTCCAACCTAGGCCGAATGCGTTTGCTATGTCTAAATATACATTCGACATTCCTGCGTTATTCGCATTAATTGCAATACCTCTATTAATTGCATTACCCGCACCGCCTGCTAGGTATACTCCGGGGTTTTCTTGCTGGTGATTTCCGCCGCCCACCTCTGACATGACTAGTATTAAAGTGTTGTCGAGTAAGGTTCCACCATAAGCGGTATCGGGTCGAGCAGCGAGTTGATCCATTAAGTAACTGACCATTATATTATACCAGCGCGTTTGAGCACTAAATAAATTGGACTCGTTGTGCGAACTAACATGCGAGCGGGTTTCATTCCAGTAAAGTCGTGCACCACTGCCAAATTCGCCCATATAAGGGCGAATACTTGGAAAGTTAATTTGCAAAGATTCATCTTGTGCGCCCATAAATTGAAAACCTGCAGTACGTGTTACATTGGCTTGAAATGCCATTGCGATATTACGCATTTGTGCTCGAGCAACGGCTTCAGCTTCCTCATTTATACCGCTCATACCTACGTTAGGGCGGCTAAAACCAGTGCCATCGCCAATGTCGAGTGAACTATTTAATACATTTTTATAGTAGTCAAGAGATGCTTCGTGTGTGAGTAGCTTACCTTGCTGTTTTATATTTAAAGTGTTGTTTTTTAATAGATCAAGGTTTTCGTGAAGCGACTCTATTACTCTTTGACGACGTAAGTCGACAGGTGATAAGCCGTCTTGATTATCACTGTTAACAACATCAGCGAGTAGATTGTCATAGATCATTTGTGGATTATCGGGCACGTCAATTTTGTTGCGATTAATATTGGTAAACGGCATGTATTCGGAGCCTTTAGCCTTACTTGACCAACAGCCAACGTGTAGATTGTTGGTTAAGTTACCGCCCAGTGCATTACCTATTTCACTGTCAAATGAAGGGGCACCATCTACACCACCAGAAAAAATACCACGACACGCTTCTGGGTGGCCTGAGCTACCACCTTGGCCTGCATAGGTTAGATTTTTGATGGGAACTAAGTTGTTTATATGCTTGTTTAATGAACTCAGTGGGCTGGTGTCTAAACTGCTGGCACTTAATCCTCCAATATCATATGAATGCCATTTATCACGGACACACCCATTAGGGTAAAATACCATAATAAAGCGTCTAGCTTCACCGGCAGCAGCAAAGACTTTAGGTGCGAACGCAAATTGGCTAGCAAAGGCTGTGGTAAGCCCCGCTTTGGCTAGTATGCGGAGAAAATCACGACGTTGCATTTTATTTTTTAAAAACTTCATTTTGATGCCCGCTCCATTATTTGCGTAAGGTGTAGTTTTTGGTTTGAGTAAACTGGATCATCAGATCGAGTAACGTTGCGTTTGGGTCATCTTTAAATAGCTGGCCTAATACTTGTACTGTGCAGGTGTCCTCGCTGGTTTCGCGTTGACCACGTGTATAGCGATACCACTGACGTGCGTAACACGATTTACCGTGCGCGCTGTCCGCGATTAATTCAGCAAGTTCATCAATGCCTTGATAGGGAACTACAGGTTCGCTGGCTGATAGGAAAGTTTCAGCTGAGAATAAACTGCCAATGTAACCTGATGAGTCAATAAATTTAACTTGCCCATCGCCAGTGGTTTCGGTTGTGGTATAAACTCCGATCTCGTTGTAGTTTTCAAATCCGAACCCTATCCCGTCAATGTATTGGTGGCACGACTGACAATCATTTTGTAAATGAGCGGTTTCAAATCGTTCTCGTACCGTTAAACTTGGGTCGTCTTGTGGCTTTAATACTGCCCCAATAGGTGGCGGTGGGAAGTCTTGACACATGAGATTACGGCGAACAAATAGTCCTCGTTTCACTGGATGCGTTTTTTCTGATGCAGATTGCAAAGTTAAAATCCCAGCATGGCCTAATATGCCTCGACGTTCACTGTTACCTGCATCTACCTCGTTACTTTCGCCAGTGCCATCGTTGTAATTGACTTGCTGCCATTGGTCGCCACCAGGCCACTGCAAGCCATAATGTTCTGCTAATTGCTGGGTCATAAAGCTATAATCTGCTGTGAGTAATTCGCGATATTGCCCTCCACCAAATACAGTACGACGCACAAATTCAATGGTCTCTTGTTTCATATCTGCTTTTAAGCTGTCGCTAAGTGTCGACGTTTTAATATCCTTGTCTAGGTCTAGCCAGCCTGTAATAAAACGTTCGAAAGCTGTTTCTGCACGAGCATCTTGTAGCATGTTGCCAAGTGTTGCGGCAATTTGCGTAGGGGTACTGAGTTCGCCTGCATCAGCCTTTGCCATTAGTTCGGGGCTTGGTGTTGTTGCCCAGTATGTATACGATAGCAAGGTGGCGATTTCGTAATCAGTTAGTTCAAAATAACCAGCGCCATTGCTCTCGCCTACTTCTGAGCGATATAACATTGCTGGGGCTGATAGTATTGCTGACAACACGCCTATATTGCCATGCTCATTATAAACCGAGGTCAAGTCGGTTAATTCCGTTGGCGTTAACGGACGACGAAATGCGCGTTTTCCAAAGTCATTAATAAAACAGCTGATATCGTTACAATTTAAAGTCAAACTATAAATATTATCGACCATCATAGCGGCTGTTTCTGCTGCAACAACGTAGCCTTTTGCGTAATCATTGGTAAATAAAGTATTGGCACTGGTTTTGAAACCGTTTACTGGAATATCCGCAGGGATACGACCAGAGGTGACATCTACGTTGTTTTCCAAGGCGAATAAATCACGAATTGAATTGTTGTATTCTAAAGTCGATAGCAAACGATAGCTGCGATTTTGAGGAATTAAGTCATCTAAGTCAGTTGAATTACATATGTTAGTTGGGGCCGTGTAAGCTTCGGCTAAAATTAAGCTCGCGGTAGATGTGGCACAGTCACCAGTACAAGCTGCTGCATTACCGAATGGCATATTGTTTTCGATATAAGCCGTTAAGCTGTTTAAGTCATAACGATTAATAGCATTAAGTAAGGACTTTCCTCCGATATTTTGAGCGCCATCACTGCCGTGACAACCTGCGCACCCTTGATTATTATAAAACGTACGTCCCGTTAGATAAGGGTCGCTTACGCTATTAAATACAGCTAACAAGGTGTATGACAATGCATCACCCACTACTAATTGCGTATTCTCTTGACTTGGGTTGACTAAGTAAGCGACACCAGAACCTTCCCAGCCAGAAAATTCAAGCCCAGTGGCTGCGGCGTCTGCATTGATATTGACGACTGTACCGGTGGCAAAGAGCTTACCTGATAAATTGGCACTGTTATTTAAAGTAACCGTGCCATTACCGACCTGAACTTGGCTCCCTGTTTCAACTCCATTACTGGTAGGTGCGGCGGTTAACCATGTATCGTCGTACCACATTGGGCTGGCAATATTAGCCGTTAAATCAGCTGTTTGATTTACTCCGTTATTGCTGAATATTATATTAATATTCCCATTACTGTTTGCCCATGTGGCTGGGAGTGTTAAGCGCAGCCATGTATCACCAAATAAGTTGGCAGACGTATTTAACTCGTTTCCCGGCCAATCTGCTGATCGAGTTGTTAATGTCGCATTTTCATTAGACCAAATATAAGCACTTGGTGTATCCCAATTACTTGGCACATTAAAGTAAACATATTGCCCAGCACCTTGGTTAACAACTGTTACGCTCGCTGTTTGTGTTTGATAGGTTGCAGTAACAATGGCAGTACCTGCCGTATTACCCGCAGTCATTAGCCCTGTTGAGCTGACACTGACAATAGATTCGTCACTGGTTAACCAGTTTGCGGCTAAGGTGATGCCTTCATTTTCGCCATTCGTGTAAGCTACAGCTGCTAATTGCTGGCTTTCACCCGCAATTAGGTTTGGAAGGGGTGTACTTATAATCGAAATTTGATCTATTGGATCGGCGTTTTTTGTGGTTGTATTCGTGGTCACCGCGATACTATCAGTATTCGTGCCACTGGCAATTAGCTGATAATAATAGGTTGTGTTGCTCGTTAGGCCGTTATCAAAAAATTCATTGCTGTTTTGGCTTAATGTTATTATTGGGCTAAAGGGGCCTGCGTTATTAATTGAGCGACTAAGGATGTAGCTTTGTTCGTCATCTGCTACATCATTCCACGTTAAGATGATTGAGTTTGACCCAGTTGAAGTGGCACTAAAATTGGTGGGTTGATTTGGCGCACCAAGCACCGTTATATCAATGCTTCCTATTTGTCCCATATAGTCAGCCCAAACAGTTGTATTACCTGCGTTACCGGCCGTTGAGGTGACAATTGGTTCACTCCCTAAAGGGTTAAGTATCTCAGTATTACTTGATGACCATGTAACAGGGTTGGTTGGTATGCTTTCAAATCCATTATCGTACATTGCATATGTGGAGAGTGTGACGCGGCTGTTTGGTACAATAGCAGTTTCGTCAATGGGCTCATCCAGTGCTACGATTAAGCCTGTTTGTGTTGCACTTTGTCCGTCTATCCAATCTGCAATTAGTTGGGCTGCAAGTGGATTCGTTAATGTGCTTCCTTTAGGCATGCGGTTGGCATCGTCTGTTTGATAGATATGTAATAAACTAGCGCTATGGTTAAAAGGTAACATGCGATAAACATCGGAACGTTTAACATTCATAATATCCATTTTGTTAACTGGCGTATCGTAATTTAAATCCATTAGGCTGCCATCATGACAGTGAGCACAGTTGGTATCTAAATAAGCACGCGCTCTTTTGTCTAAGTTAGCACTCGTATTTTGTGGATCTGGGTACGCAGTAAAGCTGTCTGCGCTAGCAATAGGGGGACCAAACAAGGCGAGTTGATTAAAAAGATTGATTTGATTAGCAACCACGCCTTGATAATTAAAATCACGATTTAATTGCGCAGTGCTTATTGCAAGCGGTTCTTTACTGCCAGTACCTAAATGGCATGAGGTACATTCAGCGCCTGATCTTACTTGGCGTATTATGTTACGCAGTGAGCCATTATAAAATTGCTCAACCGTTTCGTTAAACGCTTGTGTGACTAAATTGGCATCAGTACCTTGTGCGTTCCAGCGGTAATTTGCCGATGCCCAGTTGCCTGCATTTTGCTTAAATAAAACAGAGGTTTCAAAGGGGGTCGATCTTGTCGTACTGTCTTCAGTTGATTCTATCTGGGTCGGCAAAGATAGGTGTTTAACCAATACGCTGCCAATGGGTAAATTCCAAATATCATCAGGGTTAAATTCGACCACACTCTCATTAGGAATAGCAACAAAATGACGGGCTATTAAGCCGTCGAACCAACCGTCAGAGTTTACATCGTATTCTATCACGCCATGGACCGGGTATTGATGAATTAAATCGGCAAATAATCCCGTTTTTGATAGTTTATTAGGAATAACAGCTGCTTGCGCATCGCTGTCAACCATTCGGTAAATAATTGATAATCCGCCGTACTCTGCGCCATGCGAAGTGACAAATATAGCCTCGCCACTCATATCGGTGCCAAAAGATGAAATATTACCCGCAAAGGCATCGCTCACTAGCTGGTTTGTGTCGCCTTGAACAGCAGACCAAATCTTTTTACTGACATAATCACCGTATATGAAACGCCCATTTAGCGCGGGGAATGCAGTGCCACGGTAAACGAATCCGCCAATAATAGAGACTGATCCTGTATCATGTGCATAACCACCAACAGGTGCAATTAAATCATTACTGCATGTTCGTGTGTTATTTGGATCTCCCCCATCACTCCCTCTGTGATTAAGCCCTTCACAAATAGGCCAGCCATAGTTACCACCCGCTTCAATAATATTGATTTCTTCAAATCCAGCTTGCCCAACCTCGGTTTGCCACAGTAAGTAAGGTGCTTCACTGTCAAAGCTAAATCGCCAAGGGTTGCGGTGACCATATGACCAGATTTCGTCACGCACATTAGCATCATCTATAAATGGATTGTCGGATGGGATATCGTAATACAATCCTTTGATGTTAGGTGTTTCGCGCATAATAAGGCGAATAAAGCTGCCACGTAAATTAGTGGTTTGTTGTGAGCTATTATTGGTTCTTGGATCGGGTTGAGTAGGTGTAATGGCTGTATCACCGTATGCACCATCGCCAATACTCATATAAAATTCACCTGTTACGGGGTGAAATTGCATCATACTGCCTTTATGATCAGGACCAGGCTGCGGTATGCGTAATACCTCAACACGAGCACTTACTTGTGTTGGATTACTAGCATCATTTAAAGTAATTCGCTCTAGTACGCCATCACCAAAGGCGCCGTTATCACTTTCTGTATCGCTATTACCTTCTATATAATAAATATAAGCAAAACGATTACTTGCAAAATTAGGGTGAAATGCAATCGCAAGTAAACCTTGTTCGTGATAATCGCGGACCTCACTACTAATGTCGATGAGTGTATTTACTTGCGCGCTAGTCACGTTTGAATTGTTAGGGAAAACAAATACCTTACCTGACTTATCGACCACATAAATTAAGTCATTTAGACCGTCATTGGTCACCATAACCGGCGAGCTAAAGGCGTCATTTAGTGCAGGAAAAGCGAATTCGTATTTATAATTACCAGACGATACATTTCCTGTAAGTGGGAAATTTAGGGGAGCTGAGAGTTTAGGCCTTTCTGGCATACCTTGCGTGACATTTACGACTGTTAGGTTAAATGAATCTTGATTACCATTAGCCAAGGTAACAGTCACATTGAATGTCCCTGTTGTACTTAGTGTTGGCGTAATGACACTTGCCCCTGTTAAAGTGCCAGTCCACGCTGTACTTTGCCAGCTTGCGTTATCAATATTACCCAATGAATCAGCACTTTCAGCAACTGTTAACGCTATTTTTGTATTCACATTGACGCTGCGATCGCCGCCCGCATGGACGTTTGAAGTGATCAACATGCCACATGAGGCTAAGCTCATCCATTCATTATTTTTATAACAGGCATTGGGCGTAATCATGGCTAAATCGTTAGTTTGGCCATTACCAATGCCATTATTAAAAATAACGTTCATTGAAGTTAATTCAACCATTGGATCGTAGCAGACATAGTCGCCGACTTGTGTCATTGCTTCACCTGGCCAGTTAAAATTATCCAGTGTGTCAGCAGGTGTCGAGTCCCACATGTAAATAGTGGGGGTTTGATAATTAGCCGTATTATCGTAGCAAATACTCGTTGCGGTGACCGTTTGTGTATTTTTGGGAATAACGGTGACCACTATTGTATCACTGCTGGTTGCGCCTTGATTATCAGTTACGGTTAAAGTAATCGTATAACTTCCCGGCGTGTTGTAAACAGCTAAAGGAGATATTCCCGTTAACTGATTACTCCAATTGTAGTTTGTAATATTACCATCGGGATCAAATGATGCACTGGCACTAAGTGTGAATGTAATGCCTTCAATTACTTCAATATCTTCTCCTGCATTGGCAGTCGGAGCAATGTTAGGGAGTGGACTCGAGACCGCTAGTGCACAATCAGCGAGCGATTTCCAAGTCCCACTTTGCCAACAATTATTAGGGCTATTCATTAATAAATCAGGCGTTTGTGGATTACCGTCATTACTAAAAATGAGGTTAATACCGTCTATAGGAACCCCTGGGTCATAACAATAAAAACTGCCCTCAATAAACATCTCGTGGCCTGGCCAATTGGTATTGTTAACGGAACCAGTCGGTATTGAGTTCCATAAATGAAGCGTTGGGTTGTTGTATTTATTTGGATTATCAAAACAAATTGCGGTGGGGTTAACTGCGGCCAAAAGTGGTTTCGAAACGAAAAGAATACATAGAGATAATAGGAAAAAAAGTGTATTTAAGGCCAAAAAATAATTAAAAGAGGTAAAGCAACGACATCGCTCAACCTGACGACAGCTCTCACTAATATTATTTGTAGACATTATTACCACCTGCTTAAGACTATTAACTTTCGATAGTTAACAATATCACAACATATTTATTTACAAAAATGAGCGATCAAAGCAAAAGCAGATAAAAGTAATGAAGAGTTATTCAATTTAATTTGAGTTATATTTGTTTTAAAACATGGTGTTAATTATTATTTTTACGTTATTGATATGCTTTTTATTGCTCGAGAATTAACTTTTTATGCGTAATCTTAAAGCAAATTGAGGTAAGGTATATTCTTTATTAAAACGTTGAAAACAATCGCCTTTTGTTTTTCTTGAGCTGTAATATATTTTATGCATACGTATTCACTTGGTTAACATTAAATATTCATTAAATTAACGTTGCAGGATCGTGGCTACTTCGGTGCTATTTTATGTTGGGAGTCTTAACTTGTTAAACTTTAGAAGTGTTATCTCATTTCCTTCACTGTTTCATAAAATGAATAAAGAGCCGTTATTATCTGAGTTGAAGTAACCGTGAAACTAAATTGCTTTGTGATTTTATTCTATATCGACAGAGTATGTTTATTTTTAGAGTTAAAATTGATTCAATGTAGGGACGCTCTAATTGCGGCGAAAGGTCTGTAATTTAGTGAACTTTATGATACCAATTTTATTACAAATATGGTCATTTTAACGTGTTAGACAACTCATTAAATACTTTAAATCATTCATATATAACAATCAACTACCAGAGTTTAGGTCATTGTTAATACGCTGTTTTATAGCGCTATAATGGGCCGCTAATTTCATAAAGTTAGCATAACTGATCTTGCGTTATTCCATCTCACAAGGGATTAAGTGAAAATCGGGTAATAAAGAGCTAATCGCCCCTAGAACGAACCCAAAGGCACCGCATGTTTGGCATTTATACTGCGTTATTACCTCTTTATGAGGAATAACTACTCGAAATAGGCGTGGCCTACTAAACACCAAACACGTTACTGCAATTTAATTTCGAAAGAGCTTTCTCAGTTTAAATTACGATTGATTAACCTTCTAATTGAAAGTCGTACACTGAACCTAAATTTAGTAGCTGTGTAAGCTCATCAAGTGCTTGGTAGCTTTCGGTGAGTAGCGCTGAGTCTGCAAAGTCACTTGCGCCTAATTTGTCGCGGTAGTTACGTTTTGCCCAGTCACACAGTTGTGTGTATTTGGTATCAGTTAAAATAACCTCTGGGTTTACTGCAGCAAGTTCTTGATCGTTAAGAGCTACACGTAAGCGCAAGCAAGCTGGGCCGCCGCCATTTTGCATACTTTGGCGTAAATCAAAAAACTGTACTTGGTTTACTGGGTTATCAGCCATAATCATTTCTTCAATGTAGGCGTTAACTGCGCTGTTGCGTTTACATTCTTGTGGTGCCACTAACAGCATTGAACCATCTTCAAGGCTCACAAGCTGGCTATTAAATAAGTAACTACTTACGGCATCGGTAATGCTTACTTTATCGGTAGGTACTTCAATAATATAAAATTCTTTATTGCCCACATACGCTTCGCGAATATCTTGCAGTGCCAAAGCTTGGTTTAAAAATGCTTGCTGGTGGCACAGTAATACATTGGCGTTACCTACTGCAATTACATCGTTATGAAACACGCCTTGATCTATTACGTCTGGATTTTGCTGTAGTAAAATTTGGCTTGAATCTTTTAAGTTATGTAAACGGCAAATTGCTTCTGAGGCTTCGAGTGTTTGCCTTGCAGGAAACTTAGCTGGTTTTGGTAATTGGCTGTTAAACGCGCTGGCACCAAATACAAACATTTCAAGGCCTTGCTCGCCGTGGCTGTCACAAAAACGAGTATGGTTTGCTGCACCTTCGTCGCCAAAAAAGCCTTGGTCGGGTAAATGGGTATGGTGCGCAAAGTATTTGTCGTTATTAAACATCGCTTTTAATAAGCGCGTAGTGGTTGCAGGCTCTAATGAACGATGAAACTTATTATTTAAATTAGCTGAAGTAAAGTGTACTTTGCCGTCGGTTGTATCAGGAGATGGCGATACCGTAGCGGCATTGGCTGTCCACATTGCAGACGCTGAATAACACGCGCGTAATAAAATAGGATCTGCTTTAAATGCTTTATGAATTACTTGTGCATCGTTACCGGTAAAGCCTAAGCGGCGCAGTACGTTTAAGTCGGGGCGCGCATGAGGGGCAAATACACCTTGAGTTAGGCCTTTGTCGTGCATGGCTTTCATTTTTTCAAGGCCTTGAAGCACAGCCTCTTGAGGATTTGAAAAGCTTGCTGCGTTATTTAACGAGGCAACATTACCATACGATAAACCAGCGTAGTTGTGAGTAGGGCCAACTAAGCCATCAAAATTAACTTCCAAAGCGTGCATACACGTTCCAACTAAAATTTTTCAATAGGGTGCAACAATACAACGCAATAGGGTTGCTTGCAAAGTTATAAACGCAGTGTTTTTACTAATTTTTTCGATGTTTTTAAATGTGGAGTTTATTACAAGGGGGTTGTTTTTATATTGAACGATTAATTTGAAGTTTAATTAAAATGTACACATAAATTGCATAGTGTGCAAAAGCTTAGCCTAAAGTAGATTTTTACATTTAAGCTTTATGCCAAGCCTTTACACAATACGATGTTACTTAACATAGACGCGCTCTTTGTCAGCGGTGGTATGGGTATTTGTTGGATCATTAACTTGCCAAACGCTAATGTCTAAACGCCATAAAAGGTAAAGGGTATGGTATAAGTTGAACATGGTTTTTCCTTAGTATTTTCACTGAACACATCAGTTTATAGGAAGAAGTATGCCAACATTAACTTGAATATTTTATGAATAGAAATCAGGTATTTAGTATTTAAGTGTAAATACGTACTAAAGCATTAGCACCAAAGCGGTGATGTATTTTTAAAATGTGCACCAGTGTGGTGTGTTTTTAACAAAAAGCCCTGCAACTATTGGGTCACTTAAATGTGCAAGGCTTTTTAAAAAATGTAGTCACTTAATAAGTAAATTAGCGGCCTACTTTTCCTTTTACTAAAGGCTCGAACGACATTACTTTAAACTTACCGTGGCTTTGATTTTTGCCATTATTAAGTACAGGCGAATTATGTAAATCGTCAACGGTAAAGTATATTTTATGATCAGCCCCGTAACTAAAGCCATCAGGCCAGCTCAAACGTTCGTCTTTAAATAATACTTCGTAGTTGCCAGTGGGTTTAACTACGCCAATTGCGCCATTGGTTATGTCGGTTACATATACGTTACCGCCGCCATCAACAATAATACCGTCTGAAATTGGCTTAGTGCCGTAACGCGTAACTTTGTCTTCAAGCGCTTTAGCCCAAAGGCTCTCGTTATTTATATCGCTGGTGGCAATGCGGTAAACCGACGTGCCCGACATTGAGCCAAAGTAAAGCCAGTCTTCGTTAGGGTCAAGCGTAATAGGGTTAACACCTAAGCGGGCAGGTTGTCCGCCAAGGCTCATTGTGCGCCCATCAATAACCATATCGATATTTTCGGCTGTGGTGTAATGGCTATTTTGTAATACTCTGCGTGCTACACCTGTTTTAAGGTTTACCGTAATAATAGCGGCTTGGCTGCCTTGGGCTGTGTCGGCAATGTATACAACGCCATGCTTATTATCGATGACTAAATCGTTTAAAAACGAGGTGTCGGTAATGGTCGGTTTAGCCAGATAAATAATTTTGTGCAGTTGCTCTTTGTTTGTATCCCAACCTACTAAGCGCCCAGCGTGATCGGGCCCTGAAGTGTCGAGCATCCATAACACGCCATCGCTTGATACGTTTATGCCAAGTACGTCGTAAAAACCTTTACCGTTATTGTACGCGTATGCCCACTCTTCATTAGGGTAGGGTTTAGTTGTACCATCGCTTAAAAGCTCCATAATTTTTTGCTTTTGGCCAAAAAAGCCATGCACAGATAAAAACTTTCTACCTGATGGGGTAATAGCAATGTTGCCCGGTGGGTGCTGCGCATCAAATGTGGCTACTGTTTTTAAATCAGCATTTTGGCCAGCGGTGTTAGCAGTTACGGCGCTGCTACCTAAAAGTGCCGTGCTACACGCCGCTGCTAATAGTAATTTTTTAATATGAGTCATTTTTAAAACCTTTTAAAACACGTTTATTGTTTAAAAATTAAGAGCCTAATCGGCTAAGTCGTTTACTACTAAATCGAGCAGCTGCATTAACTGCTTCGCTTGTGTTGCATCTACACTATCAAATTTACATAAAATATTTTTAGGAATATCTACTGCTTTTAACTTAAGTGATTGGCCATGCTGGGTTAGCTGCACTAGGCGTTTGCGTTTGTCGTGCTCATCTTTAATAACAGCCAGTAATGATTTGTCGCTCATTTTTTTGAGTATTTGGGTCATAGCACCGCCGTCTATCGCGGTTTTATCTATTAGCTCTGCAATTGTTATTTCGTCTTGCTCCCACAGCGCCATCATTACTACGTATTGCGGGTAAGTTAAATTTAGCTCGTTTAAAGGCTCGCGATACGCACGCGCAATGCTGTTAGATGCCATGTATAACCGATGGCATAACTGATTTTTTAACTTTAATTGCTCAAATGGCATAACGTTATCCTTTATTTCGATACATGCTATTTTAATTTGCATGCAAAGTATTTGCAATCTCTAATTACTTGTTCTATTATTTTGCACACAAACTAAATTAATTACTAAACTTTGGAGTTCATTATGAATGTATTACAAAACGTAGCTTACACTGCAAAAGCAACTGCAACTGGCGGCCGTGAAGGCGTAGCTAAATCTGATGATGGTCGTTTAGATGTAAATTTATCAACACCTAAAGGTTTAGGTGGAGACGACGGACAAGGCACTAACCCAGAGCAATTATTTGCCGCAGGTTATGCAGCATGTTTTATTGGTGCACTTAAATTTGTAGCAGGTAGTGAAAAAATAGACTTACCAAGCGACACGCATATTGACTCACAAGTATCTATTGGCGCGATTGAAGGCGGTTTTGGTATTGCAGTAAAACTTGCTGTATCACTAGGTGATATGGATAAAGCTGCAGCGCAAACGCTTGTAGATAAAGCACACCAAGTATGCCCATATTCAAACGCAACACGTGGCAATATTGAAGTAGAGCTTTCAGTTATTTAATAACTAAATAAAGAAAAGTTATAAAAGCACACAACGACAATTAGTCGTTGTGTGCTTTTTTGCGTTTAAGGCATAAAAATTAAATATACGATAAATCGTATATTCACTATTCCATATATTGTTATTTTGTTTTATTGTGTATGCATAAGCACAGTGAGGACAGTATGGAACAATTCAACCCACTTCAATTTTATAAATGCCTAGCGGACGATACGCGTTTAAAAGCAATGTTGCTTATTAGCGACCAAGAAGAGCTATGTGTATGCGAACTGGTTGCTGCACTTGAGCTAAGCCAACCTAAAGTGTCTCGCCATTTAGCACAGTTAAGACAATGCGGATTATTGAGCGACCGTAAACAAAATCAATGGGTTTATTACAGTATTAATAAAGCCCTGCCAGAGTGGGCTAAAAATGTATTAACGCAAACGCTTACTGCTAACCCTTCATTTTATGAAAATGATTTAACGCGCTTAAACGCTATGGGTAATCGCCCTGAACGTATTACTAGCTGCTGTAACTAACTAATAAATTAACTTATTAAAGGTATTTAATTATGACTATTAAAGTAGGTATTAACGGTTTTGGCCGTATGGGGCGTTTAACTCTGCGTGCAGCAGTTGATTTGCCAGAAATAGAGTTTATTAAAGTAAATGATGTAGCGGGCGATGCTAAAACCCACGCACATTTAATTGAGTTTGACTCAGTACATGGGCGCTTAGCACAACAGGTTTCTAGTGATGATAATAGCTTTTGCGTGGGTAAGCACACGATTGCAGTTACCAACAACAAAACCATAAACGAAACTGATTGGTCAGATTGCGATGTAGTAATAGAGGCCAGCGGTAAAATGAAAACCACCGAGCTGTTAAATCAATATTTAGCACAAGGTGTTAAGCGTGTTGTGGTAACAGCACCTGTAAAAGAAGACGGTATTTTAAATGTAGTAATGGGTGTAAACGATGATCTTTATAACTCCGATGAGCATAAAATTGTTACCGCTGCCTCGTGTACGACTAATTGTTTAGCGCCAATAGTAAAGGTTTTGCAAGAAAAAGTAGGCATTAAACACGGCTCAATGACTACTATTCACGACATTACTAATACTCAAACAATTATTGATGCACCTCATAAAGATTTACGCCGTGCGCGTTCGTGCGGTACAAGTTTAATACCTACTACAACCGGTAGTGCAACGGCTATTACGCATATTTTCCCTGAGCTAAAAGGTAAACTAAACGGTCATGCCGTGCGTGTACCTCTTACTAACGCATCAATTACCGATTGTGTTTTTGAACTTGAGCGAGGTGTTACACAAGACGAAGTAAACACGTGGTTTAAAAACGCTGCAAATAACGAGCTAAAAGACATTTTAGGCTACGAAGAAAAGCCGCTTGTATCTATAGATTACAAAACAGATCCGCGCAGCTGCACTATTGATGCGCTTTCAACCATGGTAATTAACAACACTCAGCTAAAATTATACGCTTGGTATGATAACGAGTGGGGTTATGCAAACCGTACCGCTGAGCTAATGCTTAAAGTTGCACAGAGTGATTTGGTTTAATCTCGTTTAAAAAGGTTTAACGCTATGCTTGCGCAGTTGGCTAATTTACCAAGTTCTATAAAGCAATATTTAATAATTACCGGTAACTATTGGGCATTTACTTTAACTGATGGTGCACTACGCATGTTGGTGGTGCTGTATTTTCATCAGTTGGGTTATGGTGCATTTGCGATAGCCATGTTGTTTTTGTTTTATGAAATATTTGGGGTGATCACCAATTTAGTAGGTGGTTGGCTTGGCGCGCATTTAGGGTTGAACAAAACCATGAATGTAGGGCTTGGGCTACAACTTGTCGCTTTAGCCATGCTTTGTGTGCCAGGGGATTGGCTAACCGTTGCCTATGTTATGGCAGCGCAAGCACTGAGTGGCATAGCTAAAGACTTAAATAAAATAAGTGCAAAGAGCGCCATTAAGTATTTAGTACCGCAAGACGATGCAGGGCAAAACCAATTATATAAATGGATTGCCATACTTACCGGCTCTAAAAATGCTTTAAAAGGGGTGGGCTTTTTTTTAGGCGGCTTATTACTAACTGTATTTGGTTTTGTGGGAGCATTAATAAGTCTAATTATTTTACTTAGTGTTGCGTGGGTTATTAGTTTAATTTTTTTAAAAGGCGATATTGGTAAAGCTAAAAACAAACCTAAGTTTAAAGAATTATTTTCTAAATCGCGGGCAATTAACTTACTTAGCGCAGCGCGTTTATGCTTGTTTGCAGCGCGCGATGTATGGTTTGTAGTTGCACTACCTGTTTACTTAGCCGCTCAGTTTAACTGGGATCATTGGTGGGTCAGCGGCTTTATGGCTTTGTGGGTAATTGCTTATGGGCTGGTGCAATCGCAAGCACCGCGAATAACTGGGCAAGGTGATTCAACTTCACATTCGGTCAAAAAAGCATACTGGTGGGTTGCTTTATTAAGTGGTGTAACTGGCATTTTGGCGTTGTTGATGCAATTGGATATAGCGGTACATTTTACGCTTGTAATAGGCTTACTTATTTTTGGTGGAGTATTTGCTGTAAATTCATCGCTGCACAGTTACTTAATAGTAAGTTTTGCTAAAAATGATGGGGTGTCACTCGACGTAGGCTTTTATTATATGGCCAATGCGATAGGGCGTTTGCTTGGTACGGTGCTTTCTGGTTGGGTTTTTCAAGTATATGGGCTTAGTGCGTGTTTATGGGTAAGTGTTTGTTTGTTAATAATGGCGACAATTACGACGGGATACCTGAAAAAGCAGTAAAAACCCAATTAATTGTATTAAATTCAAATTGTTTGATGATATTCATAGCTTCATTTTTTAAAACTACTAAACTATAGCTGTAGATTTAATCAAAAGGTGTATGGAATGCGGGAAATATCGTTAGCAAAAAAGTTACTCTGGCTTACCGTCGGGAGTATATTTATTACAGTATTGGTGCTTTCTAGTGTTTTATGGTGGCAATTATCATCAAGCAATGAGCAGTTAGCGAGCAAATCTGAAGAGTATATCGTTGCTGAGGTTGAAGAAAAACTTAATGCTAATGCTGCAGTATATGGTGAACGAATTGCTGGCTTTGTTAACGAGGCTTACCGAGTTCCGTATTCATTAGCCGCATTACTTGGTGATGCTGCAAAACAAAATACGCTAAGTAGAGATACAGTTGTAAGCATAAACCGCTCTATTTTAGAAAATAATACACTTTTATCTTCTATTTATTCTCAGTTCGAAGCTAATGCTTTTGATGGGCAAGATGCTCAATTCCAGCGGGGCTTTAAGCATTCTGTTGATGGTGATGGCACGCTCGAAGTCTATATTACTCGGGACGAGAATGGTACGGTAGAACAGCAAAAAGTGGCTAATGCAGGTGACAAATATATAACAAATTTGAACGAATTTGGACTTCGCGAAGCTGAATGGTACTTATGTGCAAAGGATACGCTCACACCATGTATTATGGAGCCTTACCTTTACGAAATTCCGTCTGGTGATTCGGTAATGTTAACGTCATTAACAGTGCCAATTTTAAAATCTGGGCAGTTTATTGGTTTAGCTGGCGTAGACTTAACACTTCCTACTTTTCAAGTGATGACTGAACAGCTTTCTAAACAACTCTATAACGGTAAAGCAAAAGTAACATTATTGAGTGATATAGGCTTAATTGTTGGCAGTAGCCATTATAAAACTAAACTAGGGCGTCCACTAAAAGAAGCGATTAGCTCATCGTTGTACAACGATATTGAAAAGTCAAAAGGACAAAGCGGTATTTTTAAGGTTAATAACGAGTACCTTGTTAATTACCCTATCAATATTAAACTTGCCAATAAGCAGTGGTCTTTAATTATTGAAGTACCAACAGAGCTTGCGCTCGCAGGTCCTGAAGCGTTGGCTGAAAACATGCAAAAAACTGCAGCATCGTTAGGGTCTATTATTTTAGTAACCGGTTTAGCTATAGCTGCAATTGCATTTGTTATAATGAAATTAGTGGTTGGCGGCATCGTTGCACCGCTTCGACAAATTCAACAACGTGTTGATAACCTTGCAAGCTCTGAGGGTGATTTAACGCATACATTGCATGTTGATAGCCACGCTGAACTTATTGCATTAGCTGGTGGGTTTAATCGATTTTTAGCAAAACTACGTGATTTAATTTCTGAACTAAAAGCGGTGTCTGAGCAAACCAAACAGCAAGGCGAGATAGCGCAACACATTGCGATAGATACAAAGCAAAATGTGCAATCGCAATTTCAAGAAATTGAAAGTGTCGTAACGGCTATGAACGAAATGAGCGCAACAGCACTCGAAGTTGCCAGAGCATCAGAACAGTCAGCGCAGCAGGCAGATGAAATTAATGGCTTAGTGGTTAGTAGTGAGTCGAGCTTATCGTCAGCGATGAGCCAAGTTAAAACTATGTCTGAAGAAATTAAAGAAGCTAACCAAGCGGTTGAAAAAGTAGCATCGCGTAGTAAAGATATTACGCAAATTTTGGATGTGATCCGTACCATTTCAGAACAAACTAACTTATTGGCACTTAATGCGGCAATTGAAGCTGCACGTGCTGGTGAACATGGCCGAGGCTTTGCGGTAGTTGCTGATGAGGTAAGAGCGCTTGCGTCTAAAACGCGTTCATCGACTGACGATATCAGTAAATTGATCGATAGTTTGTTACACGAAGTTGGCAATGCCTCAACTGTAATAGAAAAAGGCGTAGTGCGCGCACAAAGTGCTGTTGATGAAACCTCAATTGCATTTGATGCTCTTCACAGTGTAGTGGTTAAAGTTGATGAAATAACTAATCAAATTACACATATTGCCACGGCAGCTGAAGAGCAAAGTTTAGTAACTGAAGAAATAAATCGTAATTTAACACTTATATCAGATGCAGCTTCGCAGCTATCCGATTTATCGGCACAAGCAGGCGATAGCAGTGAAGTACTCAACAAGCTTGTAACGCAACAAGATTCAGAGCTTAATAAGTTAAAAACGTAATATTGAACGTCAAAAAATAAAAAGGCAGTAATTAAATTACTGCCTTTTTTAATTAAAACAAGCGGTTTATAGGTTTTTCATGAGCGCAAACATTTGATTGATCATAGGTTGGGCCAGTAGTTCAACGCCTGGGCGATTAAAATAACCACGTAACCCTGTAAACTGAATCTGAAAAAAACGTGCGTACTCGATAGCTGTTAATTTATCGCTCAACTCATTTTTTGCTATTGCTTGCTCAAAAAGTACAGTGAGATAACCTTCAAACTTAGCCGCTAAATCTAAACTCAATTCATATAAACTACTGTTTTTATCGGCAAACTCATTGTTAGCTTTTACTAACATACAGATTGCACTCGGGCTACAATCTTTGTTTTTAATTACCACATTTTCTACAAATGCACGTAAGCCACCTAAGGTTGTGTCTGACGAAGATAAAAAACCGTCAATTTGGCTTTTCATTTGCACCGTATAGTCTTTTAGTGACTCACTATATAGCCCCTCTTTTGAACCAAATGCAGAATAAATACTGCCTGGGCGCATATTAACGGCTTCTTGTAAGTCTCGCGTTGAGGTTGCATGAAAGCCTTTTTCCCAAAATAATTGGCTGGCAACACGAACAACATTTTCGCGTTCAAATTTAACCTTATTAACCATTTTATTCTCAATTAATTTGAACAGTTGCTCAATTTTAACTTGAACAGTCGCTCAAAATCAAATAGTATGTGTTTCGAAGTTATATAAACCTAATTATTTTTGGAGCTAAACATGGCAGAATTTACTTTATACACGGCAGAAAATGCACCAGAAGAAGCAAAACCACTTTTAGCTGATTCAGTAGCAGCATTTGGTATGCTTCCTAACTTACATGCAGTAATGGCTGAAGCACCAACATTACTTAAAGGTTACCAAGTACTGCATGACTTGTTTCAAAAAACGTCATTTAATGCAGAAGAGCTAACAGTAGTATGGCAATCAATTAACGTAGAGCACGACTGTCATTACTGTGTTCCTGCTCACAGTGGTATTGCAGCGGCAATGAAGGTTGATCAAGGTATTGTTGACGCACTTGTTAACAAAACACCACTTGAAAACCCTAAGCTAGAAACTCTTCGTGAAACTACACTCGCAATGACACGTGAACGTGGCGTGATCAGCGATGAGCAAATCGAAAAATTCTTTGCCGCAGGTTACGCTAAGCAACAACTACTTGAAATTATTGTAGGCTTGTCTCAAAAAGTAATGAGCAACTACACTAATCACCTTGCTGATACACCAGTAGATGATGCATTTAAAAAATACGTAAAATAAATACGGTTCTATAAATGACAATAGGCAGCTTAGGCTGCCTTTTTTGTGTTTATAAATTGCGATTATTTAAACTTAACGGCTTTTGTACTGCGTGTATAAATACGTTGTTCGGGCTTTGTCCACTCACCCTTTTTTAAATAAGAGATTGATACAATGAATTTATCGTCTTTTAAATCACTTGTAGACTTAACCTTAGTCACTCCCTCTTTACTGCCTGTTACTTCTTCGTAGGCTACAAACTGAGTCGGGCTTAATACTGTTATAGTGCCTTTTGTATAAAAACCTGCTGTTGTGAAGTAATAAAATACGAGTGACTTTTTTTTGCTATCATAAAAAATCGTCGATTCGCCGCCATATTCACCCTCATTAATAGAGTGCATAGTACGAATAGCTTTACCGTTTAGCGTACGTTCCCACCTGCCGACATCCTGAACTGGCTTTGCGCCTGAGACTACCTTAAAGTCGGTTTGCCAAGTGCCTAAGTAAGGCAGAAATATTGCTAGCTCTTTATCGAGGGTTAAGTTGTTTTCGTCCGCGTAACTAAAAGTAAATGAACAGAGGAGCAACGCTAAGAATAACGCTTTAAAATGTGTCATAATTTAACTCTTATTTTTAAATTCTGTGCGTTCAGTATAGGTGATAATTAATTGATAAAAAAAGCCTTAATAACAATATCGAGTCTTTTTATTACTTTAACTTGGCTAGCTTACATGCTTAGCTACATTGCTCTTTATATACCAATTTATCTCAGTATTTTGAGTGTGTTAACATTTTTAATGTATGCCTGGGATAAGCGCAAAGCAATACAATCGGTACATAAAAAAGTAAACCGTACGCCTGAGCGCACGTTGCAATTACTTGCTCTGTGTGGTGGTTGGCCAGGTGCATTATTTGCACAACAATTACTACGTCATAAATCTAAAAAACGTCGTTTTATATTTGTGCTGTGGGCATGCATTGCAGTTAATTTAGGTGGGTTCGTGTATTTTTGGTTGAATAGGGGGTCTTTACTCGTTTGACTAAATAGAAGGTTTGCTGAGCTAACTTAACCTGAACTTTGGTAAATAATATATTACTCAGAGTTCAGGTTACTTAACAGTATAAAAGGTTTACTGTTCAGATTGACTTGTTAGTGCTTCATCTAATCCAACAGTTAAAATAGTTTTTTTGTCAACAACGACCCATTTTCTGTAGGTTTGGTATCCAGCCCTGCTGACTTCAATATCGTATTTGCCTTCTTTTAGCTCAATGGCATCTTGATAGACCGGGTTTATGTTCATAATACGAACGCGAGCATCTGCGGGAGTCGTAATAACGGTTAATGAAATTGGTGCTACAACTTCTTCAACATCTACTTTGGCTTCGGTAACAACCTCAGTGACGACTTTATCAACTGTTGAGGTGGTTGAACAACCGCTTAGTAATAGGATGGCTGCAAGTGCGCTTAAGTTTTTCATCGATACTCCATTAAGTAATTTAAAAATGTTGAAGGTTACGAAAAATCTTGGAGGAGTGTCTTAAAAGCTCAACTCGTCGTCCTTGACTCTCGTTTAAAAAGCGGTGGATAGTCTAATATGTATCCACCATATATTCAATTATAGTTATTTTCTTATTGCTACGCTCATCATCTAAACAAACTCTGAGTTAGTAGCCTAACTATTTTATTTACAGCATACTGTCTAACGACTGCGTAATGGCCTCACTTCTTTCGACTAATTGCTCCGCAGTTCGGTACATTTTTCGCTTCATTAGAGTATTAGCCATTGTAATATATCGCTTTGACAAATCTTGTTTTAATGTCACTAGAAGAGGAAAATCAGTTGGTAGATCAGCAGACTCTAAATTAATAAGTTCTTCAAACTCTAGTAGCTGCTTGTAATCCTCAATACCTTCCAATTGTTCAGAGTAACGTTGAAATCTTGGTTGATAAAAAACGATAGCATCCGAGAGTGGGTAGGTAATTTGCTCACCTATCGCTAATTTTTTCTGATAAAAGGTCAGTGCATCAATTGCAGATTCTCTTTTGAGTAAATTTGGGAAAAGGAGTTCAGCTTTTTGATTGCTGGTAAATATCGCTTTGCCAACATTTAAGAGTGCTTTTTGCGCAATTACGTCATCTTCTTCTACTGCTTTGTCTAACGCTATTTTAAAATTATCAAAATGTAAGGAAGAGGGCTCGTACACGTAGGTATTATCAACTTCTTTTAAGTCTTGAATTAGCTGCGGGATATTATTATTGTCACTTTCGTTATAACGAGACTGTTCTAACAATAAATTAATTCTCGATGTGATATCAAAAATTATTGACTGACGCTCTCTTAGGATGCTCTCTAACTGCACTGAAAGTTTTTCTGAGTCAGGGTAGTAGTCGAGAGCTTTAGAGTAGATTGAAATTGTTTTATCAAAATCTTTAAATTTATTTGAATTACTATTATTAAAGTTATTAGCTCTTTTATCAAAACTGCCTAATATGCTCGTTTGATTTACTCTTAATAGGCCCTGCTTTAATACTTCGTACTGCGGAGGAATTTCAGCTAACTTATCTAAAATATGAGGCCCATTCCAAGACATCCAGGTTTCTACTTGTTGATTAATTGCGTTCGCATTATCAAGTTTTGCCTCTAGTTGCTTTACTTGCACAGTGTTAGCTAATTGATATTGAATAGCTACAATAACTAAAATAACGGATGCTGCGACTAAACCGATCGCTGGCTTTAAATTAGACTTAAGTTTTTTAGAAATAGGTAATAAAGAACTTTGTCGTTGTGACGTTTCTAACGATAGTGCATTATTTATACTTTGCCATAACCAAAGTGGACAATTGCTTGGACGTTTAGCAGTGGTACTCTTTGGTAGTTTATCGGCTGCAACTCGATTAAATGGATGTTTACTACTTAATAGTTCAAACGCAATACATGCGTATGAAAACACGTCATCTTTAACGGTAGCACTGGCACCATTTAGTTGTTCAGGACTTGCGTAGGTCGGTGTATAACCGCCAATATCGCCCAACTCAACATTACTTCTAACGGCATACGCATCTTCAATGTTTTTATGCTTTGCGATACCAAAGTCGAGTACTTTTAAGTCCCCATTACTGTCAAATATGATATTGGATGGTTTGAGGTCATTATGAATCACCCCTCTTGAATGCGCATATATAAGAGCATCAGCAAGCTGTTCTAAAATCACTTTCGCTTTTTTAAATGCCATGCCTGAGGGCTTGTTGCGTTTAATTATTTGTTCTAAAGTTTCTCCCTCAACAAGTTCCATTGTGACGTAATATAAATCACCATCGGAATCTGCTGAAAACACTTTAACGATGTTAGGGTGGGAGAGCTGTTGTGTTTTTGCTGTTTCGTCTTTTAGAAGAGTAATTGCTTCTTCTGAGTATGAAAACTCTTCTTGCAACACTTTTAAAGCAACAAATGCTTCAGCACGATTTACATTTTCTAAGAAGGTATCACGCGCTCTGTAAATGTAGCACATGCCGCCTTGTCCAATTAGTTCTTCAACCAGGTAGCGATCGGAAATCTTTTTCCCGATGAGGTTAATCTTATTTTTAGCAGAGGTTCTTTTTTGATTAGAATCAAGTGATGCAATTTGAGTTTTGTCACTCGGGTTGTTAATACCGCTCATTATAAATCCTTTTATTGTGTTTATTTAAATAATTACAAAGGTAAGCTTTATACTTATTATCAATTTCCCTCTGATATTGTCGTACATTTTTACAAAAAATCTCGACTATAGCAATGTTTCAATTATTGAATATTTATATCTAAATTTTGAAACAGCTAATTTATACGCTATCGGGAATATTTAACAAATGTAACTTTATAAAAATATAAAAAATAAACCCACTTTTGAGCACATACTTAAGTAAAAAAGAGAGTTTAGGGCGTCAATGAATGAGATTAAGTAATCAAGATAAATCAATTGAGGTTTTACTTTTTCATTTTATAGAGAACGGATTTTGGCCGAAATGTAAAAATATTAACGGCCACAATTGTTCAGTATATCGATTAAGTTAATATTTATTTTTACAGTATTTTATGGCTCAATAAAAGTCAGTCTATATTTATATATTAATTTCAATGTTGACAATAGTTTCTCTTCTACTTTATCCTACCGACAATAAAGATTTAAGGGACTGACTTATCAAATGGAACTGATACTAAACATAACTAGTTATCATAGACTCTCACCTGAAATTGAAGCATCTAAGACTGTAGTAGATAAACTCATCTTTGGTCGCTCTGAGGCTTGTGATTGGCATCTGCCCGATCCTGAAAAAATAATATCAAGTAAACACGGACAAATCGTAAAAGAAGGTGATTCTTTTTATATTTACGATAATTCAACGAATGGCACCTTTATAAACTTTGCTGTAACCCCACTTGGTCAAGGAAATAGGCAGGTTCTTGCTGACAGTGACGTATTAACTATTGGCGACTTTCAAATTGATGTTAAGTTGGTTGATGATCGCGTTTCACCAGTGAGTAATACCGATTTTTCGGCCAGTCAAAACAGTGATAATAATTACCGTGCGGATAGTAAAGATTCATTTTCACAATCGCATCAGTTTTTAGACGAATCTATTTTAGATGAATCAATGCCTGGAGTTTCTATGGTGCAAGAGCCCTTTTTGAACTCAGGTAACCAGATCCCAGAAGATTGGGATGATTTATCACGCCTGATGAACCCAGAACACTCCGATGCATCAAAACATGACTCTGCGAATGTTCAAGAGTTAAAAACGAATTCTCCACGAGTACAATCGGAAAGTCGAAAAATAGCCCCTAAAGAACAAACTGTCGAGACTGCATCACCAAAAATAGCTGCAAAAAACAGTACTGCGTTATCTGATGCATTTTTAAAAGGTTTAAATATAAAGCCTGAAGTACAAAATTCGTTAAATACAGAAAAGCATTGGTTTGAAATGGGGCAAGGCCTTAATTTATTACTCAATGGCCTTATGGACTCTTTACGTCAAAGAGCGCATGTAAAAAGTCAATTGAGGTTAAATCATACAATGTTTCAAACTGAACAAAACAACCCTTTAAAATTTTCTGCTAATATAGATGACGTTATTCAGAATTTATTCATAAGGAATAGTGCAAGCTTCCTTTCGTCTAAGGAGTCGATAAATGAAAGCTTTATTGACTCTCGCAGGCACGAACATGCGTTATTAGCCGGTGCAGATGGTGTACTTAAAGGGATATTAGACCAAGTTTCTCCCCAACAGATAAGTCAGCAAGCAAATGATAATTCTAACGTATTAAAAATTATCCCTGGGCAAATTGAATCTAAATGCTGGAAGTTATATCAGAGTTTACATGATGATTTGTCACAAGACGTTAGTTCCAAAGGGGCAATGGCTATGTCAGATGATTTTTTAAAGGCATACAACGATAGACTTAAAGAAACGCTTTAGAAAGGAAATTAAACAATGTATAAAATTAAGCTCTACTTAATGAGTTTTAGTTTACTATTTTTAGTACTAGGATGTTCTACCGTTAATAAACTTGTTCCGCCTTCAACAGATCTGATTATTAATGTATCTAAGAATGTTAATCCTGATACGTCGGATAGACCTTCACCTGTAGTTATGAAAATATTTGAACTTAGTTCTCGAACTATTTTTGATACACAAGATTTTTTTAGCCTTTACGATACGCCTGAAAAATTATTAGGGCCTGATCTGTTAAAAAAAGACGAGCTTGAATTACAGCCAAATACAGTACAAAAATATAAAATGAGTCTCAATCGAAACACTCGCTATGTGGGGGTTGTGGTTGCTTATAGAAACATTGATCAGGCAAGATGGAGAGCTGTAATTGAAGTTGATCCTACCGGTTATGATGATATAAATGTCAATGTAGAAGCTATTGCTACATACATGAGAGAGAAATAAAAAAAGGATTTGTAAAATGGGTGATAACACTCGTGTTGCTTGGACTGAAGGGATGTTTTTAAGGCCGCAACACTTCCAGCAATCAGATAAACATATTGCGAATGTAATCCAACAAGTGTGCAGTGGTAACCTTGCAGATCCTTGGGGAATACTTGAGGTAGCAATTGATACTGAACTGCTAAAATCGGGTCAATTTGCGATTGAATCACTGTCGGCAATTACCCCAGATTTACTACCGATAGATATGCCTCAGTCAACTTCTTTGCCTGAGCCATTAGTGGTCGGCAAAGATATATATGACGAGATAGTTTATCTTGCAATACCGGCATTGAAAAATAGCGGCATAAACTTATCTGCCCCAGAAGAAAATATTGTAACTCGTTATAAATTGAATGATTTATCAGTGAGTGACGATTTAGTGGGGGCGCAATCTCAAGAAGTTATTCAAGTCGCTAAAATATATAGTAAGTTAGTACTTTCCTCTGATGATCACTCTGGTTATATATTGCTGCCTTTAGCAAGAATTCTAGACGTTAGTAATGAAGGGCAAATAAAGTTAGATAATAAGTATATACCGGCATCTTTAAAAGTAGGGCAATGCAAGCCTCTTTTGGGTCTTGTTCGCGAAATTGGTTCAATGATCAAACAGCGCTCAGAAAGCATCGCCGTTAGATTGTGTCAAGGATATGCAGGAAGTACATCAGTTGCCGACTTTATTATGCTGCAAACATTGAATAAGTATGATGCAGTATTTGACAACTTATTATCAGTCAATAATATCCATCCAAATATCTTGTATATTAGGTTGATTGAGCTTGCCGGAGAGCTGTCGACGTTTAGTACTGTTAATAAACGAGTTCCTAAGCTCCCTAAATACGATCATAAAAACTTGGGTCAAGTGTTTAGCGAAGTCGTTAACTTCTTATATCAGTCGTTGAGTCATGTTATTGAGCAAACAGCAACTGAAATAAAGTTAGAACAAAGTAAATTTGGAATTTCATTTGGTGCATTAAACGATAAGTCGGTGCTAAATTCAGCTCAATTTATTCTAGCAATAAAAGCAAGTGTCCCGCATGAAGAGTTACGTAAAATACTGCCATCACAGATAAAAATAGGCAGCGTAGAAACTATACGTGATCTTGTTAATAACCAAATACCAGGAATAACAATCAGTAGTTTACCTACAGCCCCAAGACAAATCCCATATCATGCAGGTTTCCATTATTTTGAATTAAATAAGCAGGGAGAGCATTGGGATAAGTTGCGCTCTAGTGGCGGAATTGCCATTCATTTATCAGGTAGCTACCCAGAACTACAATTAAGCCTTTGGGCAATTAGAACTTAATTTTAAAGGAAGAGTTTCAATGGACGAAACCATTATCAAACCACGCCCTGGTAGATTAGGACGTGATACCTCTAGTAAAGCAAATACTGACAGTGATGCTGATAAAACGGTGATGTCTGTCGAATCGCCATCGACAAAGCTACCAAGTAGCGTCAAAGTGTCTATCTTTAAAAACCCTCTTTTAGAAGCTGCAACTGACTGTTTTTCAATAGTCATATCTATTAGTCAATCAGCCGAAATGACAAATTTAGCAGCTTTAAAACATCGTTGTGTTGAGGCCATAAAGCGGTTTGAAGTTGAAGTTCGCAACCAAAATTTATCTAAAGATATCATCAACAATGCGCGCTACTGCCTATGTGCTATTCTCGATGAATCGGTATTAAATTCAAAATGGAGCTCAATGGAATGGGCAGATGAAAGCTTATTATCTACATTCCATAAAGAAACATTTGGTGGTGAATATTTTTATACATTACTCGATGACGCGCTGTTACAACCTGAAAAAAACAAGCAATTTTTAGAGTTACAGTATCATTGTTTAAACCTTGGTTTTAAGGGCAAATATAGATTAGATACTGTTGGTGATAATAAAGTTGAAGAATACCGTTCTCAGATGTACCACCTTTTAAATCAATTAGATGGGCCAATCAATAACAAGTTATCACCTAATTGGAAGGAGCGAGTTGCTGCAGGTGTTGAACTTAGAAATCAAGTACCGCTTTGGGTGATTTTTTCTGTTTTAGGGCTCGTGTTACTTGCCGTTTATTTATTTATCAATATGAAACTCAATGATGATGTTTTTGCTATCAATGAAAAACTTGCCGTTATTCATCCACTCGCAAATGAGCAAACTGTCGATAAAAAAGACCAGCAACTATTAGTTTTAGAGCAGCTACTACAAACCGAAATACAGAGGGGGATTGTGGTTGTTAAAAAAAGTAATGATCGGATCAGAATTTCCATCAAAAGTGAAAGTTTGTTTAATCAAGGTAATTCACAGTTACTGCCTTCTTTTCAGCCTATTCTTGAGAAACTTGCACTTAGTTTAGAGGGAACAAAAGGCAGAATATTAATTACGGGTCACACAGACGACACGCCTATTAGTACCGACAGATACCCCTCAAATTGGCACCTTTCTTTAGCTAGAGCAACACAAGTTGCTAATTCTATGGCTAAAAGTACTAACCTTAGTGGCCGTTTATGGCCTGAAGGTAAAGGGGCCGCAGAGCCAATCGCCAGCAATTCAGATTCAGCTTCTAGGTCATTGAACCGACGAATTGAAATCGATCTATTATTTTAATGAGGCTGATATGAGTTTCTCGCAAAAATTTAAAAAAATGACATACGCTCTTACATCTCGTACCGCGATGCTAATTATAGGTTTCCTAGCTTTATCATTATTGATTTGGTTTGGTGGTCCTTTAATTGCAGTGGCAGATTACGTCCCTTTAGCAAGTATTGCTGCAAGGTTGCTAACAATATTGCTTATATTATTGCTCTTTTCTGTGACGAAAATTTATCGTCTTGTGCAGCAAAATAAAAGAGATGAAAAAATGGCTGATGAGTTAATCGATAGCGATGACTCAGGCGGCAGTGAAGTAAACGAAGAAATCACGACTCTAAAAACAAGAATGAATGAAGCTATCGACTTGTTAAAAGATGTTAAGTTGTTCAAAGGTAAAAATATTTACCAGTTGCCGTGGTACATAATGATCGGCCCTCCTGGCGCGGGTAAAACAACCGTTATTAATAATTCAGGATTGGATTATCCATTAAAAGATAAACTGGGCGTTGATTTAGTTCATGGCATCGGTGGTACACGAAATTGTGATTGGTGGTTTACTAATAAAGCGGTATTGATCGATACCGCCGGTAGGTATACAACTCAAAATAGTCATGCAAAACATGACTCACGAGCATGGGAAGGGTTTTTAGGTCTATTGCGAAAGTATCGTCCACTTAGGCCAATTAATGGTGTGATGATCAGCATGGGTATATCTGAGTTGATGAGTCAGACTAAAACTGAGCGTAACTTGCATGCACGTGCAATAAAGCAACGGCTACAAGAGCTTCAAAATCAGCTTGGGATGACATTTCCTGTCTATGTTATTTTTTCTAAGGTTGATTTAATTGAAGGATTCAGAGAATTTTTTGGCGAATTAACGGAAGAAGAATGTGAACAAGTATGGGGAGTTACCTTTGAGCTTGATCTTGCTAAAGACACCCAGGTAGAAGCGTTTAATAAAGAATTTCATACTTTAATTTCTAAATTAACAGAAATGCTTAATCGCAGATTGATAAATGAAAGAAACGAAGCGATTAGAGCTAAAATATTCGAATTCCCTAGGCAGCTAAGAGTACTTCAAGGTGTCGCTGATGGCTTTTTAAAAGAAATATTTACACCTAATGCATATGAAGAGCTGCCCATGTTTAGGGGCGTTTACTTAACGAGCGCAACTCAAGAAGGAACGCCTTCTAGCTTTTTGAATGATGTTAACTCAGGTAAAACAGATTATATCAATCAATCAAAAAGCTTTTTTATAAAAAATGTTTTAGAAAGCGTGATTTTTCCAGAGCAAAATTTAGCAAGTACAAATAAACATCACGACAAACAAAATAAATGGCTACGCGTTGCTAGTATCTCATTAGCTGTTATTGCGCTATTTGGCTTTTCAATTTCTTGGTACTTTAGTTTTGCATGGAATAGTAATCTAATTGCAGAAACTGAAGAGGCTATTTCGACATATCAAGAGCTTGATTCAGCGTCATTTGATCGAAATAACTTAGTGGTTTTAAATGATAGGTTAAACGCGCTGAGAAATTTACCAGCAAGTGCGCCATTTTTAATGGACTCGGAAGAGTCACCATCATTTGGTTTTAATAAATTAAATGAAATTAAAGCATCTTCTGTTAATGCTTACGATCGTTCTTTACAAACTTATTTAGAACCATTTATCAGCAATACCCTTATAAAAGAAATGGCAGCCCATCCAGAGCACCTTAGTTATTTATATGAGACTTTGAAGTGTTATTTAATGCTATTTCAACCAGAGTATTTTGAAAGTGAAGACATTACAGCATGGTTTGATGCTTACTTAGAAAGAAACCTTCCGGGTGATAAGAGTATTCAAATTAGAGATGAATTAATGGGTCATATTTCAGCTTTGTTGAACAAAGGTATTAATCAAACTGATGTTGATAACCAAGCTGTACGAACTGCACGCGCTGAATTAACTAAGTTGCCTATAGCAGAAAGAGCGTATCAACGTCTGCAAGCTGACTTTCTTAATAGTAGTATTCCGCCGTTTAGATTAACCGATATTGTTAGCTTTGAAAGTGCGCAAAAATTTACGTTTCGTAATAATGGTGAGCTAACTAGAAATATCCCTGGGTTGTACACATTTAATGGATTTCACGGTATTTTTAACGTTGAAAAAAGTAAAATGTTAGGTAATTTAATGGCCAGTAGTTGGGTGTATGGTGAAGAAGCATCAGGCACTTACGATATTTCAAAAGATGAAATAGAAAAGAAATTAGAGCAGCGTTATTTTCAAGACTATATTCATTATTGGCAGTCGTTCTTAGATGACTTAAGTCTTAATCAATATAGCTCACCGGCAGAGGGCGTTAATATTACGGATGTATTAGCGGGTTCAGAAGCGCCAATTAAAAATATTATTACTGCAGTTCAAAAGAATGTTCAGCTGACAAAACTACCGGTATCGGAAAATCAAAAAGTAGCAGGTAAACTGGCTGCTAATGCTGCTGAAATTGCAATGCAAACGAAAGCAAATAGGATCAAGCGATTTTTACCTGACGAAGCGCCTAAGTTCGACATAAAGTTGCCAGGTTACCAAGTCGAAGAAGCATTTGAAGATGTGATAAACATTGATTCTCAACAGCTCGATAATATTCAGAAAAATCTGCGAGAGCTTAATATTTATTTAACCAAGCTCGATCGAGGCGATCAGCTTAAATATTCAATAAAAGATCAAATTAGTGGTAAGAGTAAACCAAGCTTTATACGTCAATTAGAGTTTCAAAGTCGAGATTTACCTTATCCATTTAATAGCTGGTTATTAGATATAAGCAGAGACACTAGTAATATCACCAAAAATAGTGCAAACAGGCACCTGAACGAAATTTGGAAAAGCAAAGTTTTAAGAGAATACAATGCTGCGATTGTGGGAAGGTACCCTTTCTCTCCACAGGCAGATAAAGAAGTAAATATGAAAGACTTTGCTCGCTTTTTTGGACCAAGTGGAACCATTGATAGCTTTTTCAATAGCTATGTTGCGCCTAGCGTTGATATAAGCTCAAGTCCATGGAAGTTTGAAAAAGACATTGGTATTAGCAGTGAAACATTAAAAATGTTTGAACATGCTTATCAAATCCAAACCGCTTTTTTTGATGGTGGAAGTAATACCCCTCGAATAGAATTTGGTTTACGAACATTTAAACTGGATAAAACAGTGTCTAGCCTTATGATAGAAATTGATGGACAGTCAATGACTTACCGACATGGTCCATTAAAAGTAACAAATTTTATTTGGCCTGGAGCATCTGGTCAAAGTAAAACAAGAGTGGTGTTTACGCCTCCAAATGGTGGCCGCTCAATTAACACAACTTATCAGGGTGAATGGTCACTTTATAGAATGCTTGATGAGCTTAGCGAAAAAAGAAGCCAAACTCGTAACGATCTAGAGCTGCACTTTTCAATTATGGGAAATAATGCAAAAGTCGAATTGTTGCCTAAATCAATCAGACATCCATTTTGGAATACAAGCGTAGAGAAGTTTTCATGTCCGACACGATTATAAATATAGGTTATCTTGGTAAAGTGCCCTCTTTAGGCGACTTTGTTCAAGATAACGTTTCTAAGGCATTTTCTGAGCATTGGGAGCAATGGTTACAAGCAGCCATTGCTGTTAGTAAGGAGCAGCTAGGAGAAGCATGGCAGGATAATTACTTGGTAGCGCCTGTCTGGCACTTTGCCTTGAGCCCTAATATAGTTGGCGACAACGGGGTTATGGGAACCATAATACCGAGTATGGATGCGGTTGGAAGGCATTATCCTTTTACTCTATTGAGTGAGACGCAAAGTGACCCTATTGCTATATTAAACTCAGGCGTGTTTTCTTTAGAGTATGAAGATGTGGTTTTAAAAGTATTAGAGGGCTCGGTTGATCTTTTTTCGTGGAGAAAAGAGGTCACCCAAACGCTTAATATAATGACGGCTGAAAAAAAGCAGGTCAGCTATTCTCATTCACCCGATAAAAACAAAGCGGGTGAGGCGTTTGAATTTTCAGGTACTGAGCTGTCAGATAATGTTTTAGAAGATGCAATGCATGCCATATTACATAAGAAACATGGTGATTATAGCGTTTGGTGGACACATGGTTCATTTAACATCAAACCAATGGTGCTTATTACATCTGCACTACCTCCTGTAAATCAAGTTGCAGCCATGTTAGATGGTAGGTGGAAACATTGGGAATGGAATTATACGCAGGTAAAAAATAGTGATTAGTAAATTTTGTACAAGTTATGCCATTACCCACCGAGGTGTTGTTAGGCAACTAAATGAAGATGCCCATGTAGAAATTAATAGTCATAACCTGTGGGTTGTTGCTGATGGCATGGGAGGCCATGAAGCCGGTGAAGTCGCAAGCCAGTTAGTTGTTGATGTTATTAGGACAAAAGTTCAAGAGCTTGAATTAGATGTTTTAAGTATTTCTCATATTGTGGGGGCGATTGAAGAAGCAAATAGACAGCTCAGTGAATACAGTGCTTCTTATCTAGATAATAAAACGGCGGGCAGTACGGTTACTGCGTTATTTTTAAAAGATGGGAACTACCATATTTTATGGGCTGGTGATAGCAGAGCCTACTTATTACGTGATGGTGAGCTTCAGCAGATATCAAGAGATCATAGTCAAGTAAATGACTTGATTGATGAAGGGGTTATTTCTGTTGAAGAAGCGAAAAATCATCCTCTATCTAATGTAATAACACGCGCAGTTGGTGTTATGGAAAATGTAAAAGTGGATGTTATTAAAGATAAAATAAGAACCGGTGATATATTTTTACTTTGTTCTGATGGGCTAACTGGAGAATTATCTGATGACGATATATGCATGTCTTTAGAACCAAATAGTATTATTGATTCGGGTATGGCATTAATGCACTCTTCTTTAGTTCGAGGTGCAAGAGATAATGTGACATGTATTTTAATTAAATATGATGAAACAAAAGATAATCAAGATATTAATGCGATTAATAATATGGATGAGGCGACGATTCCTTTATTTACTAAATAACATATTGATTATTTTAAATAAGATTGTTTTAAATTATTTAAATGATGTTATTTGAAAGTATACTAAAAATTGATTGTTTATATATTGGCAATAATGAATTTTTAAACACAATTGTAACTAAGCTTGTATTTTAATATAAAGAATGTAATATAAAATCCGCTCCGCTTTATTGGAGTTTTATGGATAATTATTAGGACAATGGAATGTTTTTATTAGATGAATATATCTCCCCTATTTCAGACACTGAGATTGCAGGTATTGATCCCCGCTCAGATGTCTCTCCTACGTCTACATATTATGCTTTAAAAGATTTGAGAAATCAGCTCCGAGCGGCTGAAAGAAATGCATTGGTTGATGAGCAAGGTATCTCCTCTTTGTCGCGAGACTGGTTACCTCTCCTTGAGCAATGTAGCAAAGCAATAAAAACCGAAAGCAAAGATATTGAATATTTGGCATGGCTAATTGAAGCAATGTGTCGTATTTACGGCTTTAAAGGCTTGGCGTTTGGCTTTAAAGTTGCTCATAACCTAATTGAAAATCACTTTGACGATTTATACCCTACACTCGACTCAGATGATGAAATTTGGGATAAAGTATCAGCACTAGTGGGGTTAAATGGCTCTGCGGGTGAAGGTACGTTGATCATACCAATAAAGAGTATTTACTTAACTGATAGTGTAAGTATGAATTCTTATTCTTTTTGGGAATATCAACAAGGATATGATGTTTCTCGTTTGAGTGATGATAAAAGAGAGAAAAAAATTACTCAAGGTGCAGTTGACTTCGAATTAATAGAAAAAAGTGCGGCAGAAACCAGTACTGATTTTTTTGTCTCTCTAAAGTTAGATATTGAAGAAGCGATTGAGCAATTTTCCACGCTTAGTGAAGTAATGGACAGAGTGACAGGTCAACCACAGCCGACTTCTAATATAAAACAGGCACTTGAAGTGAGTTTGGCGGCACTAAAACACGTTGCTGCAGATAAGCTTGAAGCGGCAGAACAAGCGCTAGCTGAAAAGAATGCTAGTGAAAATGTTGAGCTAGAAACTGAGAACGATGCGGGAGTCGAAGGCGTAGTTGAAAAAGCGAATAGCAATGAGATTAATTCTAGAGAAAATGCAATAAGTAAACTAAAAGAAATAGCCACATTCTTTAGAAAAACAGAGCCTCACTCGCCGATGTCGTACACGATAGAACAAGTAATTCGATGGAGCGAATTATCGCTACCTGAGTTATTAAATGAACTAATTACAGATAGTGATGCTAGGACTGGGTACTTTAAGTTGTCTGGCATTAAAATCAGCGAAACTGAAACATAAGTAAAAGGAGTTCTCAATGAGTATCCATGATAAATTAAAACGAGTTCGTAAGCCTAGAGTACATATCACTTATGATGTGGAAACTGAAGGCGCAGCGGTTAAAAAAGAATTACCATTTGTTGTTGGTGTGATGGGGGACTTTTCAGGAGATAATGCTGATGCCTTAAAGCCACTTAAAGACAGACGATTTATACAAATAGATCGCGACAACTTTAATGATGTTTTAAAGCGTATGAGTCCTTCTCTGAATTTATTAGTCGACAATACATTAAATGATGAAGGTTCTCAGTTTGAAGTTAAGCTTAACTTTAAATCGATTGATGACTTTGAGCCAGCAGCTGTTGTAAATCAGGTTGAACCATTACGTAAATTAATGGAAACACGTAATAAACTACGCGACCTAATGACTAAAATTGACCGCTCAGAAGAACTTGAAAATGTATTAGAAGAAGTACTTAGTAATACCGCAAGTTTAGACTCTATCGCTAAAGAGCTTAAATTAGAGGAGACTGAAAAATGAGTACAGAGCAACTAAGTACAGAATTAGAGTCAACGACTGAAGTGAGTTCATCTTTACTTGAACAAGCTATTGGTGCAACTAAGCAAACAGATGCGAGTCGCGCAGAAGAGTTACTTAAAACACTGACTGAAGAAGCCTTGAAAGGGACAGTCCAGTGGAATAAAAACATGACTGTGACGTTTAATGAAGCAATTCAATTAATCGATCAAAAAATATCAAAGCAGCTAAGTGTTGTTATGCACAGTGATGAATTTCAAAAGCTTGAAGGTTCATGGCGTGGATTACATCACCTAGTGATGAACTCAGAAACAAGTGGCACACTTAAAATTCGTGTTTTAAATATGAAGAAAAAAGAACTTCATAAAGATTTAAGTAAAGCGGTTGAATTTGATCAAAGCCAGACGTTTAAGAAAATATACGAAGCTGAATTTGGCACACCAGGTGGTGAACCTTACGGCACAATCGTTGGCGATTTCGAATTTACTAATCATCCTGAAGATGTTGAAGCACTTAGTTTAATGTCTAATGTTGCAGCTGCAGGCTTCTGTCCATTTATTGCGGCATCGTCGCCATCATTATTTGGTTTCGATAACTGGGAAGAATTGACAAAACCTCGCGATTTAGAAAAAGTCTTTGAATCATTAGAGTATACAAAATGGCGCTCATTTAGAGACAGTGACGATTCACGTTTTGTATCTTTAACAATGCCTCGTTTCTTATCTCGCCTGCCGTACGGTGCTGCTTCGAAGCCAGTGGAAGAGTTTAACTACGAAGAGTTTGAAGTTGAGCCTAAAGATGGTCGTTCGGTCAGTACTGAAAATAAAGACTATTGCTGGAGCAACGCAGCGTACGCTATGGCAACAAATATGACAAAAGCTTTTGCTCAATACGGCTTTTGTACTGCTATTCGTGGTGCTGAAGGTGGCGGTAAAGTAGAAGGCCTACCAACACATATTTTCACTAGTGATGACGGCGACCCAGATCTAAAATGTCCGACTGAAATTGGTATAACAGATCGTCGCGAAGCAGAGCTAAGCAAATTAGGGTTTTTACCACTTTGTCATTATAAAAATACTGATTATGCTGTGTTTTTTGGTGGTCAAAGTTGTCAAAAACCACAAATTTACTCTACACCAGATGCGACTGCTAATGCTGCAATTTCAGCTCGATTACCATACTTAATGGCGACGTCTCGTTTTGCGCATTACTTAAAAGTGATGGCTCGTGACAAAATTGGTAGCTTTATGGAAGCAGAAGACGTTGAATCTTGGTTAAATCGTTGGATACTATCTTACGTTAATGCGACAGAGGGCGGTGGTCAAGATATTAGAGCACGTTACCCTTTAGCTGATGCAAAAGTATCGGTTAAAGAAATTCCAGGTCAACCTGGTGCTTACAATGCTGTTGCCTGGTTAAAACCTTGGTTACAAATGGAAGAGCTTACTTCTTCTTTACGCCTTGTAGCTAAAATTCCTGAGATTGGTTAACTAACCTCTCTCTAGCGTTAAGGATAATGCATTAGAATGAATCACGAAGAGTTTTCATTTATAAATCAAGACTTCACTTTTCAACAAAAGTCGCAGTCTCGAATAAGTGATAATGAAGCTTTGCTTGATAGGTTTTTAAACGAAAAAAACCTAGATAAAGCATTATTATTATGGCTTGAAGGCTCTTCTGATTCACCTATTTCATGGAATAAGGAGTCTTTAGGTCCCTATCTACAACGTATTATAGTTGAGCTTGATCAGCTGATATCTAAACAACTAAATATAATTATTCATGACAAACGCTTTCAAAAATTAGAAGCTAGCTGGCGTAATATGTGGTGGCTTTTATTGCAGAGCGAGCAATACGATAAAGAAAATAAAGTAAAAGTAAAAGTATTAAACTGTAATTGGATGACCTTATCTAAGGATGTAAATAAAGCGATTGATTTTGATCAAAGCATGTTTTTCCAATTATTATATCAAAGCGAGTTTGATAGTGCCGGGGGAGAACCTTTTGGGGTTGTTATTGGCGATTACGAAATAACAAATACCTTTTCTGAAGGAACGACTTACAACGATATTGATACAATAAAAGAGATATCAAGAACGGCGGCTGCCGCTTTTTCTCCTTTCATCTGTTCCGCTTCACCCAATTTATTTGGCGCTGATAGTTTTTCTGACTTAGGTTATTACTCCGATCTTTTTAATCATTTTGAACAGCCTGAATATGCAAAGTGGCAGAGCTTTAGAAAGATGGAAGAGTCGCGATTTATCGGCTTTACATTACCGCATGTCCTCGTTAGGCCACCTTATAGTAATGACGGCAAACGCCATCAAGATTTTTATTTTAAAGAGCAAATTGTTGACCCTGAAACAGATATGCTTTGGGGAAATGCTTCTTTCCAGTTCGTATCAACAATAATAAGAGCTTACTGTGAGAGTGGCTGGTTTGGTCATATTCGTGGCATTGAACCAGGGAAAGTTTCAAAAGGGTTAGTGACAGGGCTAGCACGAGACAATTTTGCTAATGATACATATCAAAAAGAGGCTAAACCGCCTTTGAATTTATTGGTAACAAGTAAGTTTGAGAAACAGTTTTCTGAGCTTGGTTTTATTCCTGCTTCATCGGTTACAAATACAGAACACATTGTTTTTTATAGTAATGCGTCTGTTCAAAAAGCAAAAAATTATGACTCAAGTGCTGCAAATATAAATGCGCGTTTATCTTCAATGCTGCAGTATATATTGTGTGTTTCTCGTTTTGCGCACTATTTAAAATTATTAGCACGTGATCGCGTAGGCTCATACAGTACTGCGCAAGCATGTGAAAGAGATTTACAGGCTTGGGTAAATAACTATACCACAGCATCAGATTCAGCTTCTGAGCAAATCAGAAGCAAATACCCATTAAGTAATGCAAAGATAAAAGTTAGTGAAAATAAGGCTAATCCAGGGCATTACTTTTCTGTTTTGCAGTTACAACCACACTTTCAATTAGATCAAATGGTTTCTAGCATTAAATTAATAACTGAGCTTAGTCCTCACCATAAAATAAAGGAATAGTAATGAAAAAAATACATAGCTTAATTCGTGAGGGGAAACTCACTGATGCATTGTCATGCTGCGCAACTGAGTTGCAAGATGAACCTTTAAACTTTGATATTAGAAGTATTTACGCAGAGCTACTTTGTATTAATGGTGAACTTGAAAAAGCAGATAAACAATTAGATTTTATGGTTCAAAAGAACCCAGAATTTGCCGTTGGTGCGGTCAACCTTCGTCACTTAATTCGTGCCCAGCAGTCGAGAGTTGATTTTTATCAAGGCAATGGAATTCCTAAACTGTTTCATGATGCAGATGAACTCGACACTTTATTTTTAAAAATGCATGTTGCTTTACTCGAAAATGAAGTTAATGAAGCCGCTGAGTTAGCCCTAAAAATGGAAGCGCTTAGAGCTACAATATCACAAGATGATTCAACTGGAATTCGAGATCTTGATGATACCTTGGGCCCATATTTAGAAGTGTTAGGTACAAATGGCGAGTTTTATTTAGCCAATTTTAATGAAATAGAAACATTAAGAGTACAGCCTAACGAATCACTACTTGAAAGTATTTGGTTACGAGTGGAAATAACAATTAAAGATGGCCCATCAGGTACAGCTCATTTACCGCTTGTTTATGCAAATTCAAACAGCGACATTGAAAAGTTAGGGCAAGTGTCTGATTGGGAAGAACTTAAAGACGAGTTTATTATCGGTAAAGGAATGAAAATGCTATTTGTTAATGATGAGGCAATCACTATTCCTAACTTAAAAATAAACGCACTCGAAACAGCCTAATTTATATTTGAATAATCATGATTGAACATAAGCAACAGCTTCAAGCATCAATTATCGATAAACTTATCGATGATGAGCCCGACTTTCAAGATGCACCTTCTCGCACCGAAGGGATAACGATTAGTGAACTCAGAAAAAATGTGCGAAGAGACATAGAAGCGTTGCTTAATGCGCGAATTCAATGGCATACATGGCCATCACAATATGATGAATTAACAACATCTTGCTTATCATATGGGCTTCCTGACTTTTCGAGTATGTCAGTAAGCTCTCATGAAGGACGAACATTATTGTGTGAGACGGTCAGAGATACGATTTTAAAATTTGAACCACGATTTCTTGAGGTTGAGGTGTTTACTGATGAAGAAGTGCCAATTAATAGAGTACTCAATTTGCGAATAAATGCGCTTTTGTATGCTGATCCCGAGCCTGAATTCATTAGTTTTGATTCTGAAGTTGAGCCAGTTAACTTAGGCATGAAAATTATTGAGGCATCTTTATGAACGATGAATTATTAAAGTATTATAATCGTGAATTAGCATTTGTGCGCCATTTAGGTAAAGACTTTGCTGATAAATATCCTAAGGTTGCGGGGCGATTAAAGCTTAGTGAAGATCATATTGAAGACCCTCATGTATCGAGACTAATAGAATCCTTTGCTTTTTTAACCGCCAATATTAGACAAAAGTTAGACGATAGTTTCCCTGAACTAACGGATGCCTTACTGGGTCAGATGCTGCCAGATTATCAAGCACCAATACCCTCAATGTCGATAGTTAAGTTAGAAGCCGAAAACCTATCTACCACGGGTATTGTGATACCTAGAGCGAGTGAAGTAGAAACAAATGTTGAATCTATGAAGCAATGTAAGTTTCAAACCTGCTATGAAACTTACTTATGGCCTGTAGAAATAACAAGCGCTCAGTTTGACAACAGCCCATTTGTTGCGCCTAAACCGAGGTGGCATGAAAAAGCAAAATCAATATTTAAACTTGAGTTAACTGGTGAATACAAAGGTGTGTCGCTGGCAGAAACAGGACTTGAGAAACTACGTATATTCATCAATGGTCAATGGCACCATACGTTAAAAGTGTATGAATTACTTTTTAAGCATTGTATTGGAGTTGCGATTGATAATGGCGAAGAAGGGATTAAGTACGTATCAAAAGATCAACTTAAAGCTGTTGGTTTCGACGCAAACGAAGCCGTTGTTCCTTATTCACAGCGCTCTTCTTCCGGTTATCGTTTATTAGTTGAAAATTTTACTTTCCCAGAGAAGTTTAGATTTTTTGAGTTACAAGGAATTAAGTCGTCACTGCCTAAAAAGTCTAATCAATGTACTTTGTATTTTTACTTAGATACAGAATCAGCTGAACTTGAAAAACAAGTTGATAAAAATATGTTTTTACTTGGTTGTACGCCAATTATTAATCTATTTGAGCAAGAGCTAGAGCCAATACGACCAGAAATAAGTGAATACGAGTATAAATTAACACCCCGCTATATGGACTCAGAAATATCTGAGGTGATTGGCCTTTGTGAAGTAATTGCTTTTGATCATAAAGGGAATAAGCAGATTGTATCCCCTTTTTACGGACAAACGCACCCTAAATACCAGGGGCATGAAGACTTGTTCTGGCACATACGAAGAGAAACTGCATCTTGGGCCGGTGGTTATGTTGAATCAGGAACTGAGACATTTTTATCACTTGTAGATGCGACGTTTGAAAACAGTGCAATGGAATACGGTGAGGGAAATACAGTATTAACTGTTCGTGCAAATTGCAGTAACCGAAATTTACCTGCAAGTATGCCTTTTGGCGATGATGAGCTTGGGCTACTTATGCCTGAACGTGGTGATGTAATTAAAAAAATCCGCTGTTTAATTCCTTTTACGCATGCAGTTAGGCCAATTTTAGCTGACGCAACAAGGTGGCAATTAGTTAATCATTTAACACTAGATGCTTTTAGTGGTGATGATGCATGTGTCAAATTAAAAGAAGTCCTTCGTCTTTATGATTTTAGAGCTTCACCGCAGACAAAAGGCATGATTGACAATATCTACAGAGTATTAGTTACCTCTTCAACTGCACGAGTAGTACAAAGTGGTAGGGTGAGTTTTGCAACGGGGAGTGATATTGAAATTACCTTTGCTAATGATGACTTTTCTGGCAGCGGCATGTTTTTCTTTGCCTCTATTTTAGACCATTTTTTTGCACAATTTGCTGCAATTAACAGCTTTACGCGTGTTAGCCTCAGATTAAAAGAGCAAGAACAAATATATTATCAGTGGCCAGCTAGAGTGGGTGATAGTCCTCTTTTATGATTAAGCATATTATTTCTCAAGCATCGCAAATAGACTTTTATAAAGCCGTTTTCATAATAGAAAACCAGCTTAAAAAGGATGGCTTAGAGCACCGTCACGTAGGCTACGATAGTAACCCAAAGCACGAGCTTATTAAATTTACGGCAACTCAAAAGTTTGGTTACCCAGGTAACGCGATTACAAAATTAGAGGAAACAAGTTTTGAAGATGGCCTCCATAAAGTAAATATGCAGGTATCTTTTATGGGCTTAACAGGTTGCTCAGGTGCGCTACCACAATTTTACAGTGAATTGGTTATGCAACGCCTGAGATATAAAGACACCACTATGCGTGATTTTTACGACATGTTTAATCATCGCCTAATTTCTCTGTATTACAGAGCTTGGAAAAAATATAAACCATCACTGAATCATATAAATAAAGATAAGAATAAAGACCCATACACACAAATTTTAGGTTTGTTAAGTGGAGGTTACAACGAACATCAACTTCATTTTTCTGGTTTATATAGCCGAAAGATAAGAAATGCATCGGATCTAAAAAGCATTCTTACTTCTTATTTAGGGTGTGATGTTGCGATTAAACAAATGATTGGCCAGTGGCATGATCTTAAGCCTCAAGAACAAACACGCCTAGCTAGTCAGGCACTCTTTGAAGGGCAACATGCACGCTTAGGTGTTGACACTGTGATTGGTAAGCAAATATGGGATGTTTCATCAAGCATTGAAATTCATATTTCTTCAGATGACCCCTCGAAAGCTAAATCGTTATTACCTAAAGGGTCTTTGTTTGAGCTTAGCAATAAAATTATAAAAGATTATGTCGGAAATTCAGTTCAATTTCGGTTAATTATTGAATCTGATTTTCATGAGTTAGAGGCGGTATCGCTTTCTAAAAATAATTGTCAACTAGGCGCTAATAGTTTTTTAGGCGCCGGTAAAAACACATTTAAAAATAAACCTACTAAGTTATCGTTTAAAGGATAATTAAAATTAAAAGGAATAGTGTATGTCTTCGATGACACTGAATAAGCTCGTTGAAAAATTGAGTCCCGACTGTAGAAAGAGCCTAGAAGCTGCTGTTGCAATTTGTAATAGCCGTAGTCATTTTACTGTTGAATTAGAGCATTGGTTACTTGCTATGATTGAACAAAAATTAGATGACGTTAGGCTTATATTTGGCTCATTCGATATTGATATTGATAGAGTTCAACAAGACTTAAATCAGTCGCTTGAATCATTAAAAACAGGTAGTGAGTCTTCACCTAGTTTATCCGTTCATGTGACTAGCTTATTAAAGCAATCGTGGTTAAGCACAAGTATAGAATTTACAGATAACCAAATTCGCAGTGCTTATGTTCTTTATACACTCACTAAAGACGATACACTTTCGAGCTTAGTGACTCGTTGCAGTAAGTTATTTAATAAAATTGAACCTGGGCAACTCTTGCATGCCTGGCCAGAAATAGTTGCCCAATCAGAAGAGCGAAACCATTCGGTACAAAGTGCAACTGCACAAACAAACTTAAGTTCTAAAACCCCTAGCCTTGACCAGTTTACTGTTGATTTAACGGCGCAAGCACTGGAAGGAAAAATTGATCCTATTTTAGGAAGAGATTTTGAAATTCGTCAAATGGTCGATATTTTAACAAGGCGTAGACAGAATAACCCTATTCTTACCGGTGAGGCCGGTGTTGGTAAAACGGCTGTTGTAGAGGGACTTGCACTTAGAATCGCACAAAAAGATGTACCCGCAGTGTTACAGAATGTGAAAATTCATAGCTTAGACTTAGCTTTGCTTCAAGCTGGGGCTGGTATGAAAGGTGAATTTGAAAATCGCTTAAAATCTTTAATTAATGAAGTGAAAAATGCGATTAATCCAGTAATTCTTTTTATTGATGAAGCGCACACTATGATAGGGAGTGGTGGTACCGCTGGTCAAAATGATGCTGCAAATTTATTAAAACCAGCACTCGCTCGAGGTGAATTACGTACAATCGCTGCGACAACATGGGCTGAGTATAAAAAGTTTTTTGAAAAAGATGCCGCATTAACTCGTCGTTTTCAGGTTGTTAAAGTTGAAGAGCCAACACCAGAAAAAGCAGTGGCTATGTTACGCGGATTAGTGCCTGTAATGGAACGCCATCACAAAGTATTTATTTCTGAGCAAGCATTAGAGAGCGCTGTTCACTTATCTCATCGCTATATAACAGCAAGACAATTGCCAGATAAAGCGGTTGCATTGCTCGACACTGCTTGTGCGCGTGTTGCCATGAGCCAAGCATCGACCCCCAGTAATATAGAGCAACTTGTCAATAGATTAAGTGAGATTGAAACGCAAGTACAGATGCTAAACCGCGAACAAAAAACGGGGTTAGATCATTCAGAACAATTAGATACGCTAAAAGCTGAGTTAGTTGATATTGAAAAGCAACTTGAGCCATTAAATGAGCAATTTAAATTAGAAAAAGAGATTGTTACAGATCTCAACAAAGCACTCGAATCAATAAACTCCGAAGAGGATGAATCTTCAGCACAGATGCTTGAAAGGTTAAAAGAAAGTAAACATAAACTTGCCTCATACGAGCATAACATGGTGCATTGGCAAGTGGATGAAGAGTTGATTGCACAGGTTATCTCTGATTGGACGGGAATACCCGTAGGGAAAATGCATGAAGATGAAATTCATGGCATTTTAAACCTAGCAAGCCAAATGAAAGAGCGTGTAGTAGGACAAGATCATGCACTTGATTTAATCGCTAAGGTTGTACAAACGTCTCGTGCTCAACTAGCCGATGAAAGTCGACCAAATGGTATTTTCATGCTCGCTGGCCCTAGTGGTGTTGGTAAAACAGAAACAGCCTTATCACTTGCCCAAGAAGTGTATGGCAGCGAAGAAAATGTCACCATTATTAATATGTCTGAATTTAAAGAAGAGCATAAGGTGTCTTTATTGCTCGGCTCACCTCCTGGTTATGTCGGATATGGCGAAGGCGGTATTTTAACCGAAGCAGTAAGAAGGAAGCCCTACAGTGTTGTGCTGTTAGATGAAATGGAAAAAGCGCACCCAGGTGTTCAAGATATTTTTTATCAAGTATTTGATAAAGGTACAATTAAAGATGGTGAAGGGCGTGACATCGATTTTAAAAATACAATTATTATTATGACTTCAAATGTGGGCACAGATACCACAATGAGCTTATTTGAAGATGAAGAGAGTAAACCAAGTATAAAAGGTTTATTAAAAGCATTACAAGACGATTTATTAGGTTCATTTAAACCTGCATTTTTAGGACGGATTAACGTAATTCCTTATATTCCATTGAATGATAATATACTGACTGAAATCGCAGGGATTCAAATAGATAAAATAATTAAAAGAGTTAAAAAGAATTATGACGCAAAACTCACTTATAAAAGTGATGTTGTTGAGTATATTATTGCTAATTGTCAAAATGCAGGGTCGGGTGCAAGGAATATACATACGATTTTGCAAAATAAAGTATTACCTTTATTATCTGAAGTTTTATTATCTAGCATGGTAGATGGCAACAAAGTTAGTAGTATATTGTTGTTAATTAAAGATAATGAATTTGAAATTGGATTAAATTAAATTTATTTTTAATATAACTGATTAATAAGGTTGTTTCTTTAGTTTTAGGGCATTATAATTTTGGTGTCTTAGGTAACTACATGGAATTTTTGAGACATTGTCTTCATCTAGGGAAAGGAATTCTGAAGACCTTTTCATTGCTGTTATAAAGATAATGATTTCAAAGGAATTTTGGGAAACCAAAGTAAATAATCCAGTATTAATGGATAACATTGTTTAATTAAAAGGAGCATTATCAAATGCAAGCAAATACATATTTAAAATACGGTTCAATCAAAGGCGAAACTACTGCTGAGTCTTTCAAAGATTTAATTACAGTTTTATCACTTGATTGGAACGTAAGCCGTGAAATTAGCTCAGCCACTGGTACAGCGATGGATCGTGAATCTAGCTCTACTCGTTTAGGCGATGTAACAATTACTAAACTTCAAGATAAAGCGTCTCCTGACCTTTTCAAAGAAGCAACTATTGGTAAAGGTTTACCAGCTATTTTCCATATCACTAAACAAGGTGATAAAGTTGAAGAAATCATGAAAATCGAACTAACAGATGCAATGATTTCTAGCTATTCAGTATCAGTACAGAACGATCGTCCAATTGAAACAATCACTATCAGCTACACTGAAATGATGATGACTGTTACACCGACAGACGACAAAAATAACATTACTGCGCCACTTGTATATGGTTACAGCGGTGTTAAAGGTCAACAAATGTAATATTTGTTGTCTAATAATGGCTCTGGGCTTTGCTCAGAGCTTTTTTTGATCTCTAGGATGGGAAAAGCAAGGAATGCAAAAAGCAACACAAGATAAAAACGTAATTCAAATTAGCACCCCTGCTGGTAAAGACGCCCTCTATTTAACTCGTTTTGTCGCCCAAGAGGCAATGTCTGACTTATTTGTTATGTCAGCTAATATGTATACGATTGGCAAGCAAATAGCACATGAAGACTTAGTTGGTAAGCCTGTTTCTATAAAAGTAAAAAATGCTGAGGGTGGCGGCGAACGTTATTACCATGGCATAGTCAGTCATCTTGTTTCAAATGGCAGCCGTACAGCGGATGTCGATGAACAAAAAAATTATATTGACTATCAAGCGACAATAGTTCCTTTTGCGGCGTCAATGCGCAACCGTAAAAATAGTCGTATTTTTCAAAAGAAAACAATTAAAGATATTTTTGCAGATTTGTTTGGCCAACACGGTGTTGCCTTTTCAGACAAAACAAGCAAAACCTACCCTAAATACGAATATTGTGTTCAATATCAAGAATCAGATTTTGATTTTATACAACGCTTACTTCAACACGAGGGCATTTTTTACTTCTTTGAACACTCAAACAGCAATCATACACTTGTATTAGCTGACGATGTTACAGCCTACGAAGTGTGTGGAGAGGCAAAGGTAGTTTATTCAACCGGACACCTTAGCGAGTCGCATGTATCACGCTGGCAAGGTGGTTTAAGCATTGCCCCTGGTAGCTTTAAACGTGTTGGGTACGATTTTAAGCAACCCTCAAGATACCCTGATGGAGAGCAAGCAAATCCTGAGTTGCCAACACAATCGGTATCAGAAATATTCGAATATACAGGTGAGTCTGAATGTCACCCTCGTGCAGCAAGTATGGCATCGGTACAGTTAGAGTCATTGCAAAGAGACATGAAATTATCAAGCGGTAAAAGTGATTGTCGTTCTTTTACCGTGGGTAAATTATTTGGTTTTAAAAAACATGAAGATCCTAGATTAGAAGGTAAAACCTTTGTTATAACGTCAATGATGACGTCAATAACGGTGCCTAATCAATCAGGTGGTCAGCAAAGCGCGGCAGACGAGGTTTACTCAAATCACTTTGAATGTGTACCAAAAGAAATACCATACAGAGCACAAATTAATAAAAAGAAGCCTGTAATCAATGGTGTGCAAACGGCAATAGTGACTGGCGACAGTGCTGACGAAATAATGATTGATCAATTTGGTCGCGTTAAAGTGCAGTTTGACTGGGACCGAGAAGGCAAAAAAGATTCGAAAAGTTCATGTTGGATACGTGTTGCTCAAAATTGGGCTGGTAAAAAGTGGGGCGCCTTTTTCTTTCCTCGTGTAGGGCAAGAAGTACTTGTTGATTTTATAAATGGTGACCCAGATCAACCTATTATTAGCGGCGCAATTTATAACGCTGATTTAATGCCTCCGTATGCATTACCCGCTGAAAAAACACAAAGTGGGATTAAAACACGATCAACAAAAGAAGGTGGCGCTGATAACTTCAATGAGCTGCGTTTTGAAGATAAAAAAGGCAGTGAGCTTTTATACATACAAGCTGAAAAAGATAAACAACTATATGTTAAAAACGATCAAAATGATAAAACCGATAACGACCATAATGTTGAAATTGGTAACGATCGAAAAGTAGATATAGCTAACAATGACAGCTTAAAAGTAGCTAAAAACCATATTGCTGATATAGGTGAGAATGATACTTTAAAAGTAGGAAAAAAATTAAATATCGAAGCCGGTGATGAAATTATTATTAAAACAGGATCTGCTCAGATTAAAATGAGTAGCAGTGGTAATATAACTATTGAAGGCACTAATATAAATATTAAAGGTAGTAATATAAAAGTGGATGGCAGTGCCATTACTTTATCTGCCGGTTTAATTAAATTAAATTAATGCAATTATGGAAATAATAAATAGTTTTCAAACAGGTTTGAGAAATGGCATTAATAACAATGGGCATGTTGTATATTGTCGTTATGGGTTGCCTCATTTGATTTGTTTACCAGTTAATAGGCCTGATGATCCATTGCTAAATCCTGCATTAAGTCATTTAAAGGCAATGGATGGCTACTATGCACAACAGTTTTTTGTATACTTGCATACCTCGTTAAATAGTGAGGATGTTGTATCAGGGTTATATCAGTATGTAATGCAAAGCCCTGTGGCGCTTTCGGATTATACTAAAAGTGAACTAATTGATGAATTATCTCGCTTAGTTGCACACAATAAATTATTAATTATTCCTTTATACGAATAATAGAATTACTTAAAAATCAGTAATAAGACAAGGAGTCTAAATGGGTAAGCCAGCAGCTACAATTGGTCATATGCATGTGTGTCCTAAAACTACCGGCACAGTTCCGCATGTTGGTGGTCCTGTTGTTCTAGGCTCTAGCAATGTATTAATTGGAAGTATGCCCGCAGCTCGCAAAGGCGACATGATGGTATGTATTGGTCCACCCGATAGCATTAAGTCAGGATCTGGCTCAGTTAAAATTAATGGAAAACCAGCCGCAAGAATGGGTGATGATAGCTCCCATGGTGGAAAAATTGTTGTTGGTAATCCGACTGTATTAATAGGTGGCTAACGTTGCTATCTAATTACTTAAGTAACTATGAAGCTCAATTGCTGGTAATTAGTAATGCGCAGCTTTGCCCGTTTACTTCTGTAGGGCATGTTAAAACACTCAAAAAAAGGCTACTAGAGTTATGTTGGTTAAATGCTAAACGTAATAACTTAAGCCAAGTATTTGTTAAGCCAAATTTAGAGCAGCTAATTGCATTTCAGGAAAGTGGACAGACCCATAATTCTATTTCTCAAGCTTGTATAGAAATAATGGCAAACCTTCCTCAAACCGTAAATATTAAGTTTATCAACTGTGTGCTTAACGAGCCTGAGTTACACGCGGTTGCAAAGTTAATTATACGTAAAGTTTTATTACAGCAACACAGCCTCAACCTTGTGCCTTTAATTGATATAAGCACTTTGTTTTTAGCTTATAGCACTGAGGATAAAATTTCAGACCAAGCTTTGAGCGCAATTGAAGAGATTTTATTCGTCACAAGTAAATCGAATACCAAAGAACTAATAAATATTTTTGATAATTTAACCAAAAATGGACTTGTTAACTCACCGTTAATGTCTCTTTTTTTACTATCGCTAAGTCTTGAACAAGTTAATGTTGTTAGTAACTATGCAAGCAACATTGTATCTGTTGATCATACTTTGCAAGTATTACTACAAAGTGGTTTTGTAAAGCTTATCCCGCTTGCTAATACTGTGCTGCATCAAGTAAAAAAGCCAGAGCAAATAGTTGCCTTGATTAAACGTATTCTTGGTGAAAAATTAGATGTACTCGTAAACTTTGAAACACAAATGCAAGCGAGAAATGGTAATGAACAAGCCTGTTTAGATTTTCAGCGGCAGTTACAGGCTAACTGGCCAAGCTATGAAAGCCAGATGTCTTCGCTGAGGTTACTTGCAGGCAGAACATTAAATGAGCCATTAAATGCGATAGAGATGTCAGCAATGGATTGTCAAAGCCAAGCGGTATTTAATCTATATACTTATTATCAGTCTGTTGCCGCTAGAAAAGAAAACTCAGGAACATTGTTATGAGTGCTTTTAGTGTATCAATAGATTATTTATCAATGCCTGCGACGACAAGTGTAGATGAATTACTATATGGTGATGTGACTGCCGCCCTAGAAGGGAAAAAATGGCAGTCGTGGGATGTATGTATTTACGATTGCATCGTAAAATCGAAAGAGCTAATTAATAAAGTAGAAGACTTTAATACGCCGCTTGTTTGGCTTTTGCCTGCATTATCTTATCAAAGTGAGCTTAAGCAATTACTTGAAAGCAGTTTAAAGCAGTTATACCCAGATCATGTTGAACACTTATTATTTTATGGTGTAACGAGTGCACATGTCGCAGTTGCTTTAACTAAAAAAAATCATTGGAAAAAAGTAAATATAATTGCGCTTGATGCAACTTTTAAAGCTGATGCATCAGGGCAATACAGCTACCAAGGTGTTGGCGGAGTATTTGCAACACTTGAGGCAAAAAAAATTGGGTGGTCGCAAGTAAACTACGAAATAACACCCTCGATTGATTTTGTTAAACATAATCAATTAAACGGTATGTTTACTCGAGTGGCTGAGCAAGCTCAGCAGTCTATTGATATTATTTTTGCGCCAGGAAATGGCATTAACCACGACAGTGAAGTGTGGTTAAACGATTTACAGCTGCTCAGTGCGTTAATTAATGAGCAGACACATTATGAGCTGCCTAATTATAAGTTAGGCCAAATTGGTGCGCTGGAAGGCGTTGTTAATTTATATCAATTAGCAACGAGTCCCGTTATTGAAAATCATTGCAAACACGCTCTTATGATTTCGCAAGAACAAGCAAAGCACCAAGCAGTAGCATCATACTTATGGATAAGTGAGGAAGCACACAACTAATGCAAAGTAATACAGTTGTTTTACAAGGAAAAAGTTACCCTATTTGCCTCGTTGCTGGTAAAGGTCAAACGCCATCTGGTTATGCACCTGTAGTAGCTAACACGCCTGAAAGTGCTAAAAAGCAAATTGCTCAAGTTGGCAGTACATTAACAAGCGATGCAACTAAACGTCTCGACGTAATTAACTTGCTCAACACTGCCGGTGTGAAATGTCCTCGTAGTGCCACAGCACGTGAAACTGCCAGTGTACTTTCGCAAGCGTTAGTTGCAGGTACTGTGAGTTGCTATCACCAAAAAGCAAAGTCGGCTATTCAAGTCAGCGATAATACAAATGCTGGCTCAGCAGGTAAAAAATCAGCTAAAAAGGGCGAGTCACCCGCGTCAGGAAAAAGTGCCGCGCAAGCACCGGTAACAAATACGGGGGGGGCAAGCGATTCGACGCCAAGTGAAACACCCATTACTGAGCAAGAATGCCGTTCAGATCCGGTTTCAATGCTATCGGGTGAAGAAATACTGCCGCTAATTGATTTTACTTTAGCAGGCAGTCGCCAATTAGTGTGGCGACGTTTGTATCGCTCATCTCATGCTGATGTGTGCACAACAATGGGAAATGGTTGGCGCCACGATTTTATGGCAAGCCTTACTGAGCATTACCTGCCGCCACCAAAAGTAGGCCCTAAGCAAAAAGGGACTTACTGGTTAGAGTACCAAGATGAGCACGGCGCTAAACACCGCTTTGAAAAAGTAAAGCCTGGGCAATCGAGCTATCAGTTAAGTAGTAACCTTGCGCTACATTACCAAACAAATGGTAAGCAAGTACTTGTAACACCAGATGACCAACACTTGACCTTTAAAGCCGGTGAAAATTCATGGTTACTTGAAAAAATAATCAATGAAAAAGGCCAAAGTATTGGTTTTTATTACGATGCTAAAGAGCGCATAAATCGTATAGAAGTAAATAAAGCACGTGGCTGTATTATTAGTTACAACCAACAGGGTTTACTAAGTAAAATTGCGGCTTACCACACAGATAAAAATAATAAACAGCAGCTTATATACCCTGTACTTGCAAGCTATGAATATGACGAAAACAACAACCTTATTCAAGCAACTAATCAGCAAAACGAAACTGAGCGTTACGCCTACAACGCCGCTAATTTATTAACAAAGCGTACCCGAGCCAGTGGCTTTAGCCACCATTTTGAGTGGGATAGCTACTCACCCAGCGCTAAATGTATAAAACAGTGGGGCGATAACAACACCTATACTTACCAGTTTGAATATAACTTAGAGGCTGGTGAAACAACCTGTATAGACTCTCGCGGCCACAAAGAGCACTTTGTACATAACGCACAAGGTAAACTGGTAAAGCATACCGATCCTAACGGCAATGTTTGGCAATATACATACAATGCGCAAGGGCAAAAGCTCAGTGAAATAAAGCCCGACAGCAGCACAACGCGCTATAGCTACACACCTTTCGGCCAATTAGAAACAATAACGCAGCCAGATGGTAGCCAAACCCAATTTGCCTACAACCAACTTGGGCAACGTGTATTAACTACCCTATCTGATGGCCAAACCATTACGCGTAAATACAGTGTGGCTGGCTTATTACAAAGCGAAACCTTTGGTGATGGCCGCACCACATTATACAGCTACGATAAGCTCGGCCAGTTAACTCAGCATATAAATAAAAATGGCCAAATCACCAAGTTTATTTGGAACGAACAAGGTGAGCTATTAGCAAAACACCTTAACGATGAGCTAATACGTTACAGTTACGACAATTTAGGTCGCGTAAATGCCACACTTAATAACGCAGGTTTACTCACTCAATATAAGTACAATGAGCACGGCCAGCTTACACAAACCATTGCCTTTGATGAAAAAGAGCCTGAAAATAAACAGCATCAATATTTTAGTTACGACGAAGCAGGGCGGTTAATTAGCTCGCAAAACAGCAAAGGCGACACCACAGAGCAACACTTTGAAGGGCTAAGCCAACCGCATTGTGTTATTCAGCCCGATGGCAGCGCACTGCATTTAACGTACGACAAAGAGCGAAACTTAACAGCCATCGAGCGAAGCGACGGCCACGTATACCGCATAAGTTACGACGCGAACGAAAACCCAACACAAATAACCGGGTTTGATGGCACGCTACAGCAATATAAATACGATGCCTGTAACCGCTTAGCCTCTGTAACGCAAAGCAACAAACGCCACGTAAAAATAGAGCGCGACAGCCTAGGCCGTGTAACTGCGCAGCATGCAAGCCTTGCCAGTGACTCACATATCGTTAATAACGCCAATTATTACAGCTACACAAAGCAAGGTAAAATAGCGCGTGCACATAATGCGCAATCAACTTTAAAGCAGCAGTTTGATAAAGGCGGGCGGTTACTGCGTGCTGAGCAAGTACATAACCAGCAACAAGCGCATACCTTACAATACAGCTACGATGACTACGGCAGAAGGCAATCACTGACCTTGCCAGATTCAACCACGCTTAAATACAGCTACAACCAGTTTGGCCAGCTAAGCGGTATTAACTTACTGCAAACCAACAGCAAAGAGGTTGAACTTGCACAGCCGCTCGTAACATTAAGCTACGACAGCCAAGGTAATATTAAAACCCAGCAGTTTGGTAACAACATTACGCTTACTCAACGGTTTGATGTATTTAACCGTTTAACGCAGCAACAGCTTACACACCCAGCGCAAGTATTATTTGATACCTGTACATATAATTATGACAGCGTAAACCAGCTGATTGCCCGTAAAAACGAAGGTGTAAGCAGCAAAAATATCAATTTTGAATACAACAGCCTCGGCCAGTTAATACAACAAACACTGTCAAGCTCACGTGCTGATACAACCACACACTACCAGTGGGATAGCTTTGGTAACCCGCAAAGCCAAACAGTTCAATCAAACACAAACGATGCAGACAGTAATGAGCAAAATACTACAAATACAGATGCTAGCACATCTATTGATTTAACACGCGCCAACCATAGCGAATACAGCGATTTAGCGCCAAATAGTAGTAAAAATAATAGTAAAAATAGTAGCAACGCTGACTCTGTAGTAAACAATGAAAGCACTAGCAACACCACAATAAACAGTGCCACCGACGCCGACCGCCTAACACACTTTGGCGACAGCGACTTTTACTACGACGAATTTGGTAACCAAATACGCGAAACCGGCAAAGGCATAAAAACCCGCCGCGAATACAACGCGTTTAACCAGTTAAGCTGTTTTAACAACAACGGCACGCTCACCCAATACGACTACGACCCACTAGGTCGTCGTATCGCCAAGCACACCGAGCACGGTAAAATTGACTACATTTGGGATAACGACCAGTTAATCGGCGAATGCCAACACGGTGAATATACCTGGTATATCAACCTACCAAATCAATTTCACCCAGTAGCACTAATTAAAAAAGGTGAGGTGTACTACTACCACCTAGACCAACTGAATACCCCACGTTTTGTTACCAATAACAAAGCAGAAGTCGTGTGGGAAAACCAAGCCGATGTGTATGGCTATGAGGAGCCAGAAGCAGAGTCTGACTTTAATAAAGAAAGCAGCTTCACGCAGCCAATACGCTTTCAGGGGCAATATTTAGATGAGGAGAGCGGCTTACATTACAACCGCTACCGCTACTACAGCCCTAAACAACAAAGATTTATAAACCAAGATCCGATTGGCTTAGTGGGTGGCATAAACCACTATCAATATGCGCCTAACCCGGTTAATTGGGTGGATCCGTTTGGGTTGAGTTGTAAAGACGGTCAGAAGAAAAATGTATTTGCAGGACACGGTTCGATAGATGTTACAAAGCCTGCGACCGTTCCGATGGGAACTAGCTTAACCGTTTATTCATGGGATGGTGCAACTATTACCGATGATTTGGGCAGCAAAATTGAAGATGGTAGTGTTTCAAGTGGTGTTTTCAAAAAAGTATACACTGAAGGTGATGTAATCCCAGGGTATATGCTGCATCCAAATTGTGGAAGTTTGAATATATCATCTAATTCAATTCAGGTTACTGAAAGTAAGCATATATCTGAACTGCTCGCTGAGAATATGGGTGAATACCACTGGGCTGCTTGTACTTACATTGATGGGCATGAAAATTCGAATGTTATTCATGATGAAGAAGGCATATTTAAAGAAGAGTCAGGACAGTATTCACAGTTGAATGGTGATAAATGGGATGCATTAACTGAAGAAGGCGATGCAGAAAAAAGGAACTTTAATGAGCGTTCAGGGACAGAAAGCATAAGTGATTTAGAACGCACTAATATTGATATGAATATCAATGCATCAAAAGCGGTTGCTAATATAACTGCTCCTATAGACTTTGATGGGCATATTTTAAATGCTGAAGTTAAGCGTAAAGGGTCAAGAATTCAAGTCGTGGGTGGACATTCGGTTTGCAATGGGAGTATTCGAGTAATATCAGGGACTAAGTCAGTTCCAAATGAACATGGTGTATATAAAGCAGAAATAGAAGTACTTGACCCTTCTAATGAAGGTCAATATCTAGCTAAAACAAATGGTGGGGGGGTATCTACAATGTTTCCAGATTCATGGACTGCTGATAGGATCAAAGTAGAAGTTGATATTGCTTATAAAAATAAAGTTATCGATGGTGAAATGTGGACAGGAACAACGCCCAGCGGAATTAAAGTAAAAGGGTGGTTAGAACCAAAAACTACTGTTTATCCATTATATTAAGGTTTAATTATGAAAATAAGTTTTTCTTGGAAAAAAGACGTTGATTCTATTTATCCAGTTTGCTCTTCAATCACAGAAAATAACGATGGTAAAAGTATCCTATCTAGTCTTCTCATGGATGACGGTGGATTACCATACAATGATACTATTGCTTGGGTTGATGAAGGTATAAAAAGAATAAACTCTGTTTTAACTAGTGAATTTGCTGTTCTTGACTGGGATCGCGAAAGATGGGGATCTGAATTTACTATTGAGAACGCACAAGTTTATGCTTTACTTGATGATAGCTACTTTCAAATTTTAACTACGCAACAGCTGAAAAAGGCCCTTCTTGAATGGAAGTTATTTTTAGAATCGACCCCAAATTTACAAAATATAATTGAAGTAGATTTATAGTGTTGAGGTTTGGTAATTAAAATAATCAGGAGATATTTTACCTTTTTCATAGAAACTATTACATTTTTATAAGAAAAGAATTTTTCAACTAGAAAGATAGCATTCCCTTTATTGGATTACTTATTTATAAGTTTTATTCAAAATGTAGTGGCATTGTACTGGTGAAATAATACCGTTTAGATTTTCAAATGAGGTATGGAATATGATTTCACGTAAGCCAAATGATCGTAAAATCAATTTAGATTTAATGAGTAATGAGTTTAAATCAAATTCAGAGAAAGACGCTTTTTTGAAATGGTTTTTGGATGCTCTAGGTAAGACAGAGGTAATTAATAAAAGGCGCCATATAGCAATTTGCCCTATATGTAATGAAAAAAATTTTTTATTACATGAGGAAAATAAAGTCATATCCAAGTATGAGTACAGAATACCCAATGGAGAAATAAATTTTATTGTGGACTCATCTATTCAGCATCTAGTTTCGGTACATTCCTTAGTGCCGGATCGGTCGCTGATTGCAGCCCTAGAAAATTTGTATTGCAAGTCACCTGAAAATTAGCTGTTCATTATGGTATGTATAAATATCACAAATTTAACACTTCAAGACGTTGTTTCATCTACGCTAAAAAACAACCCCAGCAAGCAATTTAAAGAAAGGTGGGGTGACGAGTATTTAAGTCGCGCAATGAAATTATGGGGCGGAGTTAAGGAGTGTTATTTAAAAAGAAAAATAATTAAGACACCCACTTTAATTAATGGGTGTTAATTTACTACTAACACGCTGCACTTAAGCAACATAATACTAAAGAAAAGGACTCTTCGATGCCAGCAATGAAATTAATCCAATCCGTAGGGATTGTCGACGCAAATAAGCCAGACGATGTAAAAGCAGTACAAACTGCTTTAAATTCACTTCTTTCCCTTATAGCACCTACTAGAAAACTTACTGTAGACGGTCGTTTAGGCTCACGTCCTGAGAACTCTAAAACCGTAGCGGCTATTAAGTTGTTTCAAAGCAAAGTGGTAAATATGGTACGTCCAGATGGAAAAATAGATCCAAATGGGCGCACTCATAAAAAAATTAATGAAAAGCTAGCGAGTGCTGCAGCGGTTGCGGTTATATCAATATCTGGCAATTTAAAAACGAAACTAAAACAAAGTATGGTGAAATATGAAGGTAATGTTCCTCATATGTATTTAGATACAAAAGGCTATGTAACCGTTGGCGTAGGTCATTTATTAAAAGATGTTGAAGCTGCAAAAAAAGTTCCTTTCACCGTTCGAGATACGGGAATTATTGCATCAACGAAGCAAATTGAAGATGAATTTAAACTAATTAAATCAAGACCGTTTGGTAAGGATGAAGGCTTTGGTCGTTTCAAACCTTTTACTAAGTTAATAATTACTGAAGCTGTAGCAAACGCTCAAATTGATCAGCATATTAAAACGTTTGAAAGTGAGCTTAAACGTATATATGGCGCATCTGAATTTTCAAGTTACCCAGATGATGTTAAGTTAGCTCTGTTTGATTTAATATTTAATTTAGGGATGACAAAACTTAAAGACACTTTCCCTAATTTTAACAAGCATATGAAAGTCCATGATTTTAAAAAGGCGGCTATTGAATCAAATAGAAAAGATGTATCGGCTGAGCGCAATACTTATGTCCGCAATTTACTGGTGAATGCAAAATGATAAAGAAATTAATTTTACTTGCATGTATTAGTATCTCAAGTACAGCATGTGCAGAAATAGACAAAAACAAAATAACTCCGACATATAGCTCGGAAAATAAAACCAATAGATACTTTACAGAGGCTATAGCATTAGAGCAGCAGGAACAGGTTAAGACTCTAATTTATAAAAAGTGGTATTTTGAAGAAAGTCTTCTTAAAAACGGTAACCCTAATAAAGTAGTTACTAGCTGTAATACTTTATTTAATGCTTTGGATGAAGGTTTTAACGCATTTAGTTATCGAGAGCAGGGCGTTATAAAAGCTATGAATAAAGTGTGTTTAATATGGTCACATATGGGGGAGTTAAACGCTTCTGATGCTAGTTTTTTGACTGACTTTGAACATGGATCAGCACTACCAAAACAAATGCCTCCAGAGCTCGCTTTAATTATTTCAAATGACGATGAGCGCCGCTTAGCAAGTGCAAGTAGCTGGGAAGAAATGAGCCGTGTTAAAGAAGTGCAGTCATTAAATAAGGACCAAGCTATTTATTACGACAACAGCGGCGGTATTCAAAAGCTAACTGTTATGGCTAAAGGCGATTATAACAACGACGGCATAGAAGATATGGTGTTGTATATGGATAATAGTGTTGAAGAGGGGAGTTACGGCTCTACTTATGGTTATGTGGTAACACGGCTAGCCGCTGATGCGCCATATACGCTAATTAAGCAGTTCTAATTACGTCAAGTTTAAAGTAAATAAGCGATCAGCAGCTAAATAAAATATCCACTTTAAATCGAGGGTGTTTTATTTAATTGCCGCTTTAAATGATTGAAACGAAAAATAACACAAACCTCATTGCAAATAACAAATTACAGTGACCCCATCATGTATTGGTATTGGTATTGGTATTGGTATTGGTATTGGTATTTGTTGTTAAGCTTACTTTTCAGGGCTTGAGTAAACTTTGATCTAGCTTCACTGCTCGTAGTTAGAAGACATTTAAATATAGAGTATGGATTTAATTAATCGACTAAGTTTTAAAAAAAAAGGATAGGTAATGAATAAAATAAACACGGATGTAAATTATAAAACAATGGCTGGTAATGCGCGCTTAGTGATGCTTGGTGAATCAAGCCATAGCACTGCTGGATACAAATATGAGGCTATAAAGGCTATTAAGCAGTTAAAATCAGCCGGTTTTACACATTTTGCTATGGAAATGCTCCCGCGTTCAATGCAGGAGAAAATAGAGTTTTATCAAAGAACAGGCAAGGGCTTTGATACCATACAGCAGTTTTTTGATAAGTATTGGACCCATGGTTATTTAACACCATATGCGTATGGTGAACTTGTAAAGGCTTCACGTGATTTTGGATTAAAAATTGTAGCGTTAGATGTTTATATTGAAACTATGGAGGTAATGGATAGTGTATGTCCACCAGCTAAAGCTCTTACTGGAAAATGTTTTGATGCACATACATTTAGAAACGCTCTTTGGGCTTATAATTTAGCTAGAATCCTTAAGAGTTCTAAGCAAAATAAGGTTGTTGCTTTTATGAGTCGATGGCACGCGGTTAAGAATTTAAAGTACCAAATAGGAGTTGATTCATTAATTAAAGAACATGGTATTCAAAATGTTCGCTTTATAGATTTTATTGGTGGTTTATCTTGTTACAGTGATAGGCGCTGTGAGGGCGTGTCTAGCCAAAAGGAGGCCTTAAAAGATAAATATTTTTACAAAGATGGCTTCCCATATGAAAATACAGTTAAATCTTTCCAAGTACACTTACCCGAAAAACGTATAAATAGTGATGGGTCTTTCCAATGGTAAAAGGATTAACTTCGTTTGTGTTCGCATTATCTTTATTGAGTTTTGTAGATGCTAACGCATCTATGTTTCCAGATATAGATATTAATGATTCAAGTTTGACATCAGATACGGCTGCAAAGCAATGTGCAAAAAGTTTTATGCATGCCCCACATAAATTATTACTTTGGTGTGAAAAAGCTTATGTAATGGGTCACTGGGAGTCCTTGTATTATATTAGTATGTATACTGGGGATGGTTCTCGTTATTTAGATGAATTAAATACGCGAATGAATCAAGGTGACGCTAATGCTATAAATACATTAGCTTGGCTATACCAAAGTGGTCGCTTTGTTAATAAAGATATAAGAGAAGCAGCACGCTTATATGAACTTTACTTGTCCCAAGAGAGCAACCAAGTAATCTTTCTTAAATCTTCTACCCATTATGAATTGGCAACAATATATGAAAAACTGGGTATGTGGGAAAAAGTAATAACCCATACACAATATGTCATAGATAATGCCGACAGAGAGGGCCGCATAGCAGTTGCAAAAGACTTACAAAAGCAAGCCAGAAAAAAAATTAAACTTTAAATATATTCACCTAAATATTAAAGCGTTATAGAAGTTATATGGAACAACAATAACAAATCACAGTGATACCCGTCCTAATTTTGGCGGGGGTTATAAATGCTATAAAAGTTTCATCATATATTGGTATTGGCTATTAAGTTTACTTTACAGGGCTCGGATAAACCTTGAACTAGCTTAACTGCTCGTAGTTAGCAGATATTTAAATATAGAGTATGAGTGTAATTAACCGACTAAGTTTTAAAACATAAGGAAATACAGTGAATAAAATAAACATGGATGTAAATTACAGAACAATGGCCGGTAATGCTCGTTTGGTAATTATTGCAGAGTCAAGTCATAGCCCTGTCTCATATAAATATGAAGCTATAAAGGCTCTTAAACAACTCAAAGCTGCGGGCTTTACTCATTTTGCAATGGAAATGCTACCTGTAAAAATAAAAGAAAAAATAGATTTTTATCAGCGTACAGGCAAGGGGTTTGATGTAATCAAGCAACACTTTAAATCAAAATGGAATTGGACTAATGCTTCAAGTACAGGATATGGAGAGTTAGTAAAAGCGGCTAATTCTCTTGGAATGAAAATAATTCCTTTAGATATGCCTATTGAAATGATGGATGAAATTGATGGGCGTTGTAATTGGGAGCAAGCAGACACCGGTTCATGTACTGACTCTCATATTGAACGAAACCATATGTGGGCAGATATTTTAAGTAAAAGCTTAAAATTAGAAAAAGGCTCTCGAATTGTTACATTTATGCATAGGTATCATGCGTTTCATGCTGGCAACAAGCATATTGGAATTGACTCTATTATGCTAAATTTAAAAGTTAGTCGTATTAGTATCATAGAGTACATAGGTGGAGTTACCTGTAATGACAATGGAGTTTGTAAGGGGGAAGCTGATGCCGAAAAACCACTAAGAGAAACTTATTTTTACAGAAAAGGAACATATATACCTTCACTACTACCTTCTTATACAGTGCATATTCCTGAAAAAGCTATTTTAAGGAAATGATGATATGACCAAAATATTATTATTGTTGATTATAATGGCGCCTTCCATTTATGCCGCAGGTCCTCGGTGGGATAATTCTATAGATATAAATGACCCAGATTTAACTGTAACAACCGCCGCACAGCAGTGCCATAAAAGCTTAATTAACGCGCCTGAGTATCTTGAGGAGTGGTGTGAAAAAGCTTATTCAATGGGATACTGGAAGGCATTGATTACATTAAGCCTTCACACTGGAGATGGAACTCGATTATTAAAGGAAGCCAGAAAGCGGGTTGCGGCAAAAGAGATAGAAGCTTATTCAACGTTGGCTTGGTTATATGGAAGTGGCATGTTTGTGGGGCAAGATATTAATAATGCAATTTCCCTTCACAAAGAATTTTTAGCATTAGATGCAGAATTGCCAAATTCATTAGTTACATCGGCGCATTTTGAGTTAGCAAGTTTATATAAATCGCAGCATAATTGGCTTGCAGTAAAAGAGCATGCGCAATATGTTATTGAACACAGCGCTTTAGCTTATGACAAAGAGCAAGCTGTTAGTCTATTGCAGTTAGCAAAAGAGAAAGCTCAATTAAAAATGAATCATTAAATAAAAACTGAAATATAAAGGAGCTATTAACGCTTTAATTTAAAGCGCTATAGAAATTACATGGAACAACAAAAACAGAACACACTAACCAACCTCGTTTACGATATATACGAGACCCCCACTTTAATAGAAGAGCATCGACCGCTTATTCAGCCTTTACTTATTGATTTATTGGCTACAGCGCCAGATGGGTTTGAGGGTATGGCGACGATGATTAATACCCATATTTCAAACGGTTTTAAGTTTAAAAATCCTAAAATACAAAAGTTTGAACTTGAATCTGGGTTATTAAAACTTAAAACTTACTTTCAAAAAATAAACCGTTAACGACTTATTTTTTAACGTTGAGCACTTAAATCAATGGTTGTTATAGGTCGGTATATTCATTCATTAAACAGTATAAAAACATACTTTTAAATCAGAGTTAAATCTACGATTTTGCTCTGATGTATAGCGCAGTGCGGATAAAAAACAAACTGGTTGTTTTTTGTTCCAAATGCATGCAGTATAATTGTATTTTATTAGAGTTTTTAGTTTTAATAAGTTTGATTATCGCTTTTTATTTAAAATAAAAAGCACTTAAAGAGTGTAATTAAATAGAAATATATATTACGTAATGTATAGCTAAAACTTGGGAGATAGTTTGCTTTGTTATTATCACGTTTAAAGATTTTTTTACTGGTAGTAGTGTCTATTACCGTTATTTTTTTTACTACAACACAGGCTTTTGCAGATATGTTTGGCTTTTCAAAAAAGCAGGATTTTACTTTATCAGTTCCGATTAGTGGTCAACTGCTAAATGATGGTAAACCACTTGCGAATATTACCATATTTAAGTCATTCACTTTTGGTGATGAGTATTTAGATGAAACGACGTCAGACGAAAATGGTAATTTTTCTTTTCCTGAGCGAGTTATTAAAACCTCTAAGCCAGCGAATATGTTCGATAATGGGTCTCTAATTCAGCACATCTACATAAAAAAAGATAACTCGAAAGATATTGTTTTATGGTTTGTCAGAATTGGTCTACATAAGCAAAGTAAAACTTTGAATGAGTATTTAAATAATCTAGTGTGCGACATTGCAAAAGAGCCTCAAACTTACGATATACCGGTTGTTGAAGATAAAGAACACGTTTTTACAGTTTATACAGCCTGTAAAATTTAGTTTATAAACAATTTAAAAGGATTTAGCATGAATACATTAACACCTGCACAAGCGGTACAACTCGCGTTACTTGCTTATGATGCCAAAGACATCAAAAGTACGGATCTAATTAATAACTCTTTATCTCCAGCTTTACGTGGAAAGTTTGATTTTTCTGTAAGTCCTAGTTCAGTACAAGGTGTGTCAGGCGGCTTTATTTCGCACCTATTTGGATTAAGTTCTGGTTTTGGCCTAGTTGGTCACGGAACGGGGGCTTTTAAAGGGGAGTCTGTAATTGCTATTAGAGGGACCGATACAATACGTGATGGCTTAACTGATGCTCATTTTGGTTTAAGCGGTGGTTCAAACGGTAGTATGGTGCATGCGGGGTTTAATAAAACATTTTATACTATGAAGCCTAAGCTACAAGAGTTTGTCACTGCTAATATTAAGAATAAAATGACGGGTGGTGTTCATGTTGTTGGCCATAGTTTAGGTGGTGCTTTAGCTACGTTATCCGCTGATTGGATCAAAGCGGAATATTCATTACCAGTAAAGCTGTATACATTTGGCTCACCGCGAGTAGGGCTTGAAGGTTTTTCAAGGGCAGCGACATCGAGAATTGATAAAATTTACCGTTGTACCCATGGCGCTGATCCAGTTGCTAAAGTCCCTTTATGGCCATTCTCACATGCACCGTATAATGGGCAAGAAATCCGTTTAGATAATGGGCAAGGCCTTAAAGGTGCTGCTCATAAGTTGGACGGAACGCCTGGTTATATTAATACGGCAAACAGCAGTGATTGGAATAACTTAACCGTAAAAGCTAATCATTTTCTAAGCACACCAGTGCGTTTAAAGTTTGAAGATAGAAACCAAGCTTCATTTAATGCGCATTGGTCTGATAAATTAAGTGCGGCATTAATCACCTTGTTAAAAGATGCGGGCTATTACAGCGCTGTCGCTGCACAAGCAGCTATTGGAACCGGATTAACGTTTTACGATATGCTTGCTCGTACTATCGATAAAATAGCAAAGGCGTCTGCATCATTTGCAGTACAAACGCTAGGCTTATTAGGGCATATGTTAGTGTTTGCCGGTAAAGTTATTAATAAAGCTGTAGAGCTTACTTACAGCTTTATTAAATGGGTGTTTGATTCTACGTTAGGTGCTTTATACCGAGCTGCTAGAGATGGCTTAAATGGTTTAGGTTAAAAGAGATAATTTAGTTAACGCTGAAAATAGCTGCTCGAGATTGATTTATTATCCAGTGTTCAGGTTAGTTACTACTCTCTAGGCTTGTTTATCTTTTGGAGTTCAATTTACACCAGTATGTTTTATTTTTAGACAAGGCAGAGCCTATGCAATGTGGTTATTTCCCACAAATAGGTGATAAAGTAATATAAATGCCAAGCATGCGTTTCTCCTTGGGTTCGTCCTAGGGGTATTTGCTTACATAAATGCAGGTAAGGGCGTGAACAGGACGCGGAAACTTTGCTCTATTTTTACTTACTCTTCCATAGATGTAAGAATAAGTAACGCATGAGCAGTTACCGAGCTCACTCGGTTACAAGCCTCGCGGTGCGATTAAATAGCCCCAGTGGTTTAAAGCACTGACAAATAATTTCAAACGTTTTACCCTTGCTATACCAACCCGCAAAAATACTTAATCAATTTGAGGGATTAAATCTGATGCTAACTGCGTTAAAAATTTCTGTCTTGTTATCAACACGATTTTCTTACTTCAAAATAGCTCACTTAATTAGGTGCATTGGTATTATCAACTTTATCTAACAATACAGCACCACTTTGTTGCTCTCCTAAATGGTCATCCTTATTGTAAATAGGGCAGTTTTTAAGTGATAAACAGCCACAACCAATACAGCCATCTACTTTGTCACGTAAACGCTGCATATAAGCAATGCGATCGTCGAGCTGTGCTTGCCAATGCTTAGAAAGCGCTGACCAGTCTTGCTTGGTCGGGGTTCTGTTGTCTGGCAGTGTGGCTAGCGTGTTTTTAATTTCCTCTAGCGTAATTCCCATTGTTTGCGCTGCTTTTATAACCGCCACACGGCGAAGTACATCGGGTTTATATCTACGCTGATTACCACTATTTCGCCAGCTTCTTATTAAATACTTAGTTTCGTAAAAATGTAGGGTTGATACTTTTACACCACTTCTTTTTGCCACATAGCCGACGGTTAGGTTAGCTTCTGTTAATTTTTTTTGTTCTGTGCTCATTTTAAATCCATATATTGACCTCAATAATGGTTGAGGTTTTAAGCTGCTCCCAACATAAAAAAGGAGCGAGTTAAATGCAATATAAAATTAAAAAAAATTCAGTAATAATTTATTCAAGTGCACGTAGAGAAGGAAATACATCAGCACATGCTAATAGTTATGCAGAGCAAAATGATATTCGCGTTATTTGTCTTGATGACTATAAAATACCGCCATACTGCTATAGTAAGAACTATAAAAATGATGATTTTTATACTGTTTTTGAGTCGTTACTCGATTATGAACATTGGATTTTTGCATCCCCCGTGTATTGGTATAACACCACGGTACAAATGAAATCATTTATCGATCGGATCACAGATTACATGGACGACGAAAACTTAAAGCCTAAGTTACGCGCGTTACGTACAAAAGAGTTCTCGTTGCTATCAAATGCCTCTTCTTTTGAAGCCCCTGATGCCTTTGTACAGATGTTTAAGCAAACCTTTGGTTATTTAGGTATGCGCTTTGTAAATCATAGCCATAAAAATACGCAATCGGTAGCATAATAAACAACCTATTCCTCGACGGGGTGTTTATTTTTAGATGTTAACACGCAGGCAATATAGCGGCTGCGTGTTATTACTCCTTTATAGAAATAACATCCCATAAACGCTGTTCGAGCAGAGCGAAGGTGTTGCACTTCTTTCATTTATTGATTACAAGTTTTGCACCGTAATTAAACAGTCTTTAATTTGAACGAACTTTATCCAAAAAGATCAACACGCCCTGCTTTTGGTAGTATATTAAATAGGCTTGATTACTTAAAAACACAGGATTTATGAAATACTTACTATTACTTTTACTTATTAGTCCGCTTTCACAAGCTAATGACCTCCCGATCAAAGGGTTTGGCAGCTTCTATAATGTACCAAAACACGAGCCAATTAGTGCTTCTACCTCGTTTAGAATAGCTTTTGATGTTGCTGATGGCGCTAAAGAAGGCGCGCAAAATAATTCAATAAACTCGTTAGCGCGTTTTATTAACATGCATGTAGCGCATGGTGTAAAGCCTGAAAATATACAACTCGCTTTAGTTGTGCACGGTAGCGCAAGTGTTGACGTGTTAGCTAATAGCGAATATAAAAAACGATTTAATATTGATAATAAAAACCGGTACTTAATTGAACAATTACTCGTAAATAATACACAGGTTTTTGTGTGTGGTCAGTCAGCTACACATTTTAAAGTTACTCCTGAACAGCTTATTTCTGGCGTTAAAATGTCACTTTCTGCGATGACTGCTCATGCCCAACTACAACAGCAAGGCTATACGTTGAATCCATTTTAATGATAAAAAACATTTTATGCTTTGGCGACTCTAATACTTGGGGTTTAAACCCCGTTACAGGAGGGCGTTTTGACGAAAGTATTCGTTGGACATCACAATTAGCCACAAAATTAGGGTCAGGCTTTAATATTATTGAAGCAGGGCAACCCAATCGTACCTTAGTAAACCATCCGCCGTATAACGGTTCACTTTCGGGTGTTAGTTATTTAAAACCTTATTTGGAAGAGTATGCGCTCGATGTAATTATTATTGCACTTGGGACAAACGATCTGAAAAAGCGTTTTAATTTAGCTCCAGAATGCATTGCTCTGGGGCTAAATAATTTAATTAATGATATTTGTGATTTTTATAGTTTAAATAATCAACATGATGAAAAGCCAAAAATAATTATTTTGAGCCCGGCCTATGTACGTTGTAGAGGCCCTTACAAGCACATTTATGAAGGTGCGGAGTGCAAAAACGTTGCGCTGAAAGAGCAATTCAAAAATATTGCACAAAATAAAAAAATTATATTTATTGATCTTCAATCTTTAGTGCACGTATCAATAGAAGATGGAATTCATATTTGTGAAAGTCAGCATCAAGTAATAGCCAAAGCGCTTTACGATGTTGTGAAAAAGTAAACTTGGTTAAGCCATTTATTTATTTTTTAAGTCATTATGTATTTATAAAATGTGTATTTAAAGCACACACTATATTAGTAAGGATACGATGAAAAAAGGCCATAAGAAATCAATAATAGCACTGCTAACTGGCATCTTGGTTTTTGTGACAGGGAGCTTGATACTACTTTATTTTGCAGGCCAAAAGCTAGCAGCTACAATAAGTGAAGACGCTACACACCTAGTTAAGCATATCGATACCGCAGTACAAGAACGGCGCAGAATTCTTACTCCATTAAATAACCTCGGTTTTAAACAATGTGACCAAGCAACGTTGCTTGAGATGCGTCGTGCTTTATTTGATGCAAAATATGTAATAGATATAGGTTTTTTTAAGAACGATCAGCTTGTATGTACTACAGGAGCTGGGTTGTTAGATAAAGTTATTAATGATAAAAGCCCAGATTATATTATTGTAGATGAAAATATTCGAGTACGCTTTGAACCTCAATTGTATTTATTGTTGTTTAGTGACCGCCTTATGGAAGTTATTATAGTGCGTCAAGGTGACTACAACCTAATAATAGATACTAAAGTATTCAATGATGACGTAATTAGCTCACTCATGTGGGAAGTTGTTTATAAACATAAGCGTTCTATTAATCATTTGGCAGGGCAAAGTGGTGTTTACGATACGTTAGTCAATAATGTTTATCTTCCTTATGAAAGGCAGCTGATATGCAGTGAACAAAATAGCAATTACTGCGTTGCACTTCATATGCCTTGGAATAAATTTTTTGCTAAAAATCACTTTTTACTAATTATATCCCTCATTTTAACCTGTTTGGCTGGAGTATCGAGTGCATTACTTGTTGATAATCTGATTGCCGATCGTCGTTCTACATTTAATCGTATTCGTTTAGGTTTAAACAAAAACTCTTTTTATTGGACCTACCAACCTATTATTTGTTTGCAAACAGGCACAGTAATAGGTTGTGAAGTACTTGCTCGTTTTAAAGATAAATATGGAACACTCTACCCAGATCAGTTTATTCCGTTACTCAGAAAAAATAATTTAACTTGGAAATTCACTGAAGCAATGATTGCAAAGGTGCTTAAGGAACTTACAGCCATTGATATTTTACCTGAGGGTTTTAAAGTATCGCTTAATATATTTCCATGTGATGTAGAGCAAGGAAATGTATCATCTTTAACGCAAGTTTCTGAACTTACTAATTCTCGATTTATTATTTGTCTTGAAATTACCGAAGATGAATACCTTGATACCAGTATTGCTCATGCACATTTTAGAACGTTGGTTAAATCGGGTTTTAACTTGTCATTAGACGATTTTGGTACGGGTTATTCTAATTTAAAAAATTTACAAAATTTGAGCTTTCATCAGTTAAAAATAGACCGTACATTTGTGCAAGATATAGCAACTGAGGGTTTAAAGGCTTCTATGATCCCGAACATTATGGAGCTTGTGACAAAGTTTAATTATACCTGTGTTGCAGAGGGCATCGAAACTAGTGAGCAAGAAGCTATTTTAAAAACTGCGGGTGTGCATTACGGGCAAGGTTGGAAGTACGGCCGACCAATGAAGGTTGATAAGTTTCATGAATATATGGCAAAACAGAGTGTTTGAACTTAGAGATTTGTAATTTATAAAACATATAAACCAACGTTATTATAAAACTAAAATGTTAGGAACTTAATCATAATGAAATCAATACTAAGTATTTTTGCTTTTGTATTACTGAGCGCATGTACATCGCAGTACCCAAATCAGCAAGTTACAGGTAAGCAGTTTCCCAATATTAGCGGCGCAAGCTTAGAGCAAAACATAGTGACTATACCCCGCGACTTTAAGGCAGATAAAACACTGCTGCTTATTGGTTACAAGCAAGACAGCCAGTTTGATATAGACCGTTGGTTAATTGGTTTAGATATGGCGGGTGTAACGCTTCCAACTTACGAACTACCAACCATTGCAGGTATGGCACCACGTATGTTTAGCACATTTATAGACAGCGGTATGCGCAAAGGCATACCTAAAGAATTATGGGGTGGGGTAATTACTATTTATAAAGATGGTGAAGCGGTACAAAAGTTTACAGGTAATCAAAGCCCAAATAACTCACGTGTGGTACTTATAAATAGCAGCGGCGAAATTTTATATTTTTATGACCGAGGTTTTTCGGTTGATGCGTTAAATAAATTAAAAGCGAGTATTGAGTAATCAATCCTAAAGGTTAGTTTACGCTCATGTATATTTAAGGCTTTATGGGTTATTAAGCCACTAATCCGATCTGTTATTTATCTTATAAAAGCAATTTCGAAAACAAAGTTAATGAAGGTTATATATTGATTTAATTGGTTCTTATCTATCTTAGGATGAGAAAGAATAACAGTGTTTTAATACCATTATCGGATTGTATGTTACCTATAACTTAGGTAATGTTGCATAAACGTTTCATGGATGAAATTTATGTCACATAAAAATCACGTGTTTGTAAGAACAACTTTTCAGTCATCTTTCCACTCTCATAGTTACACCGCTATATTAAGAACACTACAAGCGCTGTTTACCGATATAAAAATGGATGACACAGTACCTCAGCTAGAAGAACGATCGCATTATGATTTGTTTTTGATTGATGGCACTAAAAATAATTGGCAAGACCTTATTCCCACTGATTTAATTTGCTTAGCGAAGCACTGTAACGTTGTTGTCTTTAATGTTGAGCGAGAAACGGTATGTGAAAAGAACTTACTTCTCAATCATTTCAATGGCGTATTTTATAAATCGGATCCTCCAGAAGTTATTTTTAAAGGGTTAGTTAGAATAAATGCTGGTGAACTCTGGTTTGCACGAAAAATTATTTCAATCGCATTCAATGATATTTTGGCTGTAGCATCATCATTTAACAGTTTGTACGATGGTATAGAAATAAAAAAAGATGATTATGATCATTTAACTAAACGAGAAAAATCGGTTATTTATCTCATAGCGCAAGGTGCCAGTAATAATGCTATTGCCGATAAACTTAATATAAGTGATCACACAGTAAAAACCCATTTATACAGTGCGTTTAAAAAAACTAGTTCGCGTAATCGAGTAGAGCTAGCTAATTGGGCACAACGTTATATTTCTGTTTTACTGCCAATGGCTAAATAACCTTTTCAGGATCAAATTTTTGTATAAATAAGGCGACTTAAAAGTAGCCTTATTTATCTTAATTATTAACTTACTTTTTTGGCCCATAACCCTTTATCAATGCCCTTTGTTATTAGGTCTGTAAGTGCTTTTTCTATTGCTTGGGTAACACAAATACTCATAGGTTCGTTATCACTAAAGCCAGCTTCTGCTTCAGCTAATCGTTTGTAACTTACGTACCTAAAAAATCCGGCACGCATTTCTTGGCTCAGTACTTTTTTGCTGGTTGCTACCGATAGTAATACTTGCCCTGTTCGTACATCAACAGCACGTAAGTATATTGAAATAGCATCTTCACGGTAAAGCTCTGATGCGCCTATTCCAAAGTATTCCATACCTAAACCACCTGTTTTTACATTGGTGTCGTAGCTAATAATACCGCCTTCTAAAATTATTTTGGCGGTTGTTAATGGGGGTAAATCTGGTTGATTTGGATTATCTGATTGAGCCGCCCGAATGATTTTTCGCTCTGTTAGTATATTTTGCAGACCCTCACGTTCAACCGGTGTAAACCAATCCGACTCATGTAAGGCTTGTATTAGTATTGAATTAGCCCCCTGAGTTACAGCGGTAGAAAATGAGCTCACATTTGTTTGCGGTTTATATTGACCTGTTTGATCTCTAAATGAATAAACTGAAACAGGAATACTACCCATGGGTTTGGGTAGGTTTTTTAAATCAGAAAAAATTTCTGTTGGTTCTAAGCTCATTGCTTGCTGCTGCTGTGGTGGTATTAAATTTCCCAAACTTGCGCAGCCCGTTAAGCTAAGAACTACAATTGTTATAAGTAGTTTATACATTATCCAAACCTCGGTACTTCAATGATCACCACGGTGTCATCAATTATATTTGTTATTCTTACGGTAATGCTATCTGTGGTACTGGTTATAACTTCTATTTGGTAATCGCCACTCATAAATATGGAATCTTGATTGAAAATACTGTCGTCTATGTTTTCACCAAACGCCATATCTGTTATTTCTCTTACCATTCGATTTAAGTAAGTGCGTTCTAAAGAATCTTGAAATTGCTCGGTGTAACTTTTTTCTATTACTGGCGCTTTATGTTTATTTTGAGCTTGTGCTTTGCTAAGTAGCATATTCGCATTGAGAGGATTACCGCCAAAGCTTGGGTTAATTGGGGTATAAATTATTTCAGTCGCGGCGGCTGAAAAGCTTAATGTTGTTATTATAAATATTATTATTCTCATTTTACCATCCATTTATGGCCATATCGGGAGACGACACTGCCATATTTTCACGAGCCATTGCATCAATTACGGTATACACGGCTTGTTCAACACGTTCATCTAATGGCTCTAACCTTCGGCCTAAGTATGTTGCATACACCAGTCTATTGTTCATTATTAAAGAAAGTTTAGTGCCTGCTTTTGGGATTACTGTTTCTTTAATTTCAATATTAAACCCTGCAGTTGAGGGTAAGTCTCGCCAGTAATTTGAGAACTCGTAATAAAATTGATGACCAAAGCGACTAATGCTTCTATCGAGTAATAAACCGTCTATTTCCAACTCATCAGCTGCATAACCTGCAGTGCTAAAAGATAATGAAATTACGAATAAGAAACCAGCGAAGCTATTTTTTTTATTGTTCATAATTAAAAGGGGAGAGTTACTCTCCCCAACCTTTGCAATTACATTTGTGTAATTGTTGCCGTATTACCATCACCCATTTGAGTAACAGATACTGTACTGTTAAAGCCAATGACAGCGCCTTCAACAATATTATCGTTACCCAGCTGAGTTACGCTAAATGATACGTTTTCACCGCCAACTAAAAAGGCTGATTGCTCTGTTCCGCCAACCCAGTTATTTTCACCTTGTTGTGAAATATCAATGCTGTGGTCGTTGCCTTCAACCATTAAATCAATAACATTCATTTCGCCAGTTTGAGCAATATCAATTTGACTACCGTTACTGTCTAAAATGCCAGCAAGTGTTAGCATTGTTTCATTTAGAGAACCATCTTGAACAATATCAATATCGTTATCGTTTGAAGTAAGTGAAGTGTCTGGGTAAGACGACTCCACAACAGCGGTATTATCTTGGCCTGTTTGTGTTAGATTTATGTCGTTATCAGAGCCATTGAAGTTAACTAAATGTGCTGAGTTAAATTCACCTACCTGATCAATCGTAAATTCATTATCAGAACCTAACACGCCCATGTAAGCGTCATTGAACAAACCATTTTGATTACTTGTTAGCTCATTATTATCACCAATAAGTTCAGCGGTAGCAGTGTTGTATGTATCTACTTGAGTAATGGTTACTTCATTGTTTTGACCTTCAAATAACGCTGAGTCTGCGGTGTTGTTACTGCCTTCTTGGTCAATGTCTATTTCGTTATCATTACCCACAACCGCTGCAAATGTTACAGCATTTGTATTGCCATCTTGTTCAATGGAAAACTCGTTAGCGTCGCCAGAAATAGCACTGAGTGTTACCGCATTACGATCGCCATCTTGCTCAATATCAAGCTCGTTGTCGTTACCTTGTAAAGAACTGACTTTAAAGGTGTTCCAGTAACCTGCTTGCTCTAAATCGAGTGTATTTTGATCGCCAGTGAGCATTGTTATTTCAGCTTCATGCCATTCACCCGTTTGCAGCGAAGTTATTTCGTTGCCATTACCTTGCATATCCATGTTGTAGAACCAATGACCGCCAGTGCCTTGTTCTACTTCAATCAAGTTGTCATCACCAGTTACTGTATTTATAGCTTCGTTATTGACCAAAACACCTTGGCCAACCTGTGTTACAAGTAAGAGGTTATTATTACCAGTAACTTCGGTTATTAATCCATTCGCAGTACCATCTTGAGCGTATGCTTGTGAGTTGCTATCACCAATTGTAGTTACTTCAGCATAGTTACCAAACTGTGCTTGGGTTACTTCTGTATCGTTATTATTGCCTGTTGTTGTGACAAGCATGGTATTGCTATCGCCATTTTGTATTAACAATGCCGTATTGTTGTTTAATGTTTGAGCAAGTGTCATTGAATTAGCTGTACTTGCAATAGATACCTTGGTGTTAAGTTCAGAGCTAGATACTGATTTATTACCTGTTTCAGCATATGAGGCAAAGCTAGTACTCATTGCAATTGCAACCGCGCAGCTTAGAATTGATTTGTTCAACTTCATTATTTTTCTCCTTGAAATGATAAAATCAAACACCTTAAATGTTATAGGTTTTAATAAGGTATTTGCTGTCTCAGCATGCCGTGCCGATATAATGTTTTGTGATCCGCTTTAGTTACTTATGTAAGTGAGTGAAGCGAAATATATGATTATTGAGTAAAAACGAGTCTTGTCATAAAGCTAACACTGACAAAGTTTAAGCTTAAATTCATAATCAAGTACTAACTGTATTCCTCAATATGAATTTCTTAAATCATCATTTTTTACCAATTTTTTTTATTTTATATTTCAAATGGTTAAGCTTATAACCTTGCTTTTTTAGATTTTATTCGAAAAAAGCAGTAAAAAAACATGACCCTATATTGGGTAGAGGTAAGTGTAATAAATTCATTATAATGACTGTATTAGGTGTTTTTTTTTGCCAATTCTAGTTAAAAATAATGGTTTTTTGTTATTTTTAATCTTTATTACTTGTTTAATTTGGTGTTTGGTTGTTTGCTTATATCTTGCCATGTGATCCCTTGTACTTGAAGTAGTGAAAAACTTGCTTAGTGTTTCTAAGCCTTCCCTACTATGGATAGAACAATGAAAACAAAATTATCTATTATTACGCTCGCGCTACTACCTTGTTTAGCTTCTGCAAAGTTACCTGATGCAGGTGCACTGCAACAAGTTACTGCAAGTAGTGACTCTATAATTGTTAAATATAAAAAAAATACAACGCCACAAATGCGTAAACAAGTACGCGCTATGGTTAAAGCTAAAATATCGGATTTAAATAATGATGAGGTTGATGATAACTTTACGTCATTATTTTCGGGCCGTTTAGCTAAGTTTAAAGTGTCTGGTATGAGTACCAAAGAAGCTATTGAGCGTTTGAAGTCAAATCAAGCTATTGAATATGTAGAGCCAGATTACCGAGTGAGTATTGCTACAAGCTCTCCTAATGATCCTCGTTTTGATGAACTATGGGGTTTAAATAATGAGGGCCAAACAGGTGGTGTTACAGATGCCGATATTGATGCACCTGAAGCGTGGGACATTTCTATCGGTAGCCGCGATGTTGTAGTGGGTGTTATTGATACAGGTGTTGATTATAGTCATCCCGATTTAGTTGATAACGCATGGGTTAATGCGGGCGAAATTGCTGGTGATGGTATTGATAATGACGGCAATGGTTATATTGATGATATTCATGGTATTAACGCGATTACAGATGCTGGCGACCCAATGGATGACCAAGGACATGGTTCTCATGTGTCAGGCACAATCGGTGCAAGCGGTAACAATTCAACGGGTATTGTAGGTGTAAACCAAGAAGTATCTATTGTTGGTTGTAAGTTTTTAGATGCGGCTGGTAATGGCTCAACATCAGATGCAATTAAGTGTATTGACTATATGGTTAACCTTAAAAATTCAGGTGTTAATTTACGTGTTCTAAACAATAGTTGGGGTGGTGGTGGTTTTAGCCAAGCTTTAGCTGATGCAATTACAGTAAGTGAGCAAGCTGACATTTTATTTGTTGCCGCTGCCGGTAATGATGCAGTTGATAATGATGCAAACCCGCATTACCCATCAAGCTATGAACACGAGAGTGTTTTTTCTATTGCGAGCACTGATAGCAGCGATAATTTATCTGACTTCTCACAATGGGGTTTAACCAGTGTTGATATGGGGGCACCCGGTAGTGCTATTTTATCAACAGTCCCGGGTAACGGTTATGCTAGTTACTCAGGCACTTCAATGGCAACACCTCATGTTGCAGGTGTTGCTGCACTTGTGTTGTCAATCAACCCAGATTTAACAACCACAGAACTTAAACAGTTATTGATGAGCAGTGGTGATGTAAATACTGCATTACAAGGTAAAACGGTTGCTGGCACTCGACTCAATGCAAACCAAGCATTACTTGATGCAGACCCAACCCCGAGTTTTATAATGTCTGTGACACCTGTATCACAGCAAAAAACAGTAGGCGAAACTGCATCGTATACATTTGAAATAGGTTCTATTGCACAGTGGGATGGTGAAGTAACACTTGATCTAACATCTAGTCTTGGTGGTGCATATTTATCTGCATTAACAGCACGTCCAGGCGAAACAGTACAGCTTAGTGTTGAGACCGATGAAAATACGCCATGGGGTGATTATGAGTTTACTGTTACAGCAACTTCAGATGATATTGTTAAAGAAAAAACAGTAAGTTTAATGTTACAACCTGCTGGTTTAAATGACTTTACGTATAGTAATGAAGAAAATCTACCGATCCCTGATAACGATCCATTAGGCGTTAATTCGGTTATCACAGTTGCTGATGATTTAACTATTTTTGGTACTTCAGCAGATGTAAATATCACACATACGTGGTCTGGCGATTTAGTACTTACACTTATTTCACCGCAAGGCTCTGAAGTCACTCTACAAAGTAATCAAGGTGGTAGCGAAGACGATATTGTTAAAACGTTTACATCAAGTGTATTTAATGGCGAAGTAGGAACCGGTGATTGGACATTAAATGTTGTCGATACGGCAGGTATAGATACAGGCAATATTAATAGTTGGTCACTTACGTTCAGTGCTATTGGTGAAGTAGGTTCACAACCACCTCTTGCTAGTTTCACTGTTGATACACAAGGGTTAACCGCTGCATTTGTAGACACAAGCAGTGATGCTAATAATGATATAACACAGTGGAGCTGGAACTTTGGTGATGGTGCAACATCAACTGACTCAAGACCAGTACATGCCTATGCCCAATCAGGTAGTTACGATGTAGAGTTAACGGTTACAGATAGTGAAGGTAATACTGATTCATTTACTCAAACGGTTGTTGTAAGTGACGTGACCCTTGAGCTGAACTTAAAACGCGCTAACAAAACACGTTTAGGTACGATGCGTGTAGAACTTAGCTGGGAAGAAGTGGGTGCAGAGTCATTAAGCGTTTACCGTAATGGCGAGTTAGTTGATACCGTTCCAGATAACGGTCGTTACCGTGATTACGTGCGTGGAGCTACGTTACCATCGTACGATTACCAATTATGTGTAACAGAAAATGTGTGTTCGAATATCATCACCGTTTCTTTTGAATAAATTTTATTACATCTAAAGTAATTTAAGCCCAGCAAAGCTGGGCTTTTTTATGTTTACGATGAGGGTAATAAGTAATTAGAATTTATTTTTAATGGATTACAGCTATGCTTTTTTATACGGGTGGGTTTTAAGCCAGTGCTCGGCTATTTGTTCACGCGTGGCAAACCAAACTTGCTCATGCGATCGGGCATATTCTAAAAACCGTGCTAATGCTTTTATTCTTCCTGGTCTGCCAATTAGGCGACAATGCAAACCTATCGACATCATTTTTGGGGCGTTTTCACCTTGTGGATCGCCTTCCTCGTATAGTGTATCGAATGCATCTTTTAAGTAATTAAAAAATTGATCCCCGGCATTAAAGCCCTGCACGGCAGCAAAGCGCATGTCGTTTACATCGAGCGTGTAGGGCACAATGAGTTGTGGCTTACCTTCTTTAATACTGTAAAAAGGTAGGTCGTCGCTGTAATCGTCGGCATCATATAAAAAATTACCATTTTCAACTACAAGTGCTGCGGTATTTGGGCTAGTTCGGCCGGTATACCAGCCTTTGGGCTTTTTACCTGTGAGCTTTTTAATGACGTCAACGGCTTGTTGCATATGCTCGCGCTCGGTTTGCTTATCTATATTTTGATAATTAATCCAGCGCAGGCCATGGCTTGCAATTTCGTGCCCTGCTTCAACAAAGGCTTTAGCTACATCGGGGTGGCGCTCAAGGGCCATCGCCACTGCAAAAATGGTGACCGGTATATCGTATTTTTTAAATAAACGCAGTAGCCTCCACACGCCAGCGCGTGAGCCATATTCGTAAATAGACTCCATGCTTATATGGCGGTCTTCAACATGCGGGGCAGTGACTATTTCTGATAAAAACGTTTCAGCGGCTGCATCACCATGCAGCACGCAGTTTTCGCCGCCTTCTTCGTAATTTAATACTACTTGCACGGCAATACGTGCTTTATTGGGCCAATTTGCATGAGGTACATCTGGTCCATAACCAATTAAATCGCGCGGGTAGTGTTTAAATTGCTCACTCATTTTATTGCTCCTTTTTAAGTGCTGTGAGCCAAGACCCGAGCGTTTCGCGCTCTGTGTCAGTCATTTTGGTCATATTGGCCAGTGGCATATCTTTGGTTATAACCGCGCGGGTATGAATAAGCGTGCTGGCTTTTTTTACATCACTAATAGAGTTGAGCTTAAAGCCTAGCGGCGCTGTTTGAAAAAGCTCAGAGGTGGGTGTTTCGCTGTGGCACTGCGTACAGTGCTTACTAATTATATCCCACGCTTGTGCGTCGGTAATACTTGCTTGTAAAGGCGCGCTTTCGCCTGCATTTGTTGGTGTACTGGGCCAAGGGGCTATGGCGAGCATAAGAGCAAAAAAGGCTGCAATACCGCTTACAAGTACTGAGGGCTTATTAACGCTTTGATGCTTTAAGTTAAAGTAATGGCGTATCCACATACCAATACCAAACAGCGCAATTAAAATAAGCCAGCTAAAGTTGTGGCTATACGTGTAAGGAAAGTGATTGCTAAGCATAATAAATACCACAGGTAACGTGGCGTAGTTATTATGTATAGAACACAGCTTTGCCTTTAAACCTGGCGCTGAATCAGGGATTCTACCCGCTTCTACTTCACTCACCATATAGCGCTGGCCTGGCATAATAATGTGATACACATTACCCACCATACACGTGCCAATAAGTGCACCTACATGAATATACACAGCGCGGTCGCTAAATAATTGATCAACCCCAAAAGTCCACAGAGCTAATAAACCAATAACTACAGCAATAAACACTTTGCCGTTTTCGACCAGTGGGCTTTTACACAATAAACGATAAACACCATAGCCTAAGCCAATAAAACCAAGTGATGCGCCAATAGCTACAAATTTACTTAGCTCACTTTTGCTGTTATCAATTAAATACACATCGGCGCCAACATAATAAAGTAAGCTAAATAGTAATATACCGGTGATCCAGGTTGTGTACGCTTCCCACTTAAACCAATGCAGGGTATGAGGCATTTGTTCAGGGCCATTTTGATACTTAGCCACTTCGTAAAAGCCACCGCCATGCACGGCCCATAAATCGCCTTTTATGCCTTTATCTATTTTCCATTGCGGTGGTGTTTGTAGGTTGTTATCAAGCCATGCAAAATAAAATGAAGCGCCAATCCAGGCTATACCAGCAATAACATGAAAATAACGCAGTACTAAATGAGCAAGCTCAAATAAATAGTTTTCCATAACGGTTAAGCCTCTTCTAATACCGGTGAGCGGGTGTCTGAAAATTGATTGTTATCATCGCGCTTATAGACACTTTTACCCATAATGTAGGTTTGCTCAACGCAGCGGTCGTCGCCTAACATCATCATTGCAAACAGTTTTTCATGCAGGGTTTTGGCATGCTGTATTCTAAATTTTAAAAATGGGGTTGCTGAACAATCCATTACAATAAAATCGGCTTCACAACCGGCTTCAAAATTACCAATTGTCCCTTCTAAATCAAGTGCTCTAGCACCGCCGAGTGTTGCTAAATACAACCCTTTAAATGCTGAAAACTTTTGACCTTGTAATTGCTGAATTTTGTACGCTTCGTTACCTGTTTGTAGCATAGAAAAGCTTGTTCCTGCGCCTACATCGGTACCCATGCCTACGTTTATGCCGTGCTCTTCACAGGCTTTTAAATTTAAAAGTCCTGATCCTAAAAATAGGTTTGAGGTAGGGCAGTGCGATATTGCCGCATTGTTATCTGCAAGGCAGCAAAGCTCGCGCTCAGATAAATGAATACTATGGGCAAATACTGAGCGTTTACGTACCATTTTTGCTTGCTCGTACACGCCTAAGTAATCATCAAACTCTGGAAATAACCCTTTTACCCATTCGCACTCGTCTTTGTTTTCAGATAAGTGTGTATGCAGGTAGGTGTCTGGGTATTCTTCAAGCAACTGAGTACATTTTTGAAGTTGCTCAGGGGTTGATGTAGGAGCAAAGCGTGGTGTAACTGCGTAGCTTAACCTATCAACATTGTGCCATTTTTCGATGAGGGCTTTAGATTCGTCATAACTTGTTTGCGCGCAATCAGATAAGTCGTCAGGGCAGTTACGATCCATCATTACTTTACCGGCAATCATGCGTAAATTGCGTTTTTGTGATTCTTTAAAAAACGCATCAACCGATTGCGGGTGCACAGTGCCAAATACAAGAGCAGTGGTTGTGCCATTGCGCAGTAGCTCGTCTAAAAAGCGGTTAGAGATCTCTTTTGAATAATGCTTACATGTAAACTTTTTCTCTGTCGGAAACGCATACTCGGTTAACCAACTTAGCAGTTGCTCGCCGTACGCACCCACCATTTCGGTTTGTGGTAAATGTATGTGTGTGTCAATCATACCAGGCATAACGAGTTTGCCATCGTGGCGGATAACACGTGCTGATTTATCAATTGTAGGTAATATGTCTTGCTCATAGCCAAGTTTAACTACCTTGCCGTGCTTGATAACTAATGCGCCCTTTTCAAAAAAACGATGGGCGTTTTCGCCAGAAATGGCAGGGTCGTCAACAAAGTCGAGTATATCGGCACAAACTACTGTTAAGTCATTATTGTTTTGTGTGCTCATAGTTAGCTACCTCTGTATGTAGAGTAGCCAAACGGGCTAAGCAACAATGGGATATGATGATGTTTAGTATCTTGTAATCTAAATGTTATTTGCGCCTCTGGGTAAAACGCAGGGGTAGGTTGGTTTTGGTAATAGCTATCTAAATCAAATACTAGCTTATAGGTTGCAAATTCTACTTCTGTATTTAGCCAATCAGTAATACGCCCATCGGAATCGGTTTTGCCTTGGGTTAGTTGTACCCATTCGTTATTTGTAAGTTTAAATAGCTTAACAGCAACATTTGCTGCTGGCTTTCCGGTGCTGGTATCAAGTATATGGGTGGTTATAGGGCTTTTGCTCATACTTTTATTCATAGCAGTGACTCCAATCTTATTTTTGTTATTTTGGCTTGTTCGCCCGCGGCTATATTTAGCTCTGTACTGCGGGTGTTGTGTATGCGCTGCTCTATGAGTTCGAGCATTTGTTCGGCCGTTTTACCGGTGGCGCACACAATAAAAATAAAGCCAAACTTGTTCAGGTACTCTTTATTAAGGGCAATCATTTTGGTAAGTACGGCTTCGTTTGCTTTACTCATACCCGATTGCTCATGCCCCGCTTTTTGTGCGGTAGCAGCGTATTTTTTGCTAAGGGTTGATAAGTCGCCTATTTGCGGGTGGCCTTCGAAGGCAGCTAAATAGTCGCTCTCGCCAAGGCTATCCCATATGCTTTGTGCGCATTCAAACAGCTGTTGAGCACTTTTAAATGGCATTGCTTTTATCATGCCCGCTACCCAGTTAGGGGCCGCGCAGCAATGCTCAAGTGCTTGTTTTGCTTGTGCATCATTTAGCGTATTTATTTGTAAACTGCTCATGCGTCTACTTCCTCCTGCGTGGTGCTAATTAAGGCATTTTTTAGTGTGCGCCATTGCAAGCCTTGGCGTTTTGGCGCTTGGGTTTGCATAGCCTGATAAAGGCCAATTAGCTGTCCACTAATCGAAATAGCCACTTCCATTGGTAATTTGCCCGTAATATTTTTAAGCCCAACAGGGCAGGTCATTTGTTGTATTTGAGCGGCTGTAAAATCGCGATGTGCTAGGCGTTGTTTAAAACGTTTTGCTTTAGTGTCAGAGCCAATAACGCCCAGCCAATTGGCATCAGCGCGTTTAATAATGGCTTGGGTGAGTGCAAAGTCGAGCTGGTGGTTATGGGTCAATATTAAGTAGTTGTTAGACTTAGGTGCACGCTTTACTTGTTCTGTGGGCTCTTCATCAACCACTTTTACTACGTTATTTGGAATAGTCTGTGGGAATACATCTGCGCGGCTATCTATCCAACGTATGCGCATAGGCAGCTGTGCCAATATACCAATAAGCGCTTGTGCTACATGGCCTGCGCCATAAATGTCGAGGGTAAAGCGCTCGCATTGCATGCATTCAAGCATAACGGTGGCAGCTCCGCCGCAGCACTGGCCTAAATTTGCACCTAGGTTAAATTGCTCAATTACTTGGGCGGCTTCGCCTTTGGCAAGTAGTTCGCGGGCTTTTTCTATTACTACGTATTCAAGGTGGCCACCGCCAAGAGTGTCGTAAATATGCTCGCCGCTTATTACCATTTTTGAGCCTGTGCCGCGTGGGGTTGAGCCATTGGTGCCAAGCACCGTGGCAATTACATAGTTAGTGCCGCTTTGTTCATGCTCGTTTATAGCCTGCGCCCAATTTTGTGTATGAAAACCCTGAAACGACTCATTTAAATTAGTCATGTTGATGCTCCTTAAACCAGCTCGCGGTTTGCTCAATTGCACTCAATACTCGCTCTGGGGTTGCAGGTGTATCCAGTGGGGCGGTGTATTTGCAATCAGCCACACTGCTTATTGCATTACGAATAGCGCTCCATACACTAAAGGCCAACATAAATGGCGGCTCGCCTACGGCTTTTGATCTAAACACGGTGGTTTCTGGATTTGCTGAGTTATAAAGATTGACGTTAAATTCGGCAGGGGTATCGCCAATGGCTGGTATTTTGTAGTTGGCTGGGCCAAAGCTTGCAAGCTGGCCTTTATCATTCCATTGTAAGTCTTCGGTTGTTAGCCAGCCCATACCTTGCACAAAGGCGCCTTCAATTTGCCCTATATCAAGTGCTGGATTAATTGAACTGCCTACATCGTGCAGTATATCAACGCGGGTTACCGTGTTTTCGCCCGTAAGCGTATCTACTTCTACTTCACTCAGTGCTACGCCGTGAGCGTAGTAAAAAAATGGCCGGCCTTCGCCTTTAGCTCTATCGTAATGAATTTTTGGTGTGGCGTAATAACCCGTTGATGAAAGCGATATACGATTCATGTAAGCAAGGTTTGCAAGTTCGCTAAAGCTAATTTCCCCTTTACTAAAAGTAATGAGGTTATCTTTAAATGTAATACTTTGGCTGTTTACTTCAAAGTGCTCGGTAATAAAGTTTATTAAGCGCTCTTTTATTGTGTTTACTGCATTTAGCGCCGCCATACCGTTTAAGTCGGTACCGCTTGAGGCCGCTGTTGGTGAAGTGTTTGGCACCTTGTCGGTACGGGTAGCACTAATACTTACCGCGTTAAAATCGACCCCAAAGCCATGGGCTACAATTTGCGCAATTTTGGTGTTTAGTCCTTGGCCCATTTCGGTGCCGCCATGGTTTAAATGTATAGAACCATCGCTATATACATGTACTAATGCACCAGCTTGGTTTAAATGTTGTACCGTAAACGAAATACCGTATTTAACCGGCGTCATCGCAAGGCCTTTTTTGATAATAGGTGACGATACGTTAAATGCTTTAATAGCCTCTTTACGTGCCCAGTAGTCACCCGACTCCTCAAGCTGGTTTATCATATCTTTTAAAATATGTTGCTCTACGGTTTGATGGTACGGCGTGGTGTCGCGGCCTTTTTTGTATAAATTGAGTTTTCTGATCTCAAGCGGATCTTTACCTAATTTGGCTGCTATATCGTCCATTATTAGCTCGCCCATAATCATTCCTTGCGGGCCACCAAACCCTCTAAATGCGGTATGGCTTACGGTATTCACTTTACAGCGATTACCTTTAATTGTGGCGGCTGGGTAGTAGTAGGCGTTATCGGCATGAAACATGGCGCGGTCTACAATTGCATCTGATAAATCGGGGGAGTAGCCACAAAATCCGTTTACGGTAATGTCGGCACCTTCTATTAAGCCATTTTCATCAAAACCAACATGATAGTGATTATAAAAAGGGTGGCGTTTACCGGTTAATTTAAAATCGTCGCTACGGGCTAGGCGCATTTTTACTGCGCAGCCAAGGTGGTAAACCGCAAGAGCAGCAAGGCATGCCCATGGTGCGCCTTGGGTTTCTTTGCCGCCAAAAGCACCGCCCATACGGCGGGTTTCTACGTTTACAAAATTAAATGGCTTTTTTAAAATTTTAGCGACTAAGTGCTGCACCTCAGTAGGGTGTTGCGTAGAACACTGAACATGAATGCCCCCGTCGTTATCAGGTTGCGCCAGCGCTATTTGACCTTCTAAATAAAAGTGTTCTTGCCCGCCTATGTTTATTTCGCCTTTAAGCTGGTGGGCTGCGTTATTAATGGCGTTTTCGCTGTTACCACGGTTAAGTGAATGTGGCGGCCTTACCCAATGCTCTTTGCTAATGGCTTCTTTAATATCAAGTATGGGTGTGGTTTGCTCGCACTCTATAACCACTAAACGCGCTGCGCGACGTGCTATGGCGTAGCTGCCGGCAACGACAATTAATACAGGTTGCCCGTGGTATTGAATTTCATGACTAGTGAGTAATACGTCACCTGGAAATACCGGGCCAATATCTAATTTACCCGGTACATCTTCGGCCGTTAAAATACGTTTAACGCCTTCAACTGCCAGTGCGTGACTTGTATCTATTGATTTAATAAAGCCGCTTGTAACAGGGGCGAGCACTGGGTAGGCATGCAGGCAACCGTAAGGCTCCGGGTTATCGTCGGCAAAATTTGCACTGCCACAAACTTGTTTAATAGCGCTTTCGTGATATTTAGATTGTCCAACGCTACCACCTTGGGCTTTTAGTTTATCCATTTCAAAGTGACGCATGTGAGATCCTCGTAATGGCAATGTTGTTATTGTTGCGTGCTTGCGGCTCACAAAACTCAATACCAATGCGTTGTAATAAGTTTTTGCTTACCGTGGTGCGGTAATGCGCACTGCTTCTTACATCGCTCATAGGCGTAAAGTCATCGTTAATAGCCGTTGCTGCGTCTATAAAACTACTTACTTGTAATGATTGAGATATCAGCTTTTGCTCAATATGCTGCGCGCGCTTAGGAATAGCAGCCATACCGCCCATAGCGCAGCGGGCTTGAGTAATCATGTTTTGTGAATGCTCTATAGCAAGTACCAAACAAACGGTAGATATATCGTCTTCAAAGCGTTTTGATATTTTATGACACGCCAGTTTTAGTGACTCTGGGCGCTTTGGGATGGTGAACTTGCTAATTACTTCATCGCTTTTAAGAACTGTTTTTTTGTAATCAATAAAGTAGTCGGCAACTTTAATAGTGCGCGTACCAGCGCTGCTTAATAAATCCATTGATGCATTAAGAGCGATTAAAAGGGGAGCGGGATCGCCAATAGGAGAGGCATTCCCTATGCTGCCACCAAGCGTGCCGCTGTTACGTACTTGGCTTGATCCTAAGCGTTCAAATAGCTCTTTTGACTCTGGGTAATGGTTATAAAATACCTCAACAAATTGGTTATAAGGTAGTGCTGCACCAATGTGTAGCTCACCGTTATTATCTGCCAAGGTGCAAAGCTCCTTTACTTGGCTAAGGGAAATAATTACATCCGGTAAGAGCATGTTTTGGCTAAGCTCAATGGCAAAGTCGGTGCCACCAGCAACTAAATGTGCATAAGGATAAAGCGCTTTTAGCTCAACAAGTTGCTGGGCCGTTTGTGGTAAGTAAAATTTGCGAGGACCATTTTTTAAAAATGGAATATTGTCATCATATTGCGTATTAAGTGATGCTTTAAATTGAGCGGCCATTGCTGAGTACGGTTCAGCTTTACGTTCATAGCTATAGGCTTTTTCGGCTGCAAGTAATATAGGGCTATAACCTGTACAACGGCATAAGTTACCGCCAAGTGCATGAATAACCGCTTTTTTACCAGGGTACGTTGGTTCATTAATATAAAGAGCCAACAAACTCATTATTATACCAGGCGTGCAAAAACCACATTGCGAACCATGGCACTCTACCAGTGCACGTTGCACGGGGTGTAAATCGGTTAAGTTTGGGTATAAACCAGTAGTCACAGTCTCTACCGTTACTATATGTTTTGCATGCGCATTACCTAATAACAATAAACAGCTGTTCATGGTTTTGTATTGCCAACTAGCTTGCCCGTTTGCATTTATACGCTCTTCACCCACTAAAATTGTACACGCGCCACAGTCGCCAGTTGCACACCCTTCTTTGGTGCCCACTTTCCCTTTTTTGGTGCGTAGCCAGTCCAAAATGGTGAGACTTGGCGAACATTCTTGTACTTCAATTGGCGTGTTATTTAATAAAAATTGAATCACACAGACCCCCTTAATTTTTATAAAGCCCTGATACATAAAGGCTTGGCGTATGTTTTTTCTTGTTGTTTGCGCACGGGTAACAAAAATACTTTTTCATCTTTAGTTAGCTTATTGCAGTTACTATGCCATTGTTGACCGCTTGGTCAGTTAATGATTCGAAGCGGCAAAATTGTCGAGGTGTAGGTAATAACGGCGTAGCCTTAAAAATAAAGATCGGTAAAGTGAATGCTTTTAATATGTGGATCCAAAGGTGAAAATGGTGCTGGTAAAAACACATTTATGAAAATGCTTTATGGTGTGATTAAACCTGACCAAGGGGACATGTTTTTTATAATGGATATAAAAGAATTTGCTGATACGCGCGATTTAGCAAGATATAGCAGCACGCTTGCGGGTCGAGTTATAACAACGTCAACACGTTATGGTATGTTATTAAAATCACATAAACATTTGAATAACTTAAATTAATTGTGTTAAATTACGATTAAATGAAAATGCGGACTTGATTTAAATGGACTCTCAAATTGATTTTTCTACCTACACTTTAGATGAGCTTTACTCATCAGCGAAAGCTATAGATCGCGAAGCCTACCCAGATCGAGCAAAGGAAATAGACAACTTAATTAAAACGCGAGAAGCGCAGAGCCCATCTGTAAATGTTGTATCAAAAGTAGCAGGAGAAAAAGCAACGCGCTCAGATAGGTTAGTGGCTGCTATTGTTGATGGCGTTTTAGGTGTTGTTTGTTTTATACCTGTATTCATGCTCGTAGGGTTTGATAATTTAAGCCAACCAACACTTACTTTATCTGCAGGTTTGCTAGGTTATGGCATATTAAGCACGTTAGTGCTTCATGGTTACCTTATGTACCAACGCGGACAAACAATTGGTAAATCTTTAATGTCTATCCGTATTGAAAATTTAGATGGTACACAAGCAAGCTTTACTACAATTTACTTTAAACGCATGCTTTCTATGCAACTATTATCACTTGCACCTTCGGTAGGTCAGTTTATAGCAGGTCTTGTTAATCCATTATTTATACTTGGAAAAGATAAACGATGTTTACATGATCATTTAGCTGGAACAAAAGTGAGTTATGTAGATTAATTATGGCGACTTTATCTAGGGGCCGTTGACCTTTCAGAATTAAATTTGCTCTATTTTGAGGCTGTTTAATCACGACACGAGGTGTACTAGTGGATTCAGGTAACTCTCCTGCGTTACTCTACATCCATGTAGGTAACATAACCGTAAATTGCTCCTATAAATAGGAGCAAGATGTTTTGTCGTTAATTTATATTGCCTACGAATTAGCCGTAATCACTACATAGGGTCTGCGCAGTCTGCAAACCAAGCATCACTGTAAATTCAACCTCGAAATATAAGCACGTTTAGTTATTTTCAAGTAAAGAAGCGCCATTAGGCCTTTCGTAAGCTTCATAACTTTGATTTTTGTTTATTCTGTTTTCTATTTCTAGCATTATTTCCATTTCATCTATGCTCATATACCCATTTTTTTGAGTTGTAGACCACGTCATTGCAGCGCCTGCATCAGTAATTTTTCGCGTAAATCGGTAAGCTTGTTCTATTTCAAATATAAGCTCAGTTTTTGCTACGCTCCACCTTGCTCTTATAGGAAACCATGCATGTTTTAGTACGCTATTTTTACCCTTATAATTATCCCAAGGCGCGCTGACCATATCTGGAATGGTATATTCTTCATAAGCCCAAGAGTTAGGTGGGGCACCACGGCCTAATGGCGTGATATGACCACTGGTAAAGTCTTCGAATTTATTGGTTGCTGCGTATTTTATTATTTTATAGTCTCTTTCATCTTTGTCATCAATGCTATCGCTATTAACATAAATAAAATCATCACTTTCATTCTTAAAATATGTTTTGGTTTTATTTACAGTAATTGCAAGAGTTGAGTCAACACTGCGAAGCATGGCAACAAAATCTGATACCTTACCAGGTAACTTATTTACATTATCTAACCAGTAACCATCAACTAAACCATTAAATCGCTGAGCATAGCCTAATACTAAATCACGCCAAGCGGCGCCCTCGTTGCCGTTCCATTGCGAATTATAATAGCCTTCCCACGCCTTTTTAATCGCTCTTTCATTATCAGGATCCGTGTCGGTTATCATCGAAGGTCCCGCAGCATTTAAGTATAAAATGACTTTTTTACCAGCGCGACGATATTCTTTAATCACGTCAAAAATAATATGTTCGTTTTCAATAGAAGGCACCATATCTGGATGAATAGCCGCTACATCAAGATTGTTGTTATCTCGCAGAGTAAAAAGATAGGCATGGGCAGGGTGCGTAAATGATGTAATAACATGACTCGTCGATGGTAAATTTTTAACTATTTCTTTTGCACCTGAAACCCAATCAGATGTATTAACTGTTTTATCTAGTTTATAACCACCATCAATTCTTTGAGTTACGCCCCAAGAACCTGCTAACCAGCTAGCATTATGACTGTTGTATTGATCATCATTAGTTGTTTCTTTTGCTAATTGATTTCCACAAGCAAGCACACTTGTCATCGTGATAAATAGCAATAAAAAACATTTAATAAGGTTTCCCATTATTGTTAGTACCTATATCAGTTAAATTGGCCGCAATCTTAAAGTACCAATAAAATTTAAACAATAAGCAAATAGTATGGTGTTTGGTGAGCATACCATTGAGCGTTTAAATCGGGTCAAACATCGTTCTAACAAATGTGTAAAAACTACACTCACATATAATAATTTCGTTTATTACTTTATAAGGTACGATAAATTTTTTATTAATATACTATTTTTAAATCGTAACCTTTTGATTTACTTGCTTGTAAGTGTCATTTTTATTTTTGGCATGTAAGTTGAACTAATTGCTCATACTTTTAAAAAGGAATTACGATGACTGCTGAATACTTTATGGTACTAGGATTACTCGGTGTCGCATTTTTTGCTGTTGCAGGCGCGTTGCTTGGGTATGAGAAAAATATTAGCGGCTTTGGTGTCGTAGTGGTGGCAACGGTTACTGCATTAGGGGGCGGCACCCTCAGAGATATACTTTTAAACAAACCGGTATTTTGGATTGCTACCCCAGAGTATTTATATTCGACCTATGGGGCCGTTATAGCTGCGGTTGTATTTATTCGATACTTACCGCGCGTTAATAACTACTACTTTTTGTTGGTAGATGCTGTTGGTATGGCGCTATTTAATATTATGGGGATAGAAAAAGCACTCATTAATGGCTCTGGCATGGTGGTCGCAATTACCATGGGTATCACTACAGGTATATTTGGTGGTTTAATACGTGACGTAATTTGCCGTGAAGTACCAACTGTTATGCGCAGCGAACCTTACGCCTCTGCGTGTTTAGCGGGTGGCGCAGTTTATGCTGCTTTATTTAGCCTTAATGTAGATTACATTTGGTGTATTTTAGGCTCATTTTTCACGACTATCTTTTTAAGATTAGGCTCTTTGCATTGGGGTTGGCATTTAACTATTTTCAGAAAAAAAGACTTCAGAGATCAAAGCGACTAATTTTAGCTACGAATAGCCCGCGTTTGCATGTGGTACTCGTAATTATCCTCATCCGTTATAGTAAAACCCAGCCGCTTATAAAGTCCTAATGCTGGGTTGTTTTTAAGCACTGTGAGTTTAATGGGTTTTGACTGCGCATTTGTAATAACTTGTTCAATAACCGCTTTCCCATACCCTTTGTTTTGGTGCAATGGATGTATTTGTAATTGCATTATTTCAACGTGTTGAGCGTGTGTTTGGTATTTTAAAGTACCAATTGGTACCTCATTTATAACTATAAGATGGGAGCAGTCATATTGATCATCAAGCCTTAAAACATGCTGTTGATCTGTTAAAAATAACCCGGCATTTTCTAAGTGTTCAATCATAGTTAGTTTTCTGAGGCTTAATAAGTAGTCTCGGTCTGAATATGCTGCTTTTATGAATTTAAAAACCATAGTGCTCCCTTGCAACAGCCTTAATGTTTATATTTGTAGAACGAACCAAAATAAGTGCGCAGTATTAAATGTGCAAGCCAAGCTAACAAAGGCAATACTACCAATACCCAAGTGCTTTCCACCAAAGCCCGCCAATAATTCCCCACACACTTAAATTAATAACGCTCATTATAAGGCCCATTACCCACCAGTCTTTTAACGATACATAGCCTGAGCCAAACACTATGGGTGATGTGCCTGTTGCGTAATGCGTTAACGACATCATGAGTGATGAAGCGCCAGCTAACAGTAAACCTAAAAATAAAGGCGGAGCGCCAAGCGCTAAACCTGCGGCGTAAAATGCGGCAAACATAGCAGTAATATGTGCTGTGGTACTGGCAAAAAAGTAATGAGCGTAAAAATACACAGCTACCAATATAATCGCCGATACAATCCAGTCAAAGCCTAGTTGCGTAATATTGCTCTCAACAAGTGTTGAAAACCACGTTACCAAACCTAGTTTATTTAAAAAAGTGGCCATCATTACTAATGCTGAAAACCAAACAACGGTATCCCACGCAGACTTTTCTTTAAGTACATCGTCCCAGCTTAATACACCAGTCATTAATAAAACCGACAAACCTAAAAAAGCCACTGCGGTAGTATTAACCGCGTACTCAGCTCCTAAAATCATTGCAGGTACGCCGGCCCATAAAACAAGCAGCATAGCAAAAACACCCACCATTATTTTTTCGCCATAACTCATTGGGCCCATTTCAGTTAATTTAGATTCTGCGTAGGTTTTAGCGTCGGGTGTACTTTTAACTTCAGGTGGGTAAATGGCATAAACAACCAAAGGCACAAGGGCAATACATAGCAAACCAGGAACAAGCGCTGCCAGCGCCCATGTACCCCAAGTGATACTAATATTTGCACCGGTGGCATCAGCAATCAGCTTTACAATTAGCGGGTTTGGCGCAGTTGCTGTAATAAACATAGCTGATGTAATAGGGTTTATATGGTAGCTCACTAAAGCAAGGTAGTGCCCAATTTTACGAGATGTACCTTCCTCAGGAGACGAGCCAAAACTTGTTGCTATCGACTTCATTATTGGGTGAATAATAGCGCCGCCTCGCGCGGTATTACTTGGCGTTACAGGCGCTATAACAAGTTCAGAAAGTGCGAGTGCATAGCCAATACCAACTGTTTTTTTACCAAAAAGAGAAATAAAATTATAGCCAATACGATTTCCCAGACCAGTTTTAGCTAAACCCCGAGAAATAATAATGGCAATACCAATCAACCAAATTAATGAATTAGAAAAGCCACTTAATGCATCTCTAATAGCGCCAGATGGGCTGTCATTAGTTACGCCGGTTAACGCAACAGAAGTAATAGCTAAAATAGCAATGGCGCCGATAGGCATTGCTTTACCAATAATGGCAACTACAGTACCAATAAATAAAGCGAGCAAATGCCATGCGTTTTCGGTAACACCTTGCGGAGGCGGTACAGCAAACCAAAGTAGTAAAACAATGGCTATAGAAATCAGTCCAGAGGTAACTCGAATATCAGTACCCTTCATTAAAAATGTCCCTAAGTTTTAGAAATGCATGCATTCTGTTTATTGAAAAGGCGACGTTATTCTACTTCATTTAATAATAAAAAAGATGACGCACATCATATGAATATTAGACTTATTTAATTTTATTAATAAAGAGGAAATAAACTATAAACTAAAGTGATTGATTACATTACCCGATAAGAGCTTACAGTGTGCTTAATCAACTATGATTTTTAAGAGTTAGCTTGAATTGTTTTATAGGTTCGTAAGGTCTTTATGAGTCTTAACGAATACTTGGAAATACAATGAACTTAAAACTAACCAATAACGTGATTACTTTTTTATTAGGGAGTAGCTTTTTGCTACTTGGCTTATCCTTTGCGTTAGGAGCAAATCCTAATACGTTAACGGCTACGTTTAGTTTTTATAGCGTTGATTCGCTAATGTCTGTATCTGCGTTAGGTTTAATTAGTGGCTCATTTATGATTGCTTTAGCGTTTGCCACCGTGCTCGCTCGTTTTAAACTAATGAAACCTACACCAGCACTTTTACTTGCAGCAATTATAAGTTTAGTTGCATTACTTACCTTATTTGCCAGCAACCGTTGGATGGCGCAACTTGGCGGCTTTCCAATCATTGGTAGCGGGCAGGGCATAATTAAATACTTTGCTGTAGTGCCTTTATATTTATTTTTGTTTTATAAAGAAAAACTTACCGACAAACAACACGTACTTTTAAACTTTATACCGGTTGCTATGGTTTTACTGTGGATCGGCGGCATGAAGTTTTATGAGTTTGAAGCAAAAGGCATTGTAAGTTTAGTAGAAACCTCACCGTTTATGTCGTGGTTATACACGGTATTTAGCGTACAAGGCGCGTCTAACGTGATTGGCGGATTTGATGTATTATTTGTTGTGTTATTAGGCTTAGGGCTATTTTTAAATAATAAAAAGCTAATTATTGTAAGTGGCTTAGCGTGTTTGAGTGTATTTTTAATGACTCAAACATTCTTAATTACCGCAACCGGTGCATTTAGTGCCGCCACTTTATTAGATGGTCTCGGTATGTTTGTAATTAAAGATCTTTGGTATATAGCCAACCTTGCAGTAATTGCTAATTTAATGCTTTTTCAATCAGCTAAGTAATTTATAACGAGGCTTTATGATCAGTTGCCACCAATATGACTACATTGAAATTGCCTGTATGCACAGGCTGAATATTGAGCTTGTATTAAAAAATGGTGATGGTGTATGTGGTGTAGCCACTGATACAAAGCGCAATGCAAATAAAGACGAATGCATAGTTGTTAACGTAAATAACGAACTGCAACTCATTGCGCTCACTACAATCAGCGTACTTAAAACGCGTGAACAAAATCCATACTTTGACCACGTGAATTTTGATATAAAGTAAACACCTCACTCATTCGTTTTATTATAAACACCTCAACGAGCCTGTATCATTAATATGTTAAGGCTCGCTTATCTCACCAATGCTTTAGCTAATTACGCGCTAAATGCACAAAGCCAAAATTTTTCTTCAGACTGAACTATTCATATAAACAGCTATTTTACTTTGTCCAATAACATTATTAAAAGTCGTTTTGGTGCAAAATAATAAAGGCTTTTCATTACATGCCTAATTACTTGTTTACATTGAAGTTACTTAGTGGAATTATTGAACAATGTAATATACGCCGCTTTGGGGTGTTATAACCCCCCAAAGTGGTGTTCAATAAGAAGTGGTGTTCAATAAGATGTTAAATTTCTGCAAGCTGTGGAGTATATATGGAAGAGAATAAACACCTTATAGCATTTGCTTTACATTCAAATAGCTGGCTTTATGAGGTAGGTTCAAAAGAACAACTAGAGGCAGAGTCTACACAAGTGTTGCCAGAGGATTTTACAGCAGCAATGAAGGGAAAAGTATATTGCCCAGTTTGTACAACTCCGTTATCTAGAACCCCAGACCTAAAAAATATAACAACCAATGCTATAACTGCCCATTACAAGCACAAGCCGTCTTTTTCTCATGTTAATTGCCGCCTCAAAGTTCAAAAGAAGCAGGGGCAACTGTATAAGAATGAAGAAGAAGCAAAAAAAGCGATTGAAAATGAAGAGTTAGTTATTGTCTCTAGCTGGCAGCTTGATCCACCAGTAATCTCAGATGAAGACGACAAGCTAAAGGAATATGAACGTACGCCTGTCGAAGATGAAAATGGTCCTGAAACTGATGTTGCAATAGGTCGACACAATGGAGAAGAGTTTAAGCTGCCTAGTAAAATAAAGAATATTGGTGCGCTTTGTAGGGACTTCGATAAAAATGTTCATCGAGCATATATTCTACCTGAATCAAAAAACTTGAGAATTCTGAGGGATGCTCTTAATCCTGCAAGCATAGTTGTTGATGGCTTTGATAAGTTACCTCGGTTATTTTTTGCAAAAATTTCAAACTATAGAAGATTGACATATCGCAATATCATTTACGTCGAAACCCCTAACTTCGAAGAGTTTAAGTTATATACTTATCCCAAATTTGATGAAAGAAAGAACATTGATTCTTCGAAAATTGGACGATATATACTGTTCCATTCAGACATAGGGTGGGAGGGTGTGGATACCCCTAAAAGCTTCTTGGATGCATGGGGGCAGTATGGGTTACTTCCAGAAAAATATGAAAAGTACCTTCCTAAAAAAGAAATTTAACAAGTGCCTAAACCAAAGGACGCAAAACAGCAGGCTTGCGCTCCTTCGTCGCTAATTTTAGCCTGCTATTTTGCGCTGGTTAGGCAAGCGTTAGGTATACACATGAGTCTTCTACCAATGGCTGATGCAGTGTCCGATGAAAAGGACGTGAAGCAAGCTAAAAGGATTATTGCTGAAAAGCAATTAGTTGGTGCTGCCAACAACACAAAATGGAATGAACTCATCTCGGAAATGCGAGAACTACCCAATCCACCTTGCTACCGAACTAAGGTAGTTAATGACTACATATCAGGTTGGGATAGCGAATGGTATTATCATTTACCGTTCCCACTACTTTGCGTTGAATGGATTGATATTGAATTAACCGATAATGTCTTATCTATAGTGAGTAGTATTGGATTTGAATTCGAAAAAACTGAATCAACAATCAGGATTTGGGGTTACTTTCCAAAGTGTTACGAGAGCTTTGGTGAAAAGTATACCTAATCGGGTAGCCGGAGGTCTCTAACCTCCAGCCCCCACACCACCCATCATGCGGGTCCGCAATGGGCGCTTCATCTCCCGTAATGAATATTGATCCAAATATCTCTCAATGACACTAAACCTTGTGACGCTAAGTAGTCATTGCCT